>CAVFRH010000015.1:0-50066 GCA_963624695.1 bacterium
TTCCGGGACTGAACCCTCGTTACACCTTTGACACTTTTGTCGTCGGCAGCAACAATAAATTTGCCCATGCTGCCTCCCTTGCAGTTGCGGAATCACCAGGTACCAGCTACAATCCTCTTTTTCTTTATGGAGGTGTTGGACTTGGAAAAACCCACCTTATGCATTCCATCGCCCACTTTATTATGGAAAACAACCCTGAAATGAACATTTTATATGTTACAAGTGAGCAGTTTACCAACGAAGTCATTGATGCGATCCGTAACGGAAATAATTCTGCAATCGCAAAATTTCGGGATAAATACAGAAATATCGATGTTCTTTTAGTCGATGATATCCAATTCATTATAGGAAAAGAGTCTACTCAGGAAGAATTTTTCCATACTTTTAACTCACTGCATGGTGCCGGAAAGCAAATTATCATATCCTCAGACCGACCTCCTAAGGATATGACCATTTTGGAAGAACGAATTCGTTCCCGATTCGAATGGGGACTTATGGCAGATATACAGAGTCCGGATTATGAAACCCGAATTGCGATCCTTCAGAAAAAACAGGAATTAGACGGCGTATATGTAGATCGAAATGTCATTGAATACATTGCACAAAATGTTAAATCCAACATTCGTGAATTGGAAGGCTCTCTGAATAAGGTCATTGCTCTGGCAAATATCGAAAAAAAGAACATTGACCTGGAACTGGTTCAAAAAGCACTGAAAGATATCATTACTCCTGATACGAAAAAAGTGATTTCTCCGGAAGTTATTATCCAGGAGGTTGCAAAATACTACAAAATCTCCCCGGAAGATATTACCGGAAACAAAAGAAGCAATAAAATTGCTTACCCGAGGCAGCTTTCCATGTATCTGATCCGTGAACTGACCAATACAAACCTGCAATCCATTGGTGATCTCATGGGAGGAAAAGACCATACTACTGTTATGTATGGTATTCGAAAGATTGAATCCTCTATTAAAGACATGCCAAGTGTAGAAGAAGATATCTCTAATATTAAGAAAATTTTATCTGAATAATGCTTTTTCACTTTTTTCTGTGGAAAAGCTGTGAAATTAACGTTAACCCTATGTGGAGAAATTTAATATTCATTTTATCAACATTTCTTTCACATGTTATTCATATTCTTTCAACATACTTTTTCAGATGGACTTTTTCTTGCTCAGCCTGATGATTTAATGCTTTTTCACATTTCCACACCAATGATGATTAAGATGATGAATAAATAGTTTTATCTTTATTGTTTTTTTATTGCACCAAAGGAGGACTTATCCACAATGAAGCTTTCATTTGAAAAAAACACTCTGCTGAAAGGCCTTAATATTGTTATGAAGGCCGTTTCTTCCAATACTACAATGCCGTTGCTGAAATGCATCTTACTGGATGCTCAGTCCAATGAAATAAAGCTGCTTTCCAATGATATGGAACTTTCAATCGAAACGATCGTAGAAGGTACGATCCTTGAAAGAGGAATTGTAGCATTAGATGCGAAGATTTTCTTTGAAATTATCCGTAAATTGCCTGACAATTTCGTTGACATAGAGGTAAATGACAGATATATTGCGAAAATTTGCTGCGGAAAAGCAGAATTTAATATCCCTGGCCAGGAAGCAAGTGAATTTCCATATCCTCCGGAAATGGAGAAAAATATGTCGATTGGAATGTCCCAGTTCACTTTAAAGGAAATGATAAGGGAAACTATTTTTTCATTGAATCTTACCGAAAATAATAAATTAATGACCGGTGAACTCTTTGAAATCAAAAATAATGTATTAAGAATCGTCTCACTGGACGGACATCGTATCGCAATTCGTAAAATTTCCCTGGGACGGGATTACGAAGATAAAAAAGTCATCGTTCCGGGAAAGTCACTCAATGAAATATCCAAGATTTTATCTGACAATCTGGAAGATACCGTAAATATTTATTTTTCAGAAAACCATATTCTGTTTTCTTTCGATGATACATTGGTTTATTCAAGACTGATCGAAGGAGAATATTTCAATGTCGACAATATGCTTTCTAAAGATTATCAGACGAAGATAAAGGTAGACAAAAGAGTGCTTTATGAATGTTTGGAACGAGCAGGACTTTTGGTTAAGGAAAATGACAATAAGCCAATTGTTTTTGATATCGTAGATGGTGCTATGGATTTGAGTGTAAATTCTTCTTTTGGTTCTATGAAGGAAAGCATGGAAATTGAAAAGGAGGGTGCAGATCTTCGAATCGGCTTTAATCCGAAATTTATGATGGATGCATTGAAAGTAATTGATGAAGAAGAGATTTCAATTTATCTGCTGAACCGAAAAGCACCATGTTACATCAGAGATGATGAAGAAAACTATATTTATCTTATTTTGCCTGTAAATATATTATGATATTAGGGAAAAGCAAAATTTTAAAAGAGAAGGTGAAGTATGGAAACAATATCCATTCGCGATGAATTTATAAAACTCGGTCAGGCTTTGAAGCTTTCCGGCCTGGCAGAGAATGGGGTAGAGGCTAAGGAGCTGATTCAGGACGGTCAGGTTTTGGTAAATGGAGAAGTAGATACCAGGAGAGGCAGGAAACTTTATCATGGAGATACTTTTTCTTATGAGGGGAAAGAAGTAAAAATTGATTGACCGGAGTTAGCAGATGTGGATTGAATCCTTAGAATGCAAAAATTTCAGAAATTACAAAAATGCTTCGGTAGACTTTGCTCCGGGAGTGAATTTTTTATATGGCGACAACGCACAGGGCAAGACAAACCTTTTGGAGGCGGTTTACCTTTGCTCTACATCGAAATCACATAAGGGAAGTAAAGACAGAGAGCTGATTTTCTTTGGAGAGAAGGAAGCTCATGTCAGACTTACACTTCAAAAAAAGGGAGTTGCCCATAAAATTGATCTTCATATAAGGACTTCAAAAGGAAAAGGAGTTGCCATTAACGGCTTTCCCATAAGGAAGGCTTCTGAACTGTATGGATTTTTAAATGTGGTTGTTTTTTCTCCGGAGGATCTTTTTATAGTGAAAAACGGACCGTCAGACCGACGGCGCTTTATAGACCGGGAGCTTTGTCAGATTAGCGGGCTTTATATGAAAACCCTTTCGGATTATAATAAAGTTTTAAACCAGCGAAATAAGCTCTTGAAAGAGCTGCCGGGAAAAGAAAGTCTGAAGGACACTTTAGATGTATGGGATGAGCAGCTTGTTTCTTATGGGAAAAAGGTCATAAAAGACCGAAATCGTTTTCTGGCAGAAATGACGGATACTATGAAGCCGCTCCACAGCAAACTGACCGGAGGAAAAGAGAAAATTTCGTTAAAGTATGAACCGAGTGTTTTGGAAACGGATTTTGCAGAACAGCTTTTGGTGGCGAGAGAAAGAGACTGCATTTTGCAGCAGACAAGTGTCGGTCCACATAGAGATGACTTTTCAATTCTTGTAAATGATGTAAATATAAGGCAGTTTGGTTCTCAGGGACAGCAAAGGAGTGCAGCATTGTCATTGAAGCTGTCAGAAATCAGCATGATAAAAAAGGTTACCGGAGAAATGCCGGTGCTTCTTTTGGATGACGTATTTTCAGAACTGGATTCTCACAGACAGGAATACCTTTTGAGTGAAATAAAAGATACACAGACGATTCTTACCGGAACCGGTCTGGATGATCTGATTACTCAAAATATAAAAATAGATCGATTGTTTTACGTAAAAGAAGGAACAGTAAGTTTTATAGATAAAAAGCGGGAGGCATAAATGAATTCGGACGAATTAAAGGTTGAACAGGAATATGGAGCGGATCAGATTCAGATTCTTGAGGGACTCGAGGCCGTAAGAAAAAGACCGGGAATGTATATCGGAAGTACTTCTTCCAGAGGACTTCATCATTTAGTATATGAGATTGTGGACAATGCAGTAGATGAAGCATTGGCCGGATATTGCAAGCATATCGAAGTAAGCATTAATCCGGGAAATTCCATTACTGTAAGAGATGACGGAAGAGGAATACCTGTAGACATTAATCACAAAGCCGGGCTTCCTGCAGTAGAGGTTGTATTTACAATTCTTCATGCCGGAGGAAAATTCGGTGGTGGAGGATACAAAGTATCCGGTGGTCTTCACGGGGTTGGTGCCTCGGTTGTAAATGCTCTTTCAAACTGGCTTGAGGTAAAGATCTGCCGGGAGGGAAAGGTATATTTCCAGCGATATGAAAGAGGAAAAACCATGGAATCCTTAAAGGTGATTGACAGCTGTGATCCTTCCTTTACGGGAACAGAGGTTACCTTTCAGCCGGATGATACGATTTTTGAGGATGTCATTTATGATTTCGATATATTAAAAACAAGACTGCGCGAAACAGCATTTTTAACAAAGGGATTAAAGATCACCTTAAGAGATCTTCGAAATGAGGAGGAAATCAAGGAAAGAGTCTTCCATTACGAAGGCGGAATTAAGGAATTTGTGGAGTATCTGAACAAAAGCAAAACGCCGCTTTATGACGACATTATTTATGTCGAAGGCGAAAAAAACGGCGTAATGGTAGAAATTGCCTTGCAGCATAATGACTCCTATACGGAAAACTGTTATGGATTTGTAAATAACATCAATACACCGGAGGGCGGTACCCACGTAGTAGGATTTCGAAATGCCATAACGAAAACCTTTAATGACTACGGAAGAAAAAATAAGATTTTAAAAGACAGTGAGCCAAATCTTTCCGGTGAGGATATCCGTGAAGGCATGACTGCCATTATCAGTGTAAAGATTGAAGATCCTCAGTTTGAAGGACAGACAAAACAGAAGCTTGGAAACAGTGAGGCAAGAACGGCAGTAGACAGCATTATGAGTAACAAACTGGAGCTCTACTTGGAACAGAATCCAAATGTTGCGAAGATCATAATCGAAAAATCCGTTTTATCGCAAAGAGCAAGAGAAGCTGCGAGAAAAGCAAGGGAAATGACCAGAAGAAAATCTGCATTGGATGGTTTATCTCTCCCAGGTAAGCTTGCAGACTGTACCGATAAAGACCCGAAAAACTGCGAAATTTATATCGTTGAGGGAGACTCTGCGGGTGGTTCTGCAAAGTCGGCAAGAAGTAGGGCAACACAGGCAATTCTTCCTTTAAGGGGAAAAATTTTAAATGTTGAGAAGGCAAGACTGGATCGTATTTACGGAAATGCAGAGATAAGATCCATGATTACAGCTTTTGGTACCGGAATAAACGAGGATTTTGATATAAGCAAGCTTCGCTATGACAAGATCATCATTATGACAGATGCCGATGTAGATGGTGCGCATATTGCAACTCTTATGCTTACCTTCCTTTATCGTTTTATGCCAGAGCTGATCAAACAGGGACATGTATATCTGGCAAAGCCGCCTCTTTATAAGCTGGAGAAAAACAAAAAAGTCTGGTATGCCTACAGTGATGAAGAGCTGGAAAGCATTTTGTCAGAGGTGGGAAGAGACAGCAGCAACAAGATCCAGCGTTACAAAGGACTTGGAGAGATGGATGCAGATCAGCTTTGGGAAACAACAATGGATCCGGAAAGAAGAATTCTTCTGAAGGTAACCATGAATGAAGAAGAAACATCGGAAATTGACCTGACCTTTACTACTCTTATGGGTGATAAGGTAGAGCCTAGAAGGGAATTTATTGAGGAAAGAGCCAAGGACGTTAAGAATCTGGATATTTGATAAGGGTTCAAGTAAAAGGCAGAAAAGGTGATAATAAATGGACGACACTATTTTTGATCAAGTAGAAGAAGTTGATCTTAAGAAAAAAATGGAAGATTCTTACATCGATTACGCTATGAGTGTAATTGCTTCCAGAGCACTCCCGGATGTGAGGGATGGTCTGAAGCCGGTGCAGAGAAGAATTCTGTATTCAATGATCGAACTGAATAATACACCGGACAAGCCGCATAGAAAATGTGCTCGTATTGTCGGTGATACAATGGGTAAATATCATCCACACGGAGACAGCTCTATTTACGGTGCATTGGTAAATATGGCACAGGACTGGTCAACGAGATATCCGCTTGTGGATGGACATGGAAACTTCGGATCTGTAGACGGAGACGGAGCAGCAGCGATGCGATATACCGAGGCAAGACTGAGCAAAATTTCCATGGAGATGATTTCGGACATCAATAAAAATACCGTGGATTTTGTTCCGAACTTCGACGATACAGAGAAGGAACCTACAATCCTTCCATCAAGATATCCGAACCTTCTTGCAAATGGAACAACAGGTATTGCAGTTGGTATGGCGACAAACATTCCGCCTCACAATGTAAGAGAGCTGATCGATGCAGTGGTAAAGATCATAGATAACACTGTAGAGGAAGATCGGGAAACATCCATTGAGGAAATTCTGGAAATTGTGAAGGGACCGGATTTTCCAACGGGAGCTGAGATTCTTGGAAGAAAGGGAATCGAAGAGGCATACCGGACCGGAAGAGGAAAGATAAAGGTGCGTTCGATTACCAATATTGAAACTCTTCCAAACGGAAAAAGCCAGATTATTGTCACAGAAATTCCATTTCTGGTAAATAAGGCCAGACTGATTGAAAAAATAGCAGAGCTTGTAAAACTGAAAAAGCTGGAAGGCATCACAGCAATCAGTGACCATTCCAACCGGGATGGTATGAGGATATGCATTGAGCTTCGTAAAGACATTAATGCAAATGTTATGCTGAATAAGCTTTATAAAATGACTCAGCTGCAGGACAGCTTCGGGGTAAATATGCTGGCACTGGTAAATCAGCAGCCGAAGGTTCTGAATATTTTGCAGATGCTGCAGTATTACCTGGAGCATCAGGAAAATGTTGTCAGAAGAAGAACACAGTATGACTTGAATAAGGCTGAGGAAAGAGCACATATCTTAGAAGGACTGTTAAAGGCGCTTGATCATATAGATGAGATTATAAAGATCATCCGTGCTTCTGCAAACACTCAGGAGGCAAAAGCAAATCTGATCGAGGCATTTGGATTTTCAGAAGCTCAGGCACAGGCAATCGTAGATATGAGACTGCGTGCGCTTACCGGATTGGAAAGAAACAAGCTTGAGACAGAGTATCAGGAACTGGAGAAAAAGATTGCTGAATTCAAAGCAATTCTGGCCGATCGAAAAGTCCTTCTTGGAGTTGTAAAGAAAGAAATTCTGGAAGTAGCTGATCGATACGGAGATGAGAGAAGAACCAGAATCGGAATAGATGAAAATGATTTTACAGATGAGGATCTGATTCCGGATGTGCCTACTGTTATAGCAAAGACAAATCTTGGCTATATAAAGAGAATGACACTGGATAATTTCCGGGTTCAAAATAGAGGAGGACGCGGAATAAAGGGAATGCAGACAGTAGAAGAGGACTACATCGAAGATCTCTTTATGACTACGACTCACGATACACTTCTTTTCTTCACGGATAGGGGAAGAATGTATAAATTAAAAGCCTATGAAATCCCGGAGGCAGGAAGAACGGCAAGAGGAACAGCAATTGTAAATCTGCTGCAGCTTCAGGGTGGAGAAAAGGTGACTGCCATCATACCGATTGAAAAATTCGAAGAGGGAAAATATCTTCTTATGGCTACGAAAAAAGGTGTCATAAAGAAGACCCGGCTAATGGATTTTGTCAATGTAAGAAAGGGCGGTATCACTGCGATTGTCCTTCGTGAGGATGATGATCTGATTGAAGTGAAGCACAGTGATGGAGAAAGAGATGTTTTACTTGCCACATCAAAGGGAATGTGTATTCGCTTTAATGAAAGCGATGTAAGAAGTATGGGACGAGTATCCTCCGGTGTGAGAGGAATTAAGCTGGATGAGGATGATCAGGTGATAGGCATGCAGCTTGACATACAGGGAGAATATGTCCTTTGTGTAACAGAAAACGGCATGGGCAAGCTTACAGCAATAGATAAGTTTACAGTACACCATAGAGGCGGAAAGGGAATCAGCTGCTATAAGATCACGGAAAAAACCGGAAGACTGGTAGGTTTTAAATCCTGTGTTGCCCAAAATGAAGTATTGCTTATTACAGATCAGGGAATTGTAATGAGAACCAGCTGTGAGAGCATTTCGATACAAAATCGCAGTACATCCGGAGTGAAGCTTATGAACTTAGACGATGGAGTTCATGTTGCAGGCGTTGCCAAGGTAAGAGAAGAGGAGAATGATTCTCCAGAGGAAAAATTGGAGGAAGTAGAAGAAAAGTAATTGACAATTTGAAAAGAATTTAGTACAATAACGCTTGTTGCACAGCGTGTAACTAATTTCATAAAAATGCTTGAATCAGGCATTGAGGAGAAGTACTCAAGTGGCTGAAGAGGCGCCCCTGCTAAGGGTGTAGGTCGTTCACGCGGCGCGAGGGTTCAAATCCCTCCTTCTCCGGTAAGAAGTCTATGGTTTTCCATAGACTTCTTTTTTTGCGCAAAGCGTGTTTTCTGTAGTTGTCATAAAGCAGGAATATAGGGTGACGTATTGTATTTTTTTGCAAATTCGATAAAACGAGTGGTGCGAAGCGGAGTAAAGTTATCCTTTTTCCAGATGAGGCCAAAGCTGGAATAAATAGGGGAATCTAAGGGAAGCTGAACAAAATCCCTTGGATTTACGGCAAGGCTTGAATAAAGAAAGGCACCACAGCGGCCGCCCCGGACGAAATTCAAAATCGTATAAAGCTGACTGCAGTACATTTTTACATCTGGGTGCATATTCAAAGAGTGAAAACGGGAGAAAATGGTGTCGTTGAGTACAGAATCTGTGTTCAGTAAAATAATCTGTTCATCTGCAAGCATTTCAAAGGTAATCTTTTTTTCTTTTGCATATCGATGTGTCTTACTGACACAATAAATCGTCTGATCCTCCATAAGAGGCAGATTGTTATATTTTTCCAAATTGTAATATCCCATATTGACCAGAGCAATATCTAATTCGTCGGAATCAATCAGATCACGAGCCCTCATAGAAGCATATTCATACAGTCTGACAGGAATGTCACAGGATTCGTTAAAGACATCGATCATTCTTGGAAAGAAGACAGTACTCATAAGAGGCGGAAAGGCAAGCTTTATGGGAGGATTGGATGTACTCAGCTCAGAAAATTCTGTGTACATGTCCTGACATTGCTGAAGTAAAATCTCGGCTTTTTTATAGAAAGCCTCTCCCTCACGGGTTAGGGAAATGGAATTTCTTCCGTGAACAAAGAGTTTTAGATGAAATTCATCTTCAAGCTTTTTAAGAGCAATGGATATGGTAGGCTGGGAAACAAAGAGTTCTTCGGCAGCCTTGGTAATGCTGTGGCAGCGGCAAACGGCGCAAAAATATTCTAAATGAGTAATAGTCATGGAAATCCTCCCGATATCTTTTTTAAAGTATAGCTTTTAACTATGCAAGAGTCAACCTAATTAATTGTACAAATACTAAAGCCCTTATTATAATATGCAATAAATAGGGGAGAGAGAAAACGGCCGGTAAAGTTCCCAGATAAGTAGAGCGAAAGCATTTAAAATCAGAAAGGAACAAAAAACATGAGTTCAGCAACCATAACACTTATTTTTCTGGCATTTGCCATAGTAATGTTTGTGACGGAAAAGCTGCCTCTTGGATTGACTTCCATGATCGTGTGCGTAGGACTGGTTCTTACGGGAGTACTCGAGTGGAAAGACGCATTCATCGGCTTTATTGACAGCAACGTTATTTTATTTGTAGCAATGTTTATAGTAGGCGGTGCCTTGTTTGAGACAGGTATGGCGAACAAAATCGGAAGTCTGGTAACAAAATTTGCCGGATCAGAGAGAAAGCTCATTGTAGCAATCATGATCATTGTAGGTGTCATGAGTGGATTTCTGTCAAATACAGGAACCGCTGCCATTCTTATTCCGGTCGTTGTAGGTATCGCAGCCAGATCAGGATTTAAAAGATCAAGACTTCTTATGCCTTTGGTATTTGCAGCAGCTATGGGAGGAAATCTTTCCCTGATCGGTGCGCCGGGAAATATGATCGCACAGTCCACTTTGCAGGATGCACTTGGAGAAAGCTTTGGCTTCTTTGAGTATGCAATCGTAGGAATTCCGATTCTTGCCGCAGGAATCATCTTTTATGCAACCATCGGATTCAAGCTTCTTCCAAATCATGAAGTAGCAGAGGATGGAGATTCTGTTTATGCTGCAAAGGATTTTTCAAATGTACCGAAGTGGAAGCAGGCACTTTCTCTCATCATTCTGATCGCAACCTTACTTGGAATGATCTTTGAAAGCCAGATAGGTATAAAGCTTCACATTATCGGATGCATCGGTGCATTGCTTCTGATCGTAACCGGCGTTATTTCCGAAAAGGATGCACTTAAATCCATCGATTTAAAAACAATCTTCCTCTTTGGAGGAACGCTTTCACTGGCAACTGCATTGCAAAGCTCCGGTGCAGGCCAGGAAATTGCAGATGTTGTAATTGGTTTACTTGGAGACAACCCGTCACCATTACTTCTTACATTTGTTGTATTTATTATTTGCTGTGTACTTACCAATTTCATGTCAAACACAGCTACAACAGCACTGATGGCTCCAATTTGTCTTTCCATTGCACAGGGCATGGGAGCAGATCCGAAAGCAGTTTTAATGGCTTGCGTTATCGGAGGATCATGTGCATATGCAACACCAATCGGAATGCCGGCAAATACTATGGTATTTGGCATAGGCGGTTACAAGTTCACAGATTATGTGAAGTCAGGTCTGCCTCTTATCGTGATTGCCACAGTCGTCAGCATGATCATACTTCCGATTGCATTTCCATTTTATTAAAAAGAAATTTTCAAATTTAGCATAAAGTAGAAAAAGGAGAAAGTGAAAATGTCTAATGAAGCACAGGTAAAAAAATTAACGGATATTATGGCTCAGTTTGTAGGCTTTACAGGAAAAAAACTGCCGGATGATGTTGTTGCAAAACTGAAGGAGCTGCGTGATAAGGAAGACAATCAGATGACAAAGGTTATCTACGATACAATGTTCCGAAATCAGGCACTGGCAATCGAGATGGATCGTCCATCCTGCCAGGATACCGGTGTAATCCAGTTCTGGGTAAAATGCGGAACAAAATTCCCTCTTATAGATGATCTTGAGGCTTTACTGAAAGAGGCTGTTATCAAGGCTACAATTGAGACTCCACTTCGTCATAATTCAGTTGAAACATTTGATGAGTACAATACCGGAAAAAATGTAGGAAAAGGAACTCCGACTGTATGGTGGGATATAGTACCGAATTCTGATCAGTGCGAGATTTATACTTACATGGCAGGCGGAGGCTGCACTCTTCCGGGAAATGCTACAGTACTTATGCCGGGTGAAGGATACGAAGGTGTTACAAAGTTTGTGTTAGACAGAATGACAAGCTATGGATTAAATGCCTGCCCTCCTCTTCTTGTAGGAGTCGGAGTCGGAACATCTGTTGAAACTGCAGCTCTTAATTCAAAGAAAGCTCTTATGAGACCGATCGGATCTCACAATGAAAATGCAAATGCCGCAAAAATGGAAAAGCTTTTGGAAGACGGAATCAATGCAATCGGTATTGGACCGCAGGGAATGGGCGGAAATTACTCTGTTATGGGCGTTAATATTGAAAATACCGCACGTCATCCGTCTGCAATTGGTGTAGCAGTAAATGTAGGATGCTGGAGCCATAGAAGGGGACATATTGTATTTGATAAAGATCTTAACTTTACAATTGATACACATACAGGATTTGAGTACAAGGAAAATTAAGAGGAGGAGAGAAAAATGGCAGTTGAATTCAAGGATGGAAAAAAGATTCTGGTTACTCCGGTGTCAGCAGAAGACTTAAAAGACATCAAAATCGGTGATATTGTATATCTTTCAGGTGACCTTACCACCTGTCGTGACGTAGCACACAGACGAGTTGTAGAGGAAGGCCGCGATATGCCGGTGGATGTAAAAAATGCAGCAATTTTCCATGCAGGTCCTATCATTAGACCACTTGGAGACGATAAATATGAGATGGTTTCTGTTGGACCTACAACTTCTATGAGAATGGAAAAATTCGAGTATGAATTTGTAGAAACCACAGGCGTACGTGTCATTGTAGGCAAGGGCGGAATGAAGGAAAATACGGAAAGAGCCTGCAAAGATTTTGGTGCAATCCATTGCGTATTTCCGGCTGGAAACGCTGTTGTTGCAGCAGCAGAGGTAGAGGAAATTGTAGAGGCTCAGTGGAAGGATCTTGGAATGCCTGAGACCTTATGGCATTGCCATGTAAAAGAATTCGGACCTCTTATTGTGTCAATTGATGCAAGCGGACGCAACTATTTCGAGGAGAAAAAGGTCGAATATAACAAGAAAAAAGACGAACAGATCGAAATTATTTCTAAGCAAGTAGGATTTATAAAATAATCCGATAAGCCGGGAAGTAAAAAATAAAATAACTCTTCATACCTTACTTTTTTCAGGGCCGCTGCATTGGAAGGTGCAGCGGCCTTCCTGTGACAAAGTATGCAGGAAAGGTTGCAGACGGCAAGTTCTCAGTATGCAGCAGAGAAAAGCATTGCAATAATCAAAAATTCAAATTATACTTGAGTCTAAGTTTGAAAGAAAAATTCAGAGGGAAGTTTGAATGGAGGTTAAAAATGTACAGTGATTTAATGGATACAATAGGGCTTGTAACAAAGGCAGATCCGGCTGTTGGAGAAGCAATGAACAGAGAACTTGCCCGTCAGAGAAGAAATATCGAATTGATCGCATCTGAAAATATCGTAAGTCCTGCTGTTATGGCAGCAATGGGATCCGTACTGACCAATAAATATGCAGAAGGATATCCAGGAAAGAGATACTATGGTGGATGTCAGTTTGTAGATGAGGTAGAGCAGATTGCAATCGATCGTGCAAAGGAGCTTTTTGGTGCTGAGCATGTAAATGTACAGCCGCATTCCGGTGCACAGGCAAACCTGGCAGTTTATTTCGGACTTTTGCAGCCGGGAGATACTGTTCTTGGAATGAGCCTTGCAGACGGAGGACATCTTACCCACGGCGCACCTTACAACATGTCCGGTAAATTATACAACTTCATTCCTTACGGAGTAGATCCGGTTACCCAGAGAATCAACTACGACAATATCAGAGAGCTGGCTTTAAAAAATAAGCCGAAAATGCTCTTGGTAGGCGCATCTGCTTATCCGAGAACCTTTGATTTTGAAATCCTTTCAGATATTGCAAAAGAGGTTGGAGCCCTTTTAATGATGGATATGGCTCATGTAGCAGGACTTGTAGCAGCAGGAGAACATCCGTCACCAATTCCTTACTGCGATGTTGTAACAACTACAACACATAAAACTTTGAGAGGACCGAGAGGCGGAATGATTCTTTGCAAAGAACAGTATGCAAAGGACATCAACAAGGCAATCTTCCCGGGAAGCCAGGGCGGACCGCTTGAGCATGTAATTGCAGGAAAGGCAGTTTGCTTCGGAGAGGCATTAAAACCGGAATTTAAAGCTTATCAGCATCAGATCATCTTAAACTGCAAGGCACTGGAAAATGCACTTAAGAAAAGAGGCTTCAACATGGTTTCCGGAGGAAGCGACAATCACCTTATTTTGCTTGACCTTCGAAACTTCAATATTACAGGTAAGGAATTAGAGAAGAAGCTGGATGAGGTTTACATTACCGTAAATAAAAATGCAATCCCGAATGACCCGCAGAAGACTTTTGTAACCAGTGGAATCCGCATTGGTACTCCGGCTGTTACCACAAGAGGATTTGTAGAAGAGGACATGGAGAAGATTGCAGAGTATATTTACCTTGCATGTACAGACTTCGATGCAAAGGCAGATTACATTCGTCAGGGTGTGACAGAGCTTTGCAAAAAGCATCCGCTTTACGAGTAAAATGAAGCAAAGCAATTTATAAAAATTTAAAAAATCTGAAGCCGAAGCATCTGTTGAGTTGCTTCGGCTTTCGTGTTATTATTTAGATGGATAATAGGGCAAAAAAGAGAAGGCTTTCGGAAAATGCGTATAGGAGTAAAATATTGCGGAGGATGTAATCCGCGTTTTGATCGAATTTCAGAAATAAAAGAGTTAATGGCACGCTATCCGCAGGAAGAGTTCGAATTATTGAATGTAAAAAAGCAATATGATCGGGTCCTTTTGGTATGCGGCTGTGAAAGAACCTGTCTGCGTTTTCGCCAGGACCTTCCACAGGAAAAAAGCATTGTAATCGGCGATATACAGGAGTGCAGAAATTTAACGCTGTAAGAACAGGGAAAAAGAATGGAAAGAAAGAAAAAAAGAAAAAGCTATTCCATGAAATTCAGTACAAGAGTATTTATTTCTTTTATAGCCATTAGCGTCATTCCGATTATCATTATTGTTGCAGCTTATCGAATGACAACAAAATATAATATGGAAACCTACGGAGTAGATGGGGAAGGAATGTACAACAATGCCTTAATGCTTTCAAAGCTTACAGATGAAAGTATGAAGGAACTGGAAGAACAGGCAGACAAAGACAGCGATAAAATGCGGGATAAGGACTTCCTGAATGAATTCAATGAAGAACTTTCGGATGATTACTCCTTTTTGGTCATTCGGGAGGAAGACGAGATCCTATATAAGGGTTCAGATGAGTTATCAGATGAAAAACTTTTGAAAATTCTTCCAAGCTATGGAGATACGGCTTATAACGGAGACGAATGGACCAACATAAGGACAAAGGATCAGCTTCTGATCAAGCAGGTGGATTTTAAGTTTTCAGATGGACAAAAGGGAAGCGCCTTTATTGTATCAAACATGAACAACTTGTATCCGGGCCTAAAGAAGTGGATCACGGATTTGATCGTAATCGGGATTGTTGTACTGGTGATCACCGCTCTTTGCATAACCTTTTGGATTTACTGGGGAGTTTCAAAGTCGATTAAAAACTTAAAGACGGCTGCTCAGAACATAAAAGAGGGAAATTTGGATTTTCATGTAAAAGAAGCAAGCAGTGTTCAGGAAATAAATGAGCTTTGCAGTGACTTTGAAGCAATGCGCAAAAGGCTGAAGGACTCCCAGGAAGAAAAGATGACCTTTGATTCAGAGGGAAAAGAACTGATCCGCAACATTTCCCATGATCTGAAAACACCGATTACGGCGGTGAAGGGCTATTGCGAAGGAATCATGGATGGAGTTGCCGACACGCCGGAAAAGATGAACAAGTATATCCGGACGATATACAATAAAGCCAATGAGATGGACAGGCTGATCAATGAGCTTACCTTTTATTCCAAAATAGATACCAATCGGATGCCTTATACCTTTACCAAAATTGAGGTAGGGGAATATTTTAACGATTGTGCGGAAGAGCTTGAGTTGGAGCTGGAAAGAGAAAGCGTTCTCTTTTGCTATAAAAATGAAATTCAAGAGGAAACGATTATTATTGCCGATGCAGAGCAGCTTCGCAGGGTAATTAATAATATCATTAGTAACTCCGTGAAATACATGGATAAAAAGGAGAGAAAGATAGAGCTTCGGGTTCTTGATGAAGGGGATTTTATTCAGGTTGAGATTGAAGACAATGGAAAGGGAATTGCAAAGAAAGATCAGGGAAAGGTATTTGACCGATTTTTCAGAACAGATGCTTCCAGAAATTCTGCCAGAGGCGGAAGCGGGATAGGACTTTCCATTGTTAAAAAAATTCTTGAAGATCACGGCGGAAAGGTATGGGCCGGGGGAGAAGAAGGCAAGGGAACAACGATAAGCTTTGTTCTCAGAAAATACAGGGAGGTATCTTTGGGTGAGTAGAATACTGATCATTGAAGACGAGGAGGCTATTGCAGAGCTGGAAAAGGATTATCTGGAGCTCTCAGGCTTTGAGGTAGAAATCGAAAACAATGGAGAAGAAGGACTGGAAAGAGCATTAAATGAAGAATTTAATCTCTATCTTTTAGATTTGATGCTTCCGGGAATGGATGGATTCGAGATCTGCAGGCGGATTCGCGAAAAGAAAAATACACCAATTCTTATGGTTTCGGCAAGAAAAGATGATATAGACAAAATTCGTGGGCTGGGACTTGGAGCAGATGATTATGTGATCAAGCCTTTTTCACCAAGTGAGCTTGTGGCAAGGGTAAAGGCACATCTGGCCAGATATGAGAGATTGATCGGAAGCAGCGTACAGGAAAATGAAATTTTAGAAATCAGAGAACTGAAGATAGACAAATCTGCCAGAAGAGTATGGATCAGAGGGGAAGAGAAGAACTTTACAACAAAGGAATTTGATCTTCTGACATTTCTGGCATCAAACCCGAACAAGGTGTTTACAAAGGCAGATCTGTTTCGTGAAATCTGGGAAATGGAATCTGTGGGAGACATTGCTACCGTTACGGTACATATCAAAAAGATAAGAGAAAAAATTGAGCTGAATACCGCAAAACCGCAGTATATAGAAACAATCTGGGGAGTTGGGTACCGATTTAAAGTTTGAAAAGGGGAAGCTATGGGAAAGATATATATGATAATTGGAAAAAGTTCATCCGGAAAGGATCATATATACAGTTCCCTTTTAGAAAATGAGAGCACCTGTTTAAAGCCGCTTGTTTTGTATACAACAAGGCCGAAAAGGGCAGGCGAAGAAGACGGAAGAGAGTATTATTTTACTGACGAGGAGCATTTAAAGGAGCTTCGGGAGCAGGGACGCATTATAGAAGAAAGAGCCTATGATACGGTTTTCGGAGTATGGCATTACTTTACAGCAGATGAAGGACAGATTGACTTAGGAAAAGAGGACTATCTGACCATCGGAACACCACAGTCCTATGGAAAAATGAAGGCATATTTCGGAGAAGAAAATGTATGCCCGCTTTACATCGAGGTAGAAGATGAAATCAGGCTTTTAAGGGCAATTGCAAGAGAAAAGGAGCAGGAAAAGCCTTCCTACAAGGAGCTGTGCCGAAGATTTCTGGCAGACGAAGAGGACTTTAAAGAAGAAATGCTGCTTCAGGCTGGAATTGTGCGGCGTTTCCAAAACAATAAAAGGCTGGAAGAATGCATTGATGAAATCAAAAAATTTGTGGAAGAAAACAGAAAGCATTGCTGAAAAGAGAGGTTGACTATGGCAGAGGCAAGGGGATATGAAAAAATAAAAGGCTATCGTGAAATAAAAGCCATGCTTAGAAATACAGTTCAAAAGGGTAAAGGCTTTCATGCATATATCTTTCATGGAGAAGCCGGATGCGGAAAGGGAACCATGGCAGAACTGTTTGCTATGGCACTTTTGTGTGAAAAAGGAAGCGGTGAGCCATGTATGGAATGTCCATCCTGCAAAAAGGCTCTCAGTGGAAATCATCCGGATATTATAAAGATCAGACACGAAAAGCCGGAATCGATCGGTGTAGATGAGATTCGAAAACAGCTGGTAGATGACATTTATATAAAGCCGTTTGAAAGCAAATACAAAATATATCTTGTTCCGGATGCATCTATGATGACAGTACAGGCACAAAATGCCATTTTAAAAACACTGGAGGAGCCGCCGGAGTATGCGGTCATTATTCTTCTGGCAGACAATATGGAGGCGCTTTTGCCAACGATTGTATCCAGGTGCAGCAGTGTAGGATTCCAGCCTTTGAGCGACCGCATGGTAAAGGAGTATTTGCTCAATGAAATGCAGCTTTCGGAGTATTATGCAAATATTTACGCTGCATTGGCCATGGGAAAAATAGGAAGTGCAAAAAAGCTGGCAAAGTCCGAGGAGTTCGGGGAAAAGCTTCAGTCGGCAATCCAGTTTTTAAAACATTCCAAAGGACTGGAAAATACAGAACGGATTGATTTAACAAGAAAGCTGTCCGTTAATAAGAAAGACATATATGATCACCTTGATATTTATACCATCTGGTTTCGGGATGTCCTTTATTTTAAAGCAACAAAAGAAACAGAGGCGATCATTTTTAAGGAAGAGAGATCTGATATAACAAAAAGAGCAGCAGTAAGTTCTTATGAGGGACTGCAGAAAATACTGGATGCCATTGACACAGCCAGAGTAAGGCTTAGGGCAAATGTAAATCCGGAACTTGTTTTGGAGTTGCTCTTTTTGACGATTTCGGAAAATTGACAGATAAGGGAGTGAATGATGACAAGGGTTATAGGAGTCAAATTCAGAGATTTGGGAAAGGTATATTACTTTGATCCGAAAGAATTTAATATCAAAAAGGGAGATCATGTAATCGTAGAAACCGCCCGTGGAAATGAATATGGTTGTGTGTCTTTTGCTCAAAGA
The DNA here is from genome assembly GCA_963624695.1 of bacterium. GTDB lineage: Bacteria > Bacillota > Clostridia > Lachnospirales > Lachnospiraceae > Alectryocaccobium. The sequence goes on from CAVFRH010000015.1 coordinate 18,253, forward strand.
GAGATTGAAGACGAAAAGGTAACACTTCCGCTGAAGGAGGTTGTTCGAGTTGCAACTCAGGAAGATACGCAGCATGTGGAAAAAAATCGCAAAAAAGAAAAAGAAGCATATAAGATCTGTATTGAAAAAATAAAAAAGAGAAATCTCGACATGAAGCTGATCGATGTGGAGATTGCGTTTGACAATAGCCGTATCCTTTTTTATTTTACGGCAGACGGAAGAGTAGATTTCAGAGAACTGGTAAAGGATCTGGCGGCAGCCTTCAAAACCAGAATCGAGCTAAGACAGATCGGTGTCAGAGACGAAACAAAGCTTTTGGGTGGAATTGGAATCTGCGGAAGGGCACTTTGCTGTCACAGTTATCTTTCAGATTTTGCACCGGTATCTATTAAAATGGCAAAGGAACAGGGACTTTCACTGAATCCCACTAAGATATCGGGAAGCTGCGGAAGATTGATGTGCTGTCTGCGCAATGAACAGGAAACCTATGAATATCTGAACAGTAAGCTTCCCACCAAGGGAGAAAAGGTGGAAACAATAGACGGCTTCCATGGAGAGGTTTCAGATATTAATGTATTGCGTCAAAGAGTAAAGGTTCTGATTGACGATGGAAATGAGAAGGAAATTCGGGAATATCCGGTAGAGGAACTGAAATTCAAGCGTCGGAAAAAGAAAAACAACAAAGAAAAAAATGAGGGAATTTCTGCTCAGGAGGAAAAGGATATTCAGGAACTGGAGGCCATGGAACGCAGGGAATCCCGAAAAAAATGAGGATGCGTCAATGCAGATAAAAGGAAAAGAAGTAACATTAGATGATCTGCAAAATGGGTATTACATCTATCAGTCGGAACAGGGATTTCGTTTTGGGGTAGATGCAGTTCTTCTTTCAGGGTTTGCTGCGGTAAAAGAGGGTGAAAAAGTCCTGGATCTGGGAAGTGGGACTGGAATCATTCCCATCCTGCTTGCGGCAAAGAGCAAGGGAAAGCACTTTACGGGATTGGAAATCCAAAAAGAGAGTGTTGAGATTGCAAAAGAGAGTGTGGCATACAATAAGCTTTCGGAACGTGTGGAAATTGTAGAGGGTGACATAAAAGAAGCCTCTTCTATATTTGAAAGAGAAAGCTTTCAGGTAATTACCAGTAATCCGCCTTATATGATCGCACAGCATGGACTTCGAAATGACCTGGATGCGAAATACATTGCAAGACATGAAGCTTTGTGTACCTTTGAAGACATCGCAAGAGAGACCTCAAGGCTTTTAAAGGCAAGGGGAAGATTTTATTTGATTCACAGACCATTTCGTCTGGTAGAGCTTGTAAACACACTGACGAAATATAAGCTTGAGCCAAAGCGGATTCGTTTTATACATTCTTATGAAGAGAAAGAACCAAGTATGGTTATGATCGAGGCAATGAAGGGGGCAAACTCCGGAGTAAGGATCGATCCGCCTCTTATCATATATGAGAAAAATGGAGAATATACAAAAGAATTAAAAGAAGTCTATGGAAAAAAATAGAACAGAGACTGCCGCGGCAGCCTCTTGATATACCAAAGTATGCAAGGAAAGCTGCCGGTGGCAGGTTTTCTGCATTACATGCCCAGCTTTCTGGCCGTTTTTAAAATGGCAAGCTGGGTTTTTCCGTCTGGAATTTTATTGTTTTCAACATCTTCAATCAGCTGCTCCAGGGGAACCGCATAATACTGAAGGTATTCATCCGGATCCAGGCTTTGCTCTCCTTCGTGGAGACCCCGGCAAAGAAACATATGTATTTTCTCATTGCTGTAGGCAACCGTCGGATAGTAAATACCAAGATAAATCCATTTATCTGCAGTATATCCGGTTTCTTCTTTTAACTCTCTTTTGGCAGCAGACAGAGGATCTTCATCTGGAGAATCTAATTTTCCGGCCGGAATTTCCGTAAGGACTTCTCCGAATGGATAGCGGAATTGTTTTTCCATAATGACTTCATTGTTGTCGGTAAGGGGAACAACGCAGACAGCACCGTTGTGGTGGATTACCTCCCGGACAGAAGTGCTTTTATTTGGAAAAATGACCTGATCCCGAAAAACATGGAGAAGACAGCCGGAATAAACTTCCTCTGAGGAAATGGCTTTTTCATTTAATTCATTTGTATTCATGTGAACTTCCTCCTTAAAGCTTTTAGTGCCCTCAGTATAGCACAAAGCATCCGGAATAACACTTTGGAAAATTCAGATCTATGTTTTAAGAGGGGTGTGAAGCCAGTTGACATTATAGAAAATCAATGCTACAATTTTTTTAGTTTTTTGAAAAAAGGAGGAACCCAAGATGAATTGCATGCAGAACCAGATCACTTTCGAAGGTTCCTTTTACTTTGCGCAGGTTCGCTTTTTTGCGGGCTATTATTTTAGTACCAAAATATCAGGTGTCCGAAGCGCAAAGTGCTGAATTGAAATGTTGAGCGGCTCAGTCTTCGGACGGGCCGCTTTCTTTTTGCAATTATTTAGATATGCGGGGGTTAGAAGAAAAAAGGTATGAAAATAGCTTACAGCGGAATCGAAGGAGCTTTTGCACATATTGCAGCAATGCACCTTTACAAAGGGGAAGAATTGATATCCTATAAGTCTTTCCGTGAGGCATACGAAGCCGTGGAAAACGGAAGCTGCTACGCAGCAGTATTGCCCATCGAAAACAGCTTTGCCGGAGAGGTTGGTCAGGTAACGGATCTTATGTTTTTCGGAAATCTGGAGATTGATCGGGTTTATGAGATGGAGATTGTTCAAAATCTTCTGGGAATAAAGGGGGCAAAACAAGAGGATATCAAAAAGGTAATTAGCCATCCTCAGGCTCTTGGACAGTGTGAAGGCTTTCTGAATGATCTGAATGTTGAGCAGGAGGAAGCTGTGAATACAGCAAGGGCGGCAAGAGCAGTGGCTCAGCAAAATGACATTCATCTGGCAGCTATAGCAAGTGCAGAAACGGCAAAAATTTACGGTCTGGACATTTTGGCACCCCACATAAATGAAAGCAAAGACAACAAAACACGTTTTGCAGTCTTTAAGAAAAAAGAGAGCATTGATATCCAGACTGAAAAAGCAGATGGATTTATATTGCTTTTTACGGTACCGAATATTGCCGGTGGACTAGCAAAGGCCATTAACATTATCGGTGAATATGGCTTCAATATGTCGATTCTAAGAAGCAGGCCGACAAAGAGTTTGGCATGGAATTATTATTTTTATGCAGAAGCGGAAGGAGATGTAACCAGCATATACGGAAAAGAAATGCTGGCGAGACTTTCCTTCTGGTGCGATAAGGTTAAGATCGTAGGACAATTTTACAGAGCGTTGGAGGAAGAAATATGATTATCCATTTGGAGCTTGGAGAGGACAGCTATGACATTGTACTGGAAAGAGGCTGTCTGAAAAAAGCAAAAGAGTATTTAAATTTAAACAGAAAGGTATTGATTGTTACTGACAGCGGTGTTCCACAGGAATATGCACAAACCATTGCAGCTGCCAGCAAGGAGCCTTACATTTACACTATTTTGCAGGGAGAAGAAAGCAAAAATCTGGAAAGCTTCAAAAAGCTTCTCCAAACAATGCTGCAGGCGGGCTTTAGCCGAAAGGATTGTGTTGTTGCAGTCGGCGGAGGAGTTGTTGGAGATTTGGCAGGATTTACAGCAGCTTCTTATATGAGAGGAGTCGATTTTTACAACATTCCGACAACCATTCTTTCTCAGGTGGATTCCTCCATTGGAGGAAAGACAGCCGTGGATCTGGATGGCATCAAAAATATCGTAGGAGCCTTTTACCAGCCAAAAAAGGTGCTGATTGATCCGGACAGTCTGAAGAGCCTTCCGCAAAGACAGGTTTCAAACGGGCTGGCAGAGGCAGTAAAAATGTCTCTGACCTCAGATGCAGATTTGTTTGAAATCTTTGAAAAGGGAGAGGCATTTGATAATCTGGATCTGATTATCGAAAAATCTCTTCGCATCAAAAAGGCAGTCGTGGAAAAGGATGAAAAAGAACAGGGTCTGAGAAAGATACTGAATTTCGGTCATACCTTAGGGCATGGATATGAAAGCACCGCCAGGGGAGCACTTTATCATGGAGAGGCAGTCGCTTTGGGAATGATTCCTATGTGCTCAGAAAAGGTAAGAGAAAGATTGCTTCCGGTGCTTCAGTCACTGAAGCTGCCGATTAGCTGCAATCTGGATCCGGAGCAGATTTATCAGGCAGTGTGTCACGACAAAAAAAGTGCAAACGGAAGAGTTTCCATTATTCTCGTAGAGGAGCCTGGAAGCTTTGAAATACAGGAAAAAGAGCTTACTGACTTAAAAGAATTTATCTGTAAAGGAAAAGAAGCATGAAAAACACATTGGGGACAAATGTAGCAGTCACAATTTTTGGAGAAAGTCACGGACCGGAAATCGGCATTGTTCTGGACGGGCTGGCACCTGGCATTAAGGTAGATGAGGAATTTATTGCAGGACAGCTTTCCCTGCGCCGTCCTTCCGGAAAAATATCTACTGCAAGGCAGGAAAAGGACGAATACCGGATTGTAAGCGGAGTTTTTGAGGGAAGAACAACAGGAACACCGATTTGCATTAGCATTCCAAACAAGGCGGCCCACAGCAAGGATTATTCGGCAACCAGGGCTTTGGCAAGACCGGGACATGCAGACTATACGGCGAATTGCAAATATCATGGCTTTGAGGATTACCGGGGCGGCGGTCACTTTAGCGGAAGAATAACGGCGGGTCTTGTGGCTGCAGGAGCAATTGCGATTTTAGCACTTCGGGAAAAGGGCATACATATTGGAAGCCATATCAGCAGCCTTGGGGGGATACAGGATCGAGGCTTTGAAGACATGAATCAGGATATCGAAAGTCTGAATCAAAAGACCTTTGCAGTGCTGGACGAGGAAAAGGCAAAGAAAATGTATGAGCTGGCAGAAGAGGCAGCAAAAGAGGGGGACAGCATTGGGGGAGTTCTGGAAACAATGGTGACGGGACTTCCGGCAGGAGTGGGAGAACCCTGGTTTGATACCTTAGAGGGGCTTTTGGCTCACGCTCTTTTCAGTATTCCGGCAATAAAGGGAGTAGAGTTTGGAGCAGGCTTTGATATGATCCAGGCTTATGGAAGCGAATTTAATGACAGCTTCTGTATGGAAAACGGAAAAGTCGTTACAAAAACAAATCATAATGGGGGAATTAATGGTGGAATCAGCAACGGAATGCCTATAAACTTCCGATGTGCAATAAAGCCGACTCCATCGATTTACAAGGAACAGGATACGGTAGATATATTTAAAAAGGAAAATGCAAAGCTGCAGATTCAGGGAAGACATGATCCGGCCATTATTCACAGAGCAAGAGTGGTGGTGGACAGCATGACGGCATTGGTATTGTGTGATGTTCTGCAGGGAAGGTATGGAACGGATTTTCTGATGCCGGGAAAGTGAGGAGAGGATGAAGGCAATAATCAGGCCATCAAAGGTGGAAGGAAGGGTGGCAGCACCTCCGTCGAAAAGCATGGCTCACAGAATGCTGATCTGTGCAGGACTTGCAAAAGGTGAAAGCTGTGTAGAGGGGATTGCATCTTCTCAGGATGTGCTCGCAACGCTGGACTGCCTAGAGGCTCTGGGAGCGAGCTACAAATACGATGGAGAATGTGTAAAAATTTATGGAATTGACCTGTCAGGAAAGTTTGAAGAAATGACTCTAAACTGCAGGGAATGCGGAAGTACACTTCGTTTCTTTATTCCAATCGCACTCCTTACAGGGGCAAGGACAAAGCTTTGCGGCAGTGAAACATTAATGAAAAGACCTTTAAGTGTTTATGAAGAAATCTGTCAGCAGGATGGCTTTTTGTATGAAAAAAAGGAAAATACCCTGACGGTACTTGGAAAGCTGAAGGCCAGAAATTATGCGGTAAAGGGAAATATCAGCAGCCAGTTTATCTCCGGACTTTTATTTGCACTTCCGCTTTTAAAGGAAGACAGCAAAATTACCTTAATTCCTCCGGTAGAGAGCAGATCTTATATTAACATGACTATTTCTGCACTGGAAAAATTTGATGTAAAAGTTTTATGGCAGGATGAAAACACTTTGGTAATCCCAGGTGGACAGACCTACAGGGCAAAAGAGGTTCAGGTAGAAGGAGATTATTCCAATGCAGCCTTTTTTGAGGCACTGAATCTGGCCGGCGGAAGAGTAGAGGTTACCGGTTTGTCAGAAGAAAGCCTGCAGGGAGATAAGGTGTATAAGGAGCTTTTTTCAAAACTGAAAGAAAGCCAGGAAATCATAAACATAGAAAACTGTCCGGATCTCGGGCCAGTTTTATTTGCAGCTGCAGCACTTTGCGGCGGAGGCAGATTTACAGGAACCAGGAGGCTGAAGATTAAGGAAAGTGACCGTGGGGAAGCCATGAAGGAGGAATTGAAAAAATTTGGAATTTCGGTGGAAATCGAAGAAAATTCCATTACTGTTCTTCCGGGAAGCTTGAAGACTCCGGATCAGGAATTAAACGGACACAATGATCATCGCGTTGTAATGGCGCTTTCCGTATTGGCCAGCCTGACGGGCGGAACTATAAATGAGGCAGAGGCAGTGAGAAAAAGCTTTCCGGACTTTTTTCAAAAACTAAAGGATTTAAATATAGAGGTGACAGGAGATGGAATGGATCAGTAACAGCAATATCCTTATCGTTGGTTTGGGACTTATGGGCGGAAGCTATGCGAAGGCATTAAAAAGACTTGGATATCATATTTCAGCCATAGACAAAAAACAGTCTTCAATCGAGTATGCTTTGGAAAATGACATGATCGACAAGGGATATTGGACTGTAGACGAAAATTGTGTGAAAGAGGCAGACGTTATTATTTCCGGTCTCTACCCGGGGACATTTAAGGATTGGATCAGGCAGTACCAGAACCTGATTAAGGATGGTGCAATGATAACAGACGTAACTGGTGTGAAGTCTTGTGTGGTATACGATATCCAGGAAATGCTTCGTCCCGAGATTGAATTTATCGCCTCGCATCCTATGGCAGGACGTGAGGTGTATGGAGTGGAAAATTCCGATGACCGAATTTTTCGGGATGCAAACTTTATTGTAACACCTACAGCGAAAAATACACATGGTGCCATTGAATGGTGCAAAAGTCTTGGACGTATCTTAGGTTTTCGACGTATTTCCGTGCTTTCACCAGAAGAGCATGACAAGATGATCGGATTTGTGTCACAGCTGACCCATTGCATCGCAGTGTCTCTTATGACCTGTACAGATAATCACCATCTGGTGGATTATACGGGAGATTCTTTCCGTGACCTGACCAGAATAGCCAGAATCAATGAAAATATGTGGAGCGAGCTTTTCCTGCTGAACAAGGATATTCTAATCAAGGAAATGGATGTTTTTGCCAGGGAATTTGCAGAGCTTCGCAACATGCTGGCAAATGATGATGTAGAAGGCATGAAGGAAAAAATGAGACTGTCAACAAAGAGAAGAGCTTATTTTGATAAATAATGTAAGGAGAAAAGATTATGGGAATGATATTTGAAAGAAAGCTTACCATCCCGATGGAAGTAAAGAAAATGTACCCCTTGACCAAGGAGATGGAGGAGATTGTAAAGGTAAGATCTGAGGAAATCAAAAAAATCTTCAGCGGAGAGAGTGACAAGCTGCTGCTGATCATTGGACCCTGTTCTGCAGACAATGAAGACAGTGTAATCGACTATATCTCCCGTCTTCGTGAAATTCAGGAGGAAGTAAAGGAAAAAATCTTTATCGTGCCGAGAATCTATACCAACAAGCCGCGTACAACAGGAGATGGATACAAAGGCCTTCTTCATCAGCCGGATCCGACTGGAAAACCGGATATGTTTAAAGGAATCATTGCAACAAGAGAGCTGCATATGAGAGCTTTAAAAGAGACAGGATTTTCCTGTGCTGACGAAATGCTTTATCCAGAAAACTACAGATATTTGGATGATCTGCTGGGATACGTGGCAGTAGGAGCACGTTCTGTGGAAAATCAGCAGCACAGATTGGTAGCCAGTGGAGTAAGCGTTCCGGTTGGAATGAAAAACCCTACCAGCGGTGTTTTTTCTGTTATGTTCAATGCAATCCATGCAGCACAGCATAAGCATACCTTCATTTTCAGAGGATGGGAGGTTCATTCAGAAGGAAATCCCTATGCCCATGCAATCTTAAGAGGATACACAAGCAAGCAGGGAAATTCTAATCCGAATTATCACTATGAGGATTTGATCCGTTTAAAGGAATTTTACGACGAGCAGAATCTGGCAAATCCGGCAGTGATCATTGATACAAACCATGCAAATTCTGGAAAAGATCCCTTCCAGCAGCCTCGTATTATCCGTGAGGTATTAAACAGTGCCCGCTACAACAAGGAGATTGGAAAGATCGTAAAGGGATTTATGGTAGAAAGTTATATTGAGGATGGAAATCAGAAGGTGGATGCAGAAAACCATGTATATGGAAAATCCATTACGGATGCCTGCCTTGGATGGGAAAAATCGAAAAAATTAATTTATGATATTGCAGAGATGTTATAAAAAAAGGGCTGCCGCAGCTTGAAAAAGTGCGGTGGCCCTTTCGTTTTCTAAAAGAGAGTTTCTTTTTTGGAGTAAAAGTGTTTGCAGGCCTGAATTAAATAGGCGGTGTCCTTTACACCGGCGCTTTCATAGGAAGAATGCATAGCCAGTTGGGGAAGACCGATATCTACTGTATTTAGAGAAATATGGCGGTTTGAAAGATTTCCAAGGGTACTTCCTCCTGCAATGTCTGAGCGGTTTGTATAGGTTTGGACAGGTACATCTGCCTCTTCGCAAATTTGGCGGAACACAGCCTCTGAAAACGCGTCTGTGGTGTATTTCTGATTTGCATTATGCTTGATTACAATGCCTTCGTTTAAGTAAGGACGATTGGTAGGGTCAGCCAGCTCCGGGTGGTTTGGATGAAGAGCATGGGCATTGTCTGCGGAAAGCATAAAGCTCTTTGCCAGCATTTGCTTTTTCTTTTCCGTGGAAAAAGCAAGACACTCTTCGATTCGGTCCATAGTGTCTCTTAAAAAGGTAGAATCTGCTCCCTGCTTGGTAAGGCTTCCAACCTCTTCGTTGTCAAACACGGAACAGATGGAAATGTGAGAGCCATCTCTTTGAGCACTTGAAAAGCCCTTGAGAATGCCATAAACACTTTGCAGATCGTCTAAAGAACGGGAAGAGATAAATTCTTCATCTGCGCCCCAAAGTACTCCTTTTTGGCGGTTATAAAGGAAAAGGTCATAGGAAAGAATTTCCTCGGCCTTTACATGTGCAGCCTTTGCTGCAAGGGGCAGAAGCTTTGCATTCCCGGATCCGAACAGGGGAAGCATGTCAATCTGAGGGTTGTAAACATAGCCATCATTCAGCTTTCGATTCATGTGAATTGCCACATTTGGGATCAAAAAGAGATCTCTGTCGATATTTACCGTTTTTGAAAGAAGCTTTCCATCTTTTTTCAAAATCAGTCGTCCGGCAGCAGAAAGGGGTCTGTCCAGCCAGCTGGAAAGAATCATTCCTCCGTACTTTTCCACATTCAATTTTGTATAATGCTTTTCTACGGTCATTTCCGGATTTGCTTTTATTTTAAAGGAAGGGCAGTCACTGTGAGCTGCGGCAATCCGGTAGGAATCGAAAGAAGATTCCGGAAGGGAAAAGGCAATCAGAGAGGAATCATTCCTGCTTACATAATAGGATCCGCCGGGCTGAAGATTCCAGTTGTCTTCTTCTTTTAATTCCTGAAAATTCACAAGTTCCTTTTTTATGTTTTCAATCACATGAAAGCAGGACGGGCTGTTGTCTATAAAATGCAAGAACTCCCGAGCAATTTCCTGATACATAAGAAACTCCTTCCTGAAATACTTATATTAGTAGTTCTTTTTGGCTTTTCTGGCTTCCTCTTTGAAAATCACACCAGCCTGGTTCAGATAATTTTGAGCCAGATCCTTGTATCCGAGGTAGTCAAGGGCGCCGGCACATTTCTGGCAGACTGTTGCATAGTAAGAGTCATGGACCAGATCTTTTTTGCTTAAAAGATGACGAACGGTATTTACTCTTTCTTCAATCAGCTCCGGTTTTGTGCCCTGGTATTGTTCCTGGAACATGCAGGCAATGTTGATATGGGTAAGAGCCTGCTCCAATTCGCCATCGCTTTTGAAGCTGATAATGGCAAGAGCCTTTTCGTAGAGTTCCAGGGCGGCACCATATTCACTCAGCTTTGCCATGCTCAGTGCGATATTGTTATAGATATTGGCAAGTCTTGGATCATCTTTTTCAAAAAAGCTTTCATAGAGTTCTACAGCCTGAACATAAAGGAAAAGAGCTTCGTCCTTTTTTCCAAAGGCTGCGTAAATGCTGGCAGCATTCATAGAGATGGTAGATTTTCCCTGCTGTGTATTTAAAGCGGGGTTGTTGATAATCGCAACGGCTGCATCTGCATTTTCAAGGGCTTTTGGAGCATTTTCTCTTCTTTTGTAGTAAGTCATAGCTTCATTTCGAAGGGCAAGCTCACCCATGTAGTCACCCAGATCCTTTGCTTCCTGCAGACCCTTTTCAATAAGTTCCTCTGCCTTGCTGTATTCCTTGTGGCTTTCATAGGTTTCCAGGTTTCCGACATAGCTCATAAGCTGTATTTTATTTTCCATGTTTTTTACCTCGCAGTTCCTAATATATCTGCACATTATAGCATGTTGAAAAAGCAAATAAAAGAACACCCGGCCGTATGGTGTTCAACCGGATGTTCTAAAATTTCAAATAAAGTTAGGATTTAACCTTTGAAGTATTTTACGGCTGCCTTGAAGAGCTGAATGTCATATTCGCCCAGGACATTTTTGTAAAGATTGCTGCCAATTCGTTCGGAGTGTCCCATCTTTCCAAGAACACGACCGTCCGGAGAAGTAATTCCTTCAATCGCATACATGGAATTGTTTGGATTGAAGTGTACATCGGTAGATGGATTTCCATCCAGATCGACATACTGGGTAGCAATCTGGCCATTTGCTGCAAGTTCATGGATCAACTTTTCATCTGCAAGGAAGCGGCCCTCTCCATGTGAAATCGGTACGTTGTAGACATCTCCTACATTGGTAAGGGAAAGCCATGGGGATTTATTGGATGCAACCCTGGTGCGTACAATGCGGGACTGATGTCTTGCAATGGTATTAAAGGTCAGGGTAGGACAGCTTTCATCGGTATCAATGATCTTGCCGTATGGTACAAGACCCAGTTTGATCAGAGCCTGGAAGCCGTTACAGATACCAAGCATAAGTCCGTCTCTGTTTTCCAAAAGCTCTGTAACTCCTTCTTTTACCTGAGCATTGCGGAAGAAGGCAGTAATGAACTTACCGGAGCCATCCGGTTCGTCACCGCCGGAAAAGCCTCCCGGAATAAATACCATCTGGGCATCCTTTAATTCCTTTGCAAAGCGTTCGGTGGAGGCCTGAATGCCTGCAGAGGAAAGGTTGTTGATTACAATAATCTGAGGCTGTGCACCGGCATCAGCGACTGCCTTTGCAGAGTCATACTCGCAGTTGGTTCCCGGGAATGCAGGAATCAAAACCTTTGGTTTCGCAGTTTTGATTGCCGGAACAGGATAGGAGGAAGCGGTATAGCGGAAGGTTTCTACCGGAGCATGGGTATCCGGGATGTTGCAGCTGTAAACACCTTCCAGCTTTCCTTCGTAAACGTCCAGAAGCTCTTTTGTGGAGATGCTTTCTGCACCGAAGGAGAAGCCATCCTCACAAACGGTTCCAAGAAGCTGGCTGTCAAAGCACTCTGAGGAGAGATCTGCATCTTCGGCAAGCTCTAAAATAAAGGAGCCATATTTATAAGAAACCAGATCCTCTAAAGAGAGACCATCTGCATAGGCAAAGCCAAGCATATTTCCGAATGCCATTTTTGCAATTGCCTCTAAGACAGAACCAACGCCCGGAGTATAGCATGCTACTGCTTTTCCTTCTTTTAAGAGAGTGCTGACCTTGTCAAACAGAGCAAGGAGAGAATCTGTCTTTGGAAGAGAAGCTTCATCGTATTTTGGTGTTAAGAGAGCAACCTTATGACCTGCTGCCTTAAATTCAGGAGAAAGAATCTCATTTGTTTTTGCCATGGTGATGGCAAAGGATACAAGGGTAGGTGGTACATCCAGATTTTCAAAGGAGCCGCTCATAGAATCCTTTCCGCCGATGGCTGCGATCTTCAGATCCATCTGCGCCTTGAAGGCACCAAGCAGGGCGCTCAAAGGCTGTCCCCAGCGTTTTCCGTCGGTACCAGGTTTTTCGAAGTATTCCTGGAAGGTAAGATATACATCTTCGAATTTTGCACCGGTGGCAATAAGCTTACATACAGATTCTACAACAGCCAGGTAAGCACCATGGTAAGGACTCTGCTCGGTAATAAATGGGTTGTAGCCCCAGGACATAACAGAGCAGTCTTCGGTGTGTGCTTTTTCAACAGAAATCTTCTGTACCATAGCCTGAATTGGTGTAAGCTGGTGTTTTCCGCCAAATGGCATAAGAACTGTTCCGGCGCCGATGGTGGAGTCAAAGCGTTCGGAAAGTCCACGCTTGGAGCAGATATTGATGTCAGACATAGCGGTCTTGTAGCTTTCGGTGAAGCCGCATTTTGCAGCAGCAGCCAGACTTGGAAGAGCCTTCTTTTCATAAGCAGGCTTTGCAGGTTCGATTACAATGTGCTTATCGGCACCGTTTGAATTTAAGAAAGCACGGCTGATATCCACAATCTTGCTTCCGTTCCAGTTCATAACCAGTCTTGGAGATTCGGTAACAACTGCTACGACGCAGGCCTGGAGATTTTCTTCATTGGCCAGTGCGATGAAGGCATCTGCATTTTCAGCTTCTACTACAACAGCCATTCTTTCCTGAGACTCGGAAATAGCCAGCTCAGTACCATCCAGACCATCATATTTTTTCGGAACCTTATCCAGATTGATTTCCAGACCATCAGCCAGCTCGCCAATGGCAACTGAAACACCGCCGGCACCAAAGTCGTTGCAGCGTTTGATCATACGGGTAGCCTTTGGGTTACGGAAAAGTCTTTGCAGTTTTCTTTCCTCTGGTGCATTACCCTTTTGAACCTCAGCACCGCATTCTTCAACAGACTGAGCAGTGTGAGCCTTAGAAGAGCCAGTAGCACCGCCGATTCCGTCACGGCCGGTGGAGCCGCCCAGGTAAATGACGATATCTCCGGGAGCTGGAACCTCACGACGAACATTTTCAGCCGGAGCAGCACCTACAACAGCACCGATTTCCATGTGCTTTGCAACGTAGCCTGGGTGATAGATTTCGTCTACGATTCCGGTTGCAAGACCAATCTGGTTTCCGTAAGAAGAATATCCTGCAGCAGCTGTGGTAACCAGCTTTCTTTGAGGAAGCTTTCCGGGGATGGTTTCACTAACCGGAACGGTTGGGTCAGATGCACCGGTGATACGCATTGCTGCATATACATAGGAACGTCCTGACAGCGGATCGCGGATCGCACCGCCGATACAGGTGGCAGCACCACCGAATGGCTCGATTTCAGTAGGATGGTTGTGAGTTTCGTTTTTGAACAGCAGGAGCCAAGGCTCGGTTTTTCCATCTGCTGTAATGTCTACCTTCACAGTGCAGGCATTGATCTCTTCAGATTCATCCAGTTTTTCAAGGTATCCGTGCTTGCGAAGGTATTTTGCAGCAAGGGTACCGATATCCATAAGGCAGATTGGTTTGCTGCGGCCCAGGTCTTTTCTGGTATCAATATATTCGTCATAAGCCTTCTGAAGAAGGGTATCTTCAAATTTTACATCATCTATAACGGTAGAGAAGGTTGTATGACGGCAATGATCGGACCAGTAGGTGTCGATCATCTTGATCTCTGTAATGGTAGGATTGCGTTTCTCTTCTTCGATAAAATATTTCTGGCAGAAGAGGATGTCATCGATGTCCATTGCAAGACCGTTTGCATTAATAAAGGACTGAAGAGACTCTTTATCCATAGAAAGGAAGTTGTCAATGGTTTTTACGCTGCTTGGAATTTCATATACAGCCTGAATGGTTTCCGGCTTCTCCAGGGCTGCTTCCCTTGCTTCGACCGGGTTGATAACATATTTTTTCAACTCCGCCAGCTCAGCATCTGTAATCTGTCCGTAAAGAGCATAGACCTTTGCAGAACGGATGAAAGGACGCTCTCCCTGAGAGATGATCTGGATACACTGTGCAGCGGAATCAGCACGCTGATCGAACTGCCCCGGAAGATATTCCACAGCAAAAACAGTTGCACCATCCAGATCGGCAGTAGGACCTGCTATATCGAGCTGGGGCTCGGAAAATACGGTTTTTACGGCATAATCAAAAAGCTCTTCGCTGATGTTTTCTGCATCGTAGCGGTTAAGAATGCGGATGTCGGTAAGATTTTGAATTCCAAGAAGATTTTTTGCATCGCTTAAAAGAGCAGCAGCCTCCTGAGCCTGACTTTTTTTCTTCTCTACATATACTCTGTATACCATGTTAGTTCTCCTTTGCAGCCAGTGCCTTGGCACCGATATCATGTCTGTAGAAAGCATTGTCAAAATGAATCTGCTCTACCATATGGTAGGAGTTTTGCAAAGCTTTTTCTAAGCTGTTAGCTACGGCAGTAACGCCAAGTACACGACCGCCGTTTGTCAAAAGTTTTCCATCTTCCAATTTCGCACCGGCAATATAAACATTTGGAAGGATTTCATCCGGAATGGAAATTTCATAGCCTTTTTCGTAGGCTACCGGATATCCTTTAGAAGCCATAATTACGCAGGCAGCATTTTTGTCGCTGAATTTAACCTCTGTATCTGCCAGGGTTTCATCATGGACAGCCTGCATAATGGTCAGCAGGTCACTTTCCAGAAGAGGAAGGACAACCTGGGTCTCTGGATCACCGAAGCGGCAGTTGTACTCGATTACCTTCGGACCCTTTGGAGTAAGCATCAAACCAAAGTAAAGACAACCCTTAAAGGTGCGGCCTTCTTTATTCATGGCTTGTATGGTCGGAAGAAAGATTTTCTCCATGCATTCGTCTGCAATTTCCTTTGTATAGTAAGGATTTGGAGCAACGGTGCCCATGCCGCCGGTGTTCAGACCTGTGTCATTGTCTCCGGCTCTCTTGTGATCCATAGAGGAAATCATGGGAACGAGGGTTTTTCCGTCAGTAAAGGAAAGAACAGAAACCTCTGGTCCGGTCAAAAATTCTTCAATTACGATGTGATCTCCGCTGGCACCAAACTGCTTGTCCTGCATCATGGAAATGACGGCATTTTTTGCTTCTTCTAAGGTATTTGCGATAATAACACCCTTTCCAAGAGCCAGTCCGTCTGCTTTTATAACAGTAGGAAGGGGAGCTGTCTCCAGATAGGAAAGTGCCTGATCCATGTCATCAAAGGTTTCATAGGAAGCGGTTGGAATCCCGTATTTTTTCATAAGATCCTTTGAAAAGACCTTGCTTCCTTCAATGATGGCAGCTTTTTTCTCAGGCCCAAAGCAAGGAATGCCCACTGCTTCAAGGGCATCTACGCAGCCAAGGACAAGAGGATCATCCGGAGCAACGACAGCAAAATCAATTCTTTGCTCGGAAGCAAATTTTACAATGCCGTCAATGTCCTTTGCTCCGATATTTACACAGCTGGCATCTGCAGCAATGCCTCCGTTTCCGGGAAGAGCAAAGATTTCTTCAACCTTTTTGTTTTCTTTCAGTTTTTTTATAATGGTATGTTCACGGCCGCCGCCGCCAACAACAAGAATCTTCATAGAAATCCTCCTTAATGATGGAACAGACGCATTCCGGTGAATGCCATTACCATGTCATATTTATCTGCGGTTTCAATTACAGAGTCATCACGGATGGAACCGCCCGGTTCTGCTACATATTTTACGCCGCTTTTCTTTGCTCTCTCGATGTTGTCAGAGAAGGGAAAGAAAGCATCGGAGCCGAGAGCGACATTTTCTACAGTAGCAAGATATGCTTTCTGCTCTTCCAAAGTAAAGGGCTCCGGACGAGAGGTAAAGTAGTTCTGCCAAACGCCTTCAGCGCATACGTCCTCTTCATTCTGGTTGATATAGCCATCGATGACATTGTCACGGATCGGACGGCCGATATCGGAGCGGAAAGGAAGCTGAAGGACCTTGTCGGACTGACGCAAAAACCAGGTATCTGCCTTGGAGCCTGCCAGTCTGGTGCAGTGAATACGGGACTGCTGACCAGCACCTACACCGATGGCCTGTCCGTCAACGGCATAGCATACAGAGTTAGACTGGGTATATTTTAAAGTGATGAGAGCAACGATCAGATCACGCAGACCGTCTTCGGTAAGATCTTTGTTTTTGCTTACGATATTTCCAAAGAGCTCTTTGTTGATCTTAAAATTATTGCGGCCCTGTTCAAAGCTGATACCGAATACCTGCTTTGTCTCTTTTTCAGCAGGAACATAGTTTGAATCGATTTTTACGATATTGTAATTTCCTTTTCTTTTTGCTTTGAGAATTTCCAGTGCCTCCGGCTCATAGCCCGGAGCGATTACGCCATCGGAAACCTCTCTTTTTAAAAGCTTTGCTGTTGTAACATCACAAACATCGGAAAGAGCAACCCAGTCACCGAAGGAGCAGAGGCGGTCTGTTCCTCTGGCTCTTGCATAGGCGCAGGCCAGTGGAGAAGCGTCAAGATCAGCCACGTCATCTACAAAGCAGGCCTTTTTCAGCTTCTGCGGAAGGGGAGTTCCGACTGCAGCACTGGTAGGACTTACGTGCTTAAAGGAAGCAGCAGAGGGAAGACCAAGGGCTTCTTTTAATTCTTTAACAAGCTGCCAGGAATTTAAGGCATCCAGAAAGTTAATGTAGCCCGGACGTCCGTTTAAGATTTCAAGAGGAAGATCACTTCCGTCCTGCATATAGATCCGGGAAGGCTTTTGATTTGGGTTACAGCCGTATTTTAATTCAAATTCGTTCACGTTTCGTCCTCCGATTATTTGTTCTTGTTGATCAGTCTGCTTTCAATTTCTCCGGAAGCCAGATCGGTATACCGAACATAGAGAGAAATTTTATTGTCGGCATCCAGTGCGTTCCAAAGACTGTCAGTAAAGGTGTCGATGCAATCCGGGATTACAACTCGTTCCGGTTCACCCTGGAAGGTAGGAATCGGATTTCCGTCACAAACATAAGTATGAATAAAATGACCAAGACCCGGCTTGGAAGGATAAGAAAATTCGTAGCGGGCACAATCACTTCCCTCCGGATCAATGCTTTTTAAAATGCTCATGCGGTAGTGAAAGCTTCCCTTTTCAAAGTGAAGAAGAGCACTGATACGGGGAGTGAGATTTGGAGCATCGGGCTCGAAGCATCTGGACTCAAGGGCCTGAGAGAAGGATTTCTGTGCCTTCAGGCCTTCATAGATGGTATCGGTCTGATCTCCGTTTGTGACGATCAGTTCATTTTTGTATTGACGGACAGCTGCGTAGATAATCAGGCTCGGATCCTCTACCTTAGAAGCATCAAAAGGCTCGGTATAAACAGATCCGTCCTTTTCTGTAAAAATGCGGTTGCGGCTGTTGGCGCTTCTTCCCATAATGAAGTAAGCAGAGCAGGCCTTTTTTCCGTCTGCGCTTGTTCCAACGACAATGCCGCGTCCTACATAGGAATTTCCTTTTATCAGTTCAGCAATATCATTTACTTTATAAATATCCATAGAATCCTCCGTGTTTTTCAAGCTTTTTGGCTGATCTCTTCTGAAATCATTTCTACAGCAGCAGGAAGGAGCTTCCATTCGGCCTCTTCCATTACTCTTTTTTGTAAAACTTCAGGGGTATCTCCCGGAAGAACAGCGACTGCCTTTTGCAAAAGAATTTCTCCGCCATCCGGAATCTCATTTACGAAATGCACGGTAGCACCTGTAACCTTTACTCCTTTTTCCAGGGCGGCTTCGTGTACTTTAAGACCGTAAAAGCCTTTTCCGCAGAAGGAAGGAATCAGGGAAGGGTGGATGTTGAGAATACGTTTTGGATAACGGCGGGTAAAGTCTTCGCTGAGAATAGACATAAATCCGGCAAGAACAATCAAGTCAATGTTATATTCCTCTAAAACATCCAAGAGGGCTTTTTCAAAGGCTTTTTGATCATTTCCACAGCTTTTTCTGGTAATAACGCGAGAAGGGATATCTGCTTTTGCAGCTCTTTCAAGGGCATAAGCCTTGGAATTATTTGAAATGACCAGAGAAATGACTCCGTTTTTGATAATGCCGCTTTTCTGAGCATCAATAATGGCCTGCAGATTCGTGCCGCCTCCGGAAACAAAAACCGCGATTTGGGCTTTCTTTTCAGACATTCTTAAAATCTCCTTTTATAGCAATCACAGGTGATGAATACTCAAAACCTGTGATCTGTAAGTTACAATTTATTCTATCGTGATTTTTGTATCAGAGGAAACAATCTCTCCAATGATGTAAGCGTCCTCACCAGCTGCCTTTAAGGTTTCCAGAGCAAGGGAGGCATCTTCTTTGGCAACAACGATGCTCATGCCGACACCCATATTAAAGGTGTTGAACATGTCTCTTTCGCTAATGCCGCCTTTTTCCTGGATCAGCTTAAAGATCGGAAGAATCTTAACTGCGGATTTGTCGATTTTTGCGCCAAGTCCATCCGGAATGCTTCGCGGAATATTTTCGTAGAAGCCGCCGCCTGTAATATGGGAAATTCCCTTAGGCTGAACCTTTTCCAGAAGGGAAAGTACCGGCTTTACATAAATACGGGTTGGAGTAAGCAGGGTTTCTCCGATGCTTTTTCCGCCAAGAGCTTCTACAGGACTCTTGATATCTGCATTTTCTACATCAAATACCTTACGCACAAGTGAAAAACCATTGGAATGAACTCCGCTGGAAGGAAGCGCAATGATCACATCCCCGGCAGCCATTGTCTTGTTGTCAATGATCTTGGATTTATCTACAACACCGGTGCTGTATCCGGCCAGATCGTATTCGTCGATTGGATAAAATCCAGGCATTTCAGCTGTTTCACCGCCGATCAGAGCGGCACCGGACTGAACGCAGCCTTCACATACACCTTTTACGATATCGGCAATTTTTTCCGGAACATTTTTGCCGCAGGCAATGTAGTCCAAGAAGAAAAGAGGCTTTGCACCGACGCAGAT
This sequence comes from bacterium, assembly GCA_963624695.1. Lineage (GTDB taxonomy): Bacteria > Bacillota > Clostridia > Lachnospirales > Lachnospiraceae > Alectryocaccobium. The sequence goes on from CAVFRH010000015.1 coordinate 37,457, forward strand.
GATGTCGTTTACGCACATAGCCACGCAGTCAATGCCGACTGTGTCATGCTTATCCATTAAGAAAGCAAGTTTCAGTTTTGTTCCGACACCATCGGTTCCGCTGACAAGCACCGGCTTGGTGATTCCGGTCAGATCCAGTTCAAAGAGACCGCCAAAGCCGCCCACATCGGAGCATACTCCGGAGGTGATGGTTTTTGCAATGTGCTGTTTCATAAGCTCAACGGCTCTGTATCCTGCAGTAATATCGACACCGGAGGCAGCGTATGCTTCTGATCTTGATTGTGTATTCATTTTTCTCTCCTTTTCTATGTGGAAAATGCTGCTTTATGAAAGCTTTGATTCTATGTTTTTATCTTTTTCCAAAACTGCGGCAGCATCTGCTGCTCTTTTCGCATCCAGCTTGGAAGCAAGCTCACTGTCTTCCACAGCAAGGATCTGTGCAGCCAGGAGAGCTGCATTTGCAGCGCCGTTGATTGCTACGGTAGCAACCGGAATGCCGGTAGGCATCTGTACAGTGGAAAGAAGGGCATCCATTCCGTCAAGAACAGAGGATTTACATGGGATACCGATGACAGGGATTGTTGTGTTGGCAGCAGTGGCACCGGCAAGGTGAGCAGCCATACCAGCTGCAGCAATAATGGCACCAAATCCGTTTGCTCTTGCATTTACAGAAAACTCACGAGCCTCATTTGGGGTTCTGTGAGCGGAATAAACATGTACTTCATAAGGAATGTCAAATTTTTTCAGCATATCAATTGCTTTTTGTACGATGGGAAGATCGCTGTCACTTCCCATAATGATTCCGACTTTCTTCATTTCTTCCTCCTTGAAAAAATAACAAAATTTAAATGTTTTAACCTTAAAAACGAAAAGGGCACACTCGCCCCTTCAGAAAGGTTCAAGTGTGCCCAGACGGTCGGCTTACTATGTCCAATGTTTCTTTGTGGTGCTCCACTTGATTCCGTCAGTTGCAAAGGACAGTGCGATTTACCTCGCACAGGTAACAGTATATAAATTAAGAAGAATCAAGTCAAGCAAATTTAAGCCAGCTCTTTTCCGGTGATCATTTTATAAGCCTGCAGGTATTTTTCGATGGTCTTGTCCACGATTTCCTGAGGAAGTGTCCAGTCATTTCCCGGGTTTGCTTTGAGCCAGTCACGGGCAAACTGTTTGTCAAAGGATGGCTGGGAGTGACCTGCTTCATATCCGTCAGCCGGCCAGAAACGGGAGCTGTCCGGTGTCAGCATTTCATCACCGATTACCATATTTCCGTTTTCATCCAGACCGAATTCGAATTTTGTATCGGCAATGATGATACCGCGGCTTGCAGCATAATCTGCACATTTTTTATAGAGGGCAATGGTGTAATCTTTCAGTTTCTGTGCATATTCGGCACCCTTTCCCGGGAAGCGTTTTTCAAGATAGTCTACGCTTTCTTCGAAGGAGATGTTTTCATCATGGTCACCAATTTCTGCTTTTGTAGATGGAGTGTAGATCGGCTCAGGAAGCTTCTGGGATTCTTTGAGTCCTTCCGGAAGTGTGATTCCGCATACTTTTCCGCATTCCTGGTAGCTTGCCCAGCCGCTGCCTGTTATATATCCTCTCACGATGCACTCAATCGGAAGCATTTCCAGCTTCTTGCACATCATGCTGTTTCCGTCAAACTGTTCTGTCTGAAAATCAGAAGGCATATCCTTTACATCAACGGAGATCATGTGATTTGGAATGATATCGGATGTAAGGTCAAACCAGAATTTTGACATCTGGGTAAGTACGGTACCTTTTTTGCTTACGGTATTATTTAAAATCACATCGAAACAGCTGATACGGTCTGTTGCAACCATGATCAGGCTGTCTCCATTGTCATAAATCTCTCTTACTTTTCCTTCTTTAATAGGCTTCATAATCTCCTCCGATTCTTCTTTCGATTGAAATATTTGTGATGGGCTAATCATAGGACATTTGAAATATAAAGTCAATGATGCAGAGAGTCCTTTTTCTTGACGCTTTTAACTGAAAATGATATATTTATCCCCGGCAAAAAGATGATTTATTTTATAAGGAGAGCATATGGAAAAACAGTCTATCCGAGCAAATCTATACCAAAATGCCCAGCTTCCCGAATTTACCAAGGAGAAGGTTTTTTCTTCATTTTCCGAAGCGGAGGCTTTTGAATTCAACAATTCCGATTATTTCATATTTCCCGGTTTTTGCGATGTGCATGTTCATTTTCGTGAGCCGGGATTTTCTTATAAGGAGACAATCCTTAGCGGCTCCAAGGCAGCAGCACACGGTGGATACACGGATGTCTGCACAATGCCGAATTTAAATCCGGTATCGGACAGTAAGGAACATCTTCAGCAGCAGCTTGACATTATCGAAAGAGATGCCTGTATAGGAGTTCACCCTTATGGAGCCATTACCATAGGAGAAAAGGGAGAAGAGCTTTCCGATATGAAGGCTATGGCAGATAAAGTGATTGCCTTTTCAGATGACGGAAAGGGTGTGCAAAGAGACGAAATGATGACTAGGGCAATGGAAATTGCCAAGGATCTTGGAAAGATGATCGTGGCACACTGCGAAGTAAATGAGCTGTTAAGGGGCGGCTATATTCACGAGGGACAATATGCAGCGGAGCATGGTCACAGAGGAATCTGCTCTGAAAGTGAGTGGGGCCAGATCAAAAGAGATATAGAATTGGCAAGAAAGACAGGCTGTGCTTACCATGTCTGTCATATCTCCACAAAGGAAAGTGTGGAACTGATCCGAAAGGCAAAGGCAGAAGGAGTAAATATTACTTGCGAAACCGGACCTCATTATCTGATTTTAGACGATATGGATTTGAAGGAAGAGGGACGCTTTAAAATGAATCCGCCACTTCGGTCAAGAGAAGATAAGGAGGCTTTGATCGAGGGCGTGCTGGATGGAACCATTGACATGATCGCTACCGATCATGCACCTCACAGTCAGGAAGAAAAGGCAAAGGGACTGGAAAAGAGTGCCTTTGGAATTGTGGGAATTGAAACCGCCTTTCCTCTTTTATATACCCATTTTGTAAAAAAGAATATTTTCAGCATGGATAAGCTGATGGAGCTTTTGGTGATCAATCCAAGAAAGCGTTTTAACATTCCGTTTGAAAATGATTTTACAATATGGAACCTGAAAAAAGAGCTTACTGTGGATCCAGAAAAATTTCTTTCTATGGGCAAGGCAACACCTTTTGAAGGCGACAGACTTTTCGGAGAATGTATCGCTACATTCCGAAAGGGAGAGAGGGTTTGGTAGGCCTTAAAATGCTGCTTTGAAAGGAAGAGATTTCCTTGCGAATAGGGGATTAATTGTTATAATTAGAAGAAATATAAACAGCTATAATAAGGAGAGAGATGAAGCAGGGGAAATTTATCATTACAGAAAACAGGGCGCTTACAGAGAGCGTATACCGAATGAAGCTGCAGGGAGACACATCGGCTTTTAAGGCTCCGGGACAGTTTCTGAACATAAAAATAGAGGGACTTTTTTTAAGACGCCCCATATCGCTTTGCAACTTGGAAAAGGATGAGCTTACCATTATCTACAAACAGGTTGGAAAGGGAACAGAAGCTTTGGCACAGATGAAGTGCGGTCAGGAGCTGGACATTCTTACAGGACTTGGAAATGGTTACGATCTGTCCTTATCCGGAGAAAAGCCGGTATTGCTGGGAGGAGGAGTCGGGGTTCCGCCGATGTATCTTCTGGCAAAAAAATTAAAGGAAGAAGGAAAGCAGGTAACTGTGATCCTTGGCTTTAATACAGAAAAGGAAGTTTTCTACAAAGAAGAGTTTGAGAAACTTGGCTGCGACGTCAGAGTAACCACAGTGGACGGAAGCGCCGGAAAGAAAGGATTTGCAACGGACGCACTGCCGGAGGAATACACTTATGTATATACCTGCGGACCGGAGCCGATGCTGAAAGCTGTTTACAGGGCAGCGAAGACATCCGGACAGTTTTCTTTTGAAGAGAGGATGGGCTGCGGATTCGGTGCCTGCATGGGCTGCACCTGCAAGACAATCACGGGCTATAAGAGAATCTGCAAAGACGGTCCGGTAATGAAGAAGGAGGAAATCTTATGGGAAGATTAAGTGTTGAGCTTTGCAATATCAAAATAGACAATCCCATTATTCCGGCATCCGGAACCTTCGGCTATGGCTACGAATTTGCAGAGCTATACGATATAAACATGCTGGGAAGCTTTTCCTTCAAGGGAACCACACGGGAGGCAAGATACGGAAATCCGACTCCTCGTATCAGCGAGACAGCATCCGGAATGCTTAATTCCGTAGGATTACAAAATCCAGGAGTGGAAAAGGTAATCAGTGAGGAGCTTCCGAAACTGAAAAAATGCTTTCATAAGCCGGTAATGGCAAATATTAGCGGATTTTCCATCGAGGATTATGCCTATACCTGCGAGAAGCTGGATAAAGAAGAGCAGGTAGGATGGCTGGAGGTAAACATCAGCTGTCCAAATGTACACGGAGGCGGCATGGCCTTCGGAACGGATCCAAAGGCAGCAGCGCAGGTGGTAGAGGCAGTAAAAAAGGTAACAAGTAAGCCGGTAATCATTAAGCTTTCTCCAAATGTTACGGATATAGCATCCATTGCCCTTGCCTGTGAAGAGGCAGGAGCTGACGGCATCAGCCTGATCAATACCCTTCTTGGCATGAATATAGACATTCGTACAAGAAGACCGATTCTTGCCAACAATATGGGAGGCATGTCCGGCCCGGCAGTATTCCCCATTGCACTTCGCATGGTTTATCAGGTAGCACATGCAGTAAGCATTCCGGTTATCGGAATGGGAGGAGTATCCAGTGCAGAGGATGTATTAAAAATGATGCTGGCCGGTGCAACTGCCGTTGAAGTAGGAGCTGCAAATCTGGTAGATCCCTATGCATGCAAGAAAATCATAGAAGACCTGCCAAAGGTTATGGATCAGTATAAGATTGATACATTAGAAGAGATTATAAAAGGAGTAAAATTATGGGAAAAGATGTAATTATTGCCTGTGACTTTTCAAGCGCAGAGGAAACCCTGGCATTTCTGGATAAATTCAAAGAGGAAAAGCCTTTTGTAAAGATTGGTATGGAGCTGTTTTATGCAGGCGGTCCTCAGATTGTAAGGGAGATTAAAGCAAGAGGACACAAGATCTTTTTGGATCTGAAGCTTCACGATATTCCAAATACCGTAAGAAAAGCAATGAAGGTTCTCTCTAACTTGGACGTAGACATTTGTAATGTGCATGCAGCTGGTACCGGACGCATGATGGAAGCTGCACTGGAGGGTGCAACCAGAGCGGATGGAAGCAGACCGCTGGTAATTGCGGTAACACAGCTGACTTCTACAGATCAGGAGACCATGGAAAAGGACATCCTGATCAAAGAGCCAATTGATGAAGTTGTTATGAAATATGCAGAAACAACCAAAAAAGCAGGATTGGACGGAATCGTCTGCTCTCCTTTGGAGGCAGGAAAGGTACATGAGCGCTGCGGCAAGGATTTCCTTACCATAACCCCTGGAGTGCGCTTTGCAGATGGAGACAAGGGAGATCAGAAGAGAGTTATGACTCCGGCACAGGCAAAAGAAATCGGATCCGACTACATCGTTGTAGGAAGACCGATTACACAGGCAGAGGATCCGGTAGCAGCATACAGACGCTGTGTTCAGGATTTTGTAGGCTAAATAAAATTGAATGGTATATATAGGAGGTAAAGAAATGGAATTAAACAAACTCATCGCATCAGATCTGCTTTCAATACAGGCGGTATTTTTCCGTCCGGAAGAGCCTTTTACCTGGGCAAGCGGCATTAAGAGCCCGGTTTATTGTGACAACCGTCTGACTCTTACTGCACCGAAGGTAAGAACAGACATAGAGGAAGGCCTTGCCAAGCTGATAAGAGAAAATTATCCGGAGGCAGAGGTACTGATGGGAACATCTACAGCCGGAATCGCACATGCGGCAATTACAGCTCATATCATGGATATGCCTATGGGATATGTAAGATCCGGAGCAAAGGATCACGGCAGAAAAAATCAAATCGAGGGACGCCTTGAACCGGGTCAGAAAGTTGTAGTAGTAGAAGATCTGATTTCTACCGGCGGCAGTGTATTAGAGGTTGTTGAGGTACTGCGTGCAGCGGGTGCACAGGTACTGGGAGTGGTTTCTATTTTCACCTATGGCATGAAAAAGGGACTGGACAGAATGGCAGCTGCAGACGTAAAAAATATTTCCCTTACAGACTTTGACTGCATCGCAGAGGTAGCAGCAGAGCAGGGATATATCAAAAAAGAAGATATTCAGAGATTGATCGCATTTAGAAACAACCCGTCAGATGAGAGCTGGATCGGAGGCGCTAAATGAAAAGAAGCATAATTGATGCTTTAGACCTGACAACAGAAGAAATAGACGAACTGATTGCTACGGCATGTGATATTATTGAAAATCCGAAGAAGTATGCAGAGGTTTGTCACGGAAAAAAACTGGCGACACTGTTTTTTGAGCCTTCTACAAGAACCAGGCTCAGTTTTGAAGCAGCCATGTATGAGCTGGGAGGAAATGTACTTTCAGTATCTTCAGGCGCATCGTCTTCTGCCAGCAAGGGAGAAAGTGTTGCAGATACGGCAAAGACAGTAAGCTGTTATGCGGACATTATCGCAATGCGCCATCCCAAAGAGGGAGCACCCTATGTGGCAGCACAGAATGCCTCTGTTCCTGTCATCAATGCAGGAGATGGAGGACACAATCATCCCACACAGACCCTGGCTGACCTTTTAACCATCTACCGGGAAAAGGGCAGATTCGATAATCTGACAATCGGTTTTTGTGGAGATTTGAAATTTGGAAGAACCGTACATTCCCTGATCAATGCCATGTCACGCTATCAGGGGGTAAAGGTGGTTTTAATCTCACCGGAAGAGCTGAAGGTGCCAAGCTATGTTCGAAATGATGTGTTAAAAAAGAAAAACATAGAATATGTGCAGACAAAAGATCTGGTGGGAGCAATGCCGGAGCTGGACATTTTATATATGACCAGAGTGCAGAGAGAACGTTTCTTCAACGAGGAAGAGTACCTTCGTCTGAAGGATAGCTATATACTGGATCCGAAAAAACTGGAAAATGCAAAGAAGGATCTTTCCATTATGCATCCCCTTCCACGTGTAAATGAGATCAGCGTAGCAATCGATTCTGATCCGAGAGCATGCTATTTCAAACAGGTATTAAACGGAAAATACATGAGAATGGCATTGATCATGAAGCTGCTGAAGGAGGCCGGAACAATATGAAGATAGATTCCATTCAAAACGGCATAGTAATCGATCACATTGAAGCAGGAGCAGGCATGCGCCTGTATGAGCTTTTAGGTCTGGATGATCTGGACTGCTCCGTCGCCATCATAAAAAATGTAGTCAGCCGGAAGCTTGGCAAAAAGGACATTATCAAGATTGATGCGGATATTCCCATTAATCTTGATGTGATCGGATATGTTGATCCGGGTGCGACCATTAACATTATCAAGGACGGCGGTCTTTATGAGAAGAAAAATCTTAAGATGCCGGAGAAACTGATCAATGTGATCAAGTGCAAGAATCCAAGATGCATTACATCTACAGAGCAGGAGCTGGATCAGGTATTTAAGCTGACAGATCCAAACAAGAAGCTGTATCGTTGTATTTATTGTGAGGCAAAGTCAAAATAAAATGTTAAAGAATTTGATCTTTGATGTAGGAGAGGTTCTCTTCGAATACCGCTGGCTGTATCCTTTGGAGCTTTCCGGTGTCACAGACGAGGAAGAGCGAAAACGCATCGGACGGGAGATGTTCCAGGACCCGATCTGGGTTCAGATGGATCTGGGCCAGGTAAGCTTGGAGGAAGCAAAGAGGTATTATGCAGAGAAATATCCAAAGGATGCCAAAAGCATGGCGGGTTTTCTGGATCGGGTTGACAAAATTCGAATCGACAGACCGAGGGTCTGGGAAAAGCTTCCGAAACTGAAAAAGAAGGGTTATAAAATCTTCCTTCTTTCGAATTATCCAAAGGAGCTGTTTGAAGAGCATATCAGTCACTTTACCTTTCGTAAGGAGCTGGACGGAATGGTGGTATCCTACCAGGTACATCTGGTAAAGCCAGATCCGCAAATTTACCGTTCCCTTCTGAAAAAGTACGATCTGCAGGCAGAGGAATGTCTGTTTCTGGATGACCGTGAAGAAAATGTAAAAGCAGCCCGGGAACTTGGCTTTGATACCTTTCAGGTAAAAAGTCAGGCCGAACTGCTTGAAAAATTGGATTCTCTTTTAAGCTAAAGCTTCGGGAAGAGAGTGCTTCTTTACAAAATCATTATAAAACATATCTACATTGGCAGCATTACCGGCGATAATGCTGCTTTTTTTTGTGAAATCAGGAGTTTCGCCATGAAAGTTAATAAGCTTTCCGCCGGCTTCCTGTAAGATGCAAAAGGCAGCAGCAAAATCCCAGGCCTGCTGTTCCAACTCAAAGAACAGGCCGTAGCTTCCCCGTGCTGTATAGCAAAGATCCAGGGCAGCGGAGCCGCTGCGGCGAATATCGATGCAGTTTTGCAGAACTTCTGCGGCAAGCGTAAAGGTAAGCGGCTGAAGGCCTTCGTAGTAGGGGCTGGTTCCGAAGCCTACCAGAGAATGGGCGATGTCGTAGTTGTTTACATGAATCGGCCGGCCGTTTAGAAAGGCTCCCTTTCCTTTTTCGGCTTCGTACAGTTCGTCTGTGAAGGGATTGTAAACAATCCCCCAAAGAAGGGTGGAACCCTGAGCAAGGGCAACAGAAATGGCACTTACATTGTAATGGTGAATAAAGTTTGAGGTGCCGTCGATTGGGTCAATAATAAAGGTATATTTTTCAGAAGTATCCTTTACATTGTTTTCCTCACAGTAGAAGCCAGCCTGCGGTATGAGAGCTCCTAAATTTTCGATTAGGAAGGACTGGGTCCTTTTGTCATAATCGGTTACAAGATTTTTAAAATCTGTTTTTTCTTCAATGGTCAGATCGCGGGATTTCAAAAGTGCCTTACCAGCCTTTCGAATAACCTGTTTGCATTCTTCTTTTTTCATAACTATAAATCCTTTCTGTAATATTGTAGAAAAAGAAAAGCAGAGCCGTCAGGCTCTGCCAAAATTTTACTGAAACAGTCTGTACAGGAACCACATAAAGGCCCAGATAAATAAAATAGAAAACAGCAATGTAATAAAGGTTTCCACATCGAAGCAATAGGTTATGGTCTTCATAACAAATACTCCGGAAAGCGGAGAACCGTTTACACAAAGATCACCGATAGAGCTTTCGTCTGGCTCATAAAAGAAGGTGATTCCGTTTCCGGTGGAAGAATTGCTTTCTGCTACTTCCAGAGTAAGGGTCTGTCCCTTGTAACCGGTAATCGGTGTATCCAGGAGAAATTTGTTCAGCTTTCTTGCCTTTACAATGCTTCCGGAATAGGAAGCAGAAGAGAGAACCTTGCCGCTTTCGTCTTTGACGGTCAGCTCAATCTGTGCATTGCTGTAGTCCCCGGAAGGATTGCATTTGATCAAAAATCCATCGATCTGATCCTCTTCACAGGTGAAGGTCTGGCTGAGGGAATTTTCTTCGGTAAATACACCAAGGTCTGTATAGCTTGCAGTATTTACGTTATTGTCATAGATTTTATGGGTCTTATATGTAAAAGCAAACCAGATAGAAAAGGCTATAATTACAAGCAACCCGATAATCATGGGTATTTTTTTCTTCATTTTATCTCCTGAAAAATAAAATCGTATTTTAAATCAATTTCCATGCAGAAATCAGGTGGCAGCGTACTGGTCACAGTAGATTTCTGATGGACCAAAGGCTTTCAGATTGCCATGTTCAAGCCAGACAACCTTGCTGCACAGGCTCTTTACCTGTTCAATGCTGTGTGAAACGAAAAGAAGAGTCGTTCCGGAGTCAAGCATTGCTCTTATGCGGGCTTCACATTTTTCCTGAAAACGGAAGTCACCAACAGATAAAACCTCATCTACAATGAGAAGATCGGGCTTTCCGATGGTGGCAATACCAAAGGCAAGACGGGAAACCATACCAGAGGAGAAATTCTTAACAGGGGTATCCATAAAAGGACCCAGCTCAGAAAATTCAACAATGTCTTCGTAGTTTTCTTCCATGTAGGCCCGGGAATGTCCCAGAATTGCACCATTGAGAAATACATTTTCCCTGGCGGTAAGGTCGAAGTCAAAGCCGGCACCAAGCTCAATCAGGGGAGCCATTTCACCCCAGACACTGGCGGAGCCTTCGGTTGGTTTCATAACTCCGGCAATAATCTTCAGCATGGTACTTTTTCCGCAGCCATTGAGACCGATCAGTCCCACGGCTTCTCCGCGATGGACTTCAAAGCTGACATTGCGAAGGGCCCAGAAGTCATTGTAGGAGATCTGACCCTTAAGGGTTTTGATGATATATTCTTTCAGACTGTCCACCTTTTCGGAGGAAAGGTTAAAACGCATGGATACATTATCCACCTTAACCATAAGATCGTTTTCCATAATCACCTCAAGTTTCCAAAATTAAATATTCAGGATAAAGGAATCCTGTTTTTTCGCAAAATAGTAAAGGCCGAGAGCCAGCATACCGATTCCTTCTGCTGCACCAATGAGAAGTGCAATCGGATCCAGCATCGTTCCGTTCAGCATAAGGTCACGGTACATCATCAGATAGTTGGTGATAGGATTGATCCGAACGATGGTGTAAAGCCAGTTTGGAAGAAGGCTTAAAGCATAAATAACAGGAGTCAGATACATGAGTGCTGTTACAAATACACCGTAAAAGTGCATGATGTCACGGAATTTTACCGATGCGGTTGCCAATATAAGTCCGCATCCAAGGCTGAAGAGAACCAGGAAAAAGACCGGAATAAAGAAAAGTATACTGGTCCAATGAAGTTCTACTCCGGTTGCGACCATAACCATCAGCAGGGCACAGTGATAAGCCAACAGGTTGATGATACTGGACAGGACGCGGGAAAATACGAAAAGATATTTCGGGATATATACTTTTTTCAGAAGCGGTGCATTGTTCAAAATAGCGGACATTGCATTGGTAGTGGATTCTGAGAAAAAGTTATAGATAACCTGACCGCTCAGGATGTAAACCGGATAGTTTTCAATATCAAATTTAAAGAGATTTGAGAAAACCAGCGCCATGACAACCATCATAAGAAGAGGGTTCAGGACGGTCCACAGAACACCCAGAACAGAGCGACGGTATTTAATCTTAATATCTCTGGAAACCAGCTCGGTTAGGAGCGGCTTGAATTTCATAAAGTTTTGAATGTATTTTGACAAAGCAAATCCCCTTATCAGATAAAAATTCAAATGCTAGTATATAACATTTTACAGAAAGTGGCAACAAAAGCTTTCTCAATGGGAAGAGAAACGCTTTTTAAGGGCTTTCCGTCCATGTATATACCAAAGTAAAAAGAAGACGGCAGCAGCCAGTGCAATCGCAATGATCATGATCAGACAGTGCAGGAAATAGCCGTCCGGCAAAATGTTGATCACCGGGTCTGTAGCTGGATCGAAGAGCCAATAGTCATTGTTGAAAAGGAGCTTATGGAAGGTGACAAAAAGACTGTCCCAGGCAAGAGCAGCATAGCAGCCGGCAGCAGCCGGAAGAGCCAGGGTCAGAAGTCCGATCCAGAAGCGGTAGGAAATATATTTTTTCTTCTGCATCAGCAAAATACCGGCAAGACTGATAATCCCTGTAATAATGGCAGCGTATTCCATGGCATAGAAGACACGCCGGACATCTTCGAAATGAATACGTCCTCCCTCCGACATGGTCAGCGTTGGAAAAACAAGGGTATCCGGTCCGCCCAGATTGTTGTAGTCAATCATTGCTTTATAATTGGCTTCGATCTCTTCGCGGGACATACCTGTACTTTCCACCAGATTGTAGTGGTCAATATCGGTCTCATATAAGGCGGTGCAGTTCAAGGTAAGGATTGTAGCAATGCAGATAATAAATACTGCAGTAGACAAACCTAAAAAAATAGAAAGAAAGTGTCTCATAGAAATCCCCTTCACAAAAATAATCGCAAGGGTAATAATAACACGAATAGGGAAAAATATAACCCTGCTTTTGACAGTTCAAAAAAATAAAAAAAATTTCAAAAAAGGCTTGCATTATACAGGACACCGTGCTATTATCATGGGGTGCCGGTCCAAAAGGCATAAGAAAAACGCCGATGTGGCTCAATTGGCAGAGCAGCTGATTTGTAATCAGCAGGTTATCGGTTCGAGTCCGATCATCGGCTTTTTTGGACCCTTAGCTCAGCTGGTTAGAGCAATCGGCTCATAACCGATCGGTCCTGGGTTCGAGTCCCCGAGGGTCCATTGGCATAAAAATAATAATTCATGGCCCGGTGGCTCAGCTGGTTAGAGCGCCGCCCTGTCACGGCGGAGGTCGTCGGTTCGAACCCGATCCGGGTCGTTTTTCATTTTCGTGAAAACGATTTATGAATTGAATATGTGGGATCTTAGCTCAGCTGGGAGAGCATCTGCCTTACAAGCAGAGGGTCACAGG
>CAVFRH010000016.1:0-15778 GCA_963624695.1 bacterium
CATAAGAGCTGTACTCCACATTTTCAAACATATACGCTGCAAGCGTCATCGGCATTGTTTCTCCCACCGCATATTCCTCTTCTTCCACTGTCTGGGACGAGATGTCTGAAACAGCTGTAGCAGAAGATGACTCCTGCGTATTTTTATTTTGTGAAGAAACTACAAAGGCAGCTGCCGCGGCTGCAGCAACCAAAAGCACTGCACACACCACTAGAGCAGGCTTTACTCTGCCTTTCTTTTGGGAATGCTTTGATGCACTTTTCTTTTTTACATCGATTGCATTCCAAAACGCTTCCATACTTTGGAATCTGTCGTCCGGATTCAGCTCAAGGGCCTTAAAAATGGCGTCCTCCGCCTCTGCAGGAATCTTAATGCCCATGGCAGAAAATCGTTTTAACTCTGCTCCCGCTTTTCGTTCCATTGCATCGATTGGCTTCCTGCCTGTCATGCAGTAATACATGGTTGCAGCCACTGCATAGATATCCGTCCAAGGGCCGATCCGGCCGTTTTCCATGTATTGTTCCGGCGGAGCATATCCCCTTTTAAAGGAAACAATGTCATGCTCTTCTTTCTCGCCAATGGTTTTTGCCCCTCCGAAATCCAGAAGTCTAGCTCTCTTTCCTTCCTGAATCATGATGTTATCCGGACTGACATCCAGATGCATGATTTTGAATTCATGGATCTTCATCAAGGCATGGCAAACCGGCTCTAAAAGCTCTTTTGTTTCTTCAAAGCTTAAAGCAGAGCCTCCTGCAATGGACTTTAATGTTTTTCCGTCCAGATACTCCATTACAATATAGGCGGTATTGTTTTCCTCAAAATGGTCTCTTACGATTACGACCCCTTCATTTTCCTGCTCATTAAACATGGCCAGAACTCTAGCTTCCTGAAGAAAGCGTTTCTTGTTTTCCTCAAAGCAGATAAAATCCTGGGTCTTTACGGAAATGGTCTTGTTTTCCTCTCTGCTGCAAATGTTTTTTAAACAAAGTTCCTTTATGGCAACCACTAATTGCAAATGCAGGTCAAGGGCAATGTAGGTAATTCCGAATCCTCCGGACCCCAGTACCTTTCCCAATAAATATTTTCCGTTTAAAGGCGTTAAAGGCGGCAGCTGACCTGGCTGCACGCTGTATTCCTCATTGCAAAATCCGCAGTACTGGCAAAAGCCTCCTTCCTGTGCCTTTTCTTTCATGCAATTAAAGCAAATTTTCTTAAACTCCATCTTTTTCCTCTTATTTTTTTCTGAAAATACGCTTCATATTTGAATTCAGTTTTTCTTTAAAAAAGTTCCTGTCCATCAGCATCCAGGCAATGCCTCTTTTCCATCCGCTGCTGCTGTGAACCATATCTATGATTTTTTCTTCTTCCTTCGTAAAGCTTCTGCCTTCTTTTTTCTCTCGCTCCATTTTCTCTTTTGTCTTTGGAACCCAGCCTAGAAAAGCCAGATTTTGCATGGCAAATGCTTCTATATTAATGCTCTTTTTTGCTCCAAAAACAGTATCTTCGAAATAGGAAGCTGAAAACATACACATGTCTTTTTTCGTGGGTCTTCTTAAAAATCCTTCAAAGGGAATGGAAAGCTCCTGACCGGAAAAGTCCATCACTCTCTTGTGCTCTGCAAAGTTCTCTAAAAATACGCTTAAAAAATCCAAAGCTCCCTTGTGCATTCCTTCTATAACAAACCGGTCCGGATAATGATGGCTTTCCTCCTCTAAGATTGGTATTACTGCTCCACCCTTTTTTTCAAATCCAATACAGCTTCCTCTGAGATCTGAAAAAATGTGCTCTCTCATCAAACCGGAAACCGATGGATAAAAGCCATAAAAGGATCGAATTTTAAACCCGGAGGCCTCTTTCATTCTGCCGGATATTTTTCCGTCCTCATGAAGGAAAAGTACATCGATCTTTTCCCCGGCCGCCTCGCATATGGCAGCCTGTATTCTGCCGCTGTATCCCATATCAAAGGCAAGAGAGGAATCCGGTAGGGCTTCATAGTAAAATTCTGTCTGCTTTTTTGCCTCTTTATGTTTGCTTTCATCATAAAGCTCTCTTAAAAAGAAGTTTATAAAATCGTGATATTCTTCTATCGATTCGAAGACCTTTTCTCTTTTTATTCCTGCTTTTTCCATAAGAGCATGAAGCTCTGGCTCCGACATTTCCTTTCTCATAAAAGAAAGCATTCTGCAAAGGGACAAAGGAGTATGTGCTCTGTATTCCACCGGAAGCTGATAAAGATTTACAGGCTCTTTTAGCATAATCGGCATCAAGGCCTTTCTGGATGCAGGAACATAAAAAGCCTTTGTTTTTTCTTTAAAATATATTTGAAACAGTGCATAGGCCTTCATAGGAAGATATCCATCTCTTGCCAAAAAGAGAATATTTTCCTTTTGGCTGTCTTTTAACTGCAGATCAAGCCACCTGGTCAGACCGGTCAGGTGCATTCCCAGCAAATAAAAGCCAATAAAATAAGGATCTGCATTAAAATCGCTTTCCGAATGAAACGTTCGGTAAGGATTATCAAAATAAAAATTTGCAGCCATTGCCTGCATACAGCGAAAGGCCAGTGATTCTTTCGTTTTTTGATAATCGATATGCTCTCCGCATGATTCCCTTCCGATATCTGCACAGTGATTTGTCTGACAGCCCTGTATTTTATTTTCAAAAACCTCGATCGCTTTCGGAAAAAAAACGGCATCCATATGAACCCGCTTGCTTCCCTCTATGTCGCTGATCCAGCTGTCCCCGATATGCATAATGTCTTTTGCGGAAATTCCCAGTTTGCTGATTGCCCGGATGAACAACCGCCCATTGTATTTCAGGCAGCGCTCCTGGCAGGAGATAAAAAGACTTTCGTATCCGCTTATGCCGCACTCTTCCAGAATCTCCTCTAATATTTTTCGATCCAGATACATATTTGTGATCAAAATCACCTTTTTTCCAAGGGCTTTTGCCAGTTCAAAAAGCTCCGCTCCAGCAAGTCTCCTTTGGCAATAACGTCTTTCCAAAGAGCATTCTAGGCTCTTCATTTGCTCTGCCAGGCTTCTTTTGATTTGGAAATGCTCTGTCAGAAAATCATAGATTTCATCCAGGCTAATGTCTTCCACTCCAAGCTCTGCACTGTACTTCTTTCTGGCAAGCTCCTCCGCTTCACGTCTCATTTTTGAAAAAGAAACATTGCTGCTGCTCAGTTTCGAAAAGGATGCATCCAGGAGCAAAAGCAAGTCAAACGGCTCATAAAAGGGTCTTTTGATCAAGGTATCAAACACATCAAAGCTGATATATTGCTGCGAAGAATCCCTTATTTTTTCTTTTATATATTCCAGACCACCCTTCCAGCTTGTTTTCACACTTTCAAAGAAATAGTCGTCCTTCACATGCTGTTTTCCAAGCGTACTGCAAAAATGCTTTAAGCATTCCTCTGCCCTTTCCGCTTCCGCTTCGAAAAAACTGTGATCTGCAAGATTTTTCCACATTCTTGCGTAGTGCTCCTGTCCCTTTTTCAGATTCTCTAATATAGGCTGATCTGCTCCCTGCTTCTTTAAAAAGTTCTCTACTTTCCGAAATACAAATTCAATATCGGAAATATTTTTGCAGAAGCGTTCAATGGAAATTTTCTTTGCATTGGTAGATGCATTTTCATTGCTGCAATAAAAATATGCATCATTTTCCGTACGAGACAGTCTTTCTGCCTTATAAAAAAGTAAAGAGGAAAAATAAAGGTCTTCCGTCATGACAATATGACGATCTATTTTTTCAAATTCACAAAGACAGCTCTCCCATAGTCTCCTTTTATAAAGCTTATTCCAAACGGTATGCCAGGAGTAGCACTGATACTCCTGTCCGAAAAATGCCTCTTTGATCTTCTTTCCTTCCAACAAATCAAAGTAAAATGCTGACTCATGGAAATTGTAGACAAAACGTTCTTCTCCCTTGACCCAGACAGTTGGACCGATGGTAATATCTGCATTTGTCTTCTCCGCCTTTGAAAGCAGGCTTCTGTAAAAATCGAAGGAGACAAAATCGTCACTGTCTACGAAGGCAATATATTCTCCTTTGGCTTCCTTGCTCCCGCACACTCTTGCTCGCAGCAGTCCCTGATTTTCTGAATGATCTATGAAGCGAATCCTTGGATCTTTCAAATATGTTTGGACCAATTCAGATATGTTTCCTTTGGATCCGTCATTTACCACTATGATTTCAAGATTTTTGTAGCTTTGCTCTTGAAGGCTTCGGATACATCTATCAAAATATGCTTCCGTTCCATATACCGGAACAATAATCGAAATAAGAGGATTGCGATTTTCTTTCTGCACTGTACTACCTCATTTTCTGCAAGGTCCGCTTTCCAAAAGGAAGTCTGGCCATTTCGAGCTCTAAAGTTTTGACTTTTTCTTTCTGCTGCTGCAGTGAATTTTCTAAAGTTTCTTTTTCATCCTGCAGCTGCAAAATCATTTTTTCCTCCTGCTTCGCATTTTCAGACGCATCATACAGATTTTTGTGCAGGATTGCAGCTTCTCTCTTTCTGGCCTTGCTTTCTAAGCGGCATTCCTTTGCCTCATCCATTGCCTTTTCCGCATCCTCTTTTGCAATTTCTGCTTCTTCCCGGAGCTGACTGATTTTCTCTTTGCTCTGCCTTAAGTTTTCCTCGAAATTCAGGATTTCATGTTTTAACTTTACGTTTTCCTCTTTTCTCTGTGTGCTTTCCTCTTCCAGATTGCTGATTTCTGCCTTTAAGTCTGCCTGCCTCTCTTCCTCCATTCGGAAAGCACCTTCCATTTCACCAATCTTTTTCGTAAGCTCCTCAATGTATGCTTCTTTTTCCTTTACTGTTTTTCCATATTTTTGAATCGTCTCAAGAAGCTCCGCGATATACCCTTCTTTTCCCTTTATGGTTTCCTCATATTTGCCAATTGTCTCAAGGAGCTCTGCGATATACCCTTCTTTTCCCTTTATGGTTTTCTCGTATTTTCCAACCGTTTCCAAAAGCTCTGCGATATAACTTTCTTTCCCAGATAAGGTTTTTTCGTAATCGAATATAAGCTCTTTCTTTTCACTTTCCAACTGGCGGATATAGGCATCTTTTTCTCTTACATCTTCCTCGTAACGACTCAAGTGCTGTCTGCATACTTTTACCTGCTCCTGCAGATCGGCCAAATAGCTTTCCTTGCTTTTTATCTGAAAAAATTGCTTTCGAATCGTATCCTTAAATTGTACAGCTGCCAAATTTTCCGCTTCCTGATAATGGGAAACATCCACTGCATTCTTTAAAGCCTGCCATTTTTTCTTCTGAAAGAACAGGATTCCAAGTCCGAAGCTAAAGGAGAATTCCAGCGTGTATGGAAAACTCTTTTTCAGTTCTTCCCAAAATATATGAGAGCCAAGAGGCTTTCCCTCTAATTTGTCCTGCCCTATGTCATGGAAAAATACAACTCCGTCCTGCTTTACCTTATCCTTCCAGCTATAAAAATCATGCTTTACATCTTCGTAAGTATGTGAACCATCTATATGCAAAAGATCGATCGAATGGTTCTCAAAAAGATCCAGTGCCTGATCAAAACTCATCCGAAGCATGGAAATGCTCTGCCTGCCAAAACATTCCTCTTTTATCTTTTTATATTGCCCATAGATATCTTCCTGATAGTCGTGCTGCGTAAAACTGTCTCCTGCCCAGGTATCCACCGCATAAAAGGCAGTATTTAAGCTTTCGTTCTTCACAGCCTGCAAAAAAGCGAAGGAAGAACAGCCGTAAAAACTTCCCAGCTCTGCAATGCATTCCGGTTTTTCCCATACAACATAGTCATAAGCAAATAATCTATGTCCGGACCAGGGTGAATAGATCATCATTTCCGGATTTAAGGCATCACATTCAAATACAGGACTGTGATAAAGCCACTTTTCTTTTTCAAATTCCACTTTCATTTTTAAACCCTGTCTGCCTTGAAATTTTCCATTGTATTGTTAAAAATGCCGTAGATCAGCTTTCCCCTTGTGGTATTTACCACATGGATTGCCTGATTGATCCAGCATTGCTCTAGCTGATTTAAGACTTCATAGCCTTCCCCGATTCCAAGCGTTATAAAGTAATCTCCTTCCCGTACAAGAGGCCAGCGAAACTGAAAGGAGACCATTGTTTCACCCTCTGCAAAGCTTACATCTGTATTTCCACTGGTTAAGGAAGTTTCACCGAAGGTTTCATTTCCGTACTTGTCCCGAACCTGATAACCAATAATAACAGGCTCTATTTTCCTGCTGCAGCGAATCGACATTTTCACAAAAAAGTTCTTTCCCTCTTCGCAATACTCCCCATAGGGAACTTCATCGATCTGGTAATAAAAGCTCTCTATCACAGCATCCATTTTTCCAGAGTACTGATCCATGGAAGGCTTTACAAACTGATCCTTTAATACCTTTGTATAACCGTCCTCCAGCTGTTTTTTTGCTTCTGCACTTAAAATGCTTCCCTGCTTTATTTTGTAGTATTCTGTTATGGCATCCTTTGCATTTCCGTCAAAAATCAAAACACCATTGTTCAATACCAGGATTCGCTTACAGAATTTCGTAATGGAATTCATGTCATGGGATACAATCAGCACGGTAGATTTTTCAGAGAGTTCCCGAATACGCTTATAGCATTTTTGCTGAAAAAATACGTCTCCGACACTCAAAGCCTCATCAATGATCAATATATCCGGATCTACAGTAATGGCAATTGCAAAAGCCAGACGGACGAACATTCCGGAGGAGTATATTTTTACCGGCTGATCAATGAAATCCCCGATATCCGCAAAGTCCAGAATGTCACCCAGCACCGCATCTGTTTCCGTTTTATTCATGCCCAGCATAAGGGTATTTAAATAGATATTTTCCCTGCCGGTATATTCCGGATTAAATCCTGCTCCAAGCTCCAAAAGCGCAGCGACTTTTCCTTGTGTTTCCACATGACCGGCTGTGGGCTGAATGACGCCGGTAAGAATTTTTAAAAGCGTCGATTTGCCGGAACCATTTAATCCTATGATTCCCACACATTCCCCTTTCGCTACCGAAAAGGAAATTCCCTTCAGTGCTTCAAAGTCCCTGTGATATTTTCTGCCTGTTATGGAAAAGGCTTCTTTTAACTTGTCTCTCTTCTTTTTATATAATGGGTACTTTTTTCGAATTCCCGAAACTTCTATTGCTACCGACATTTCTAAACCTCATCTGCAAAAAATGGTTTTAATTTTTGAAATACAATTCGCCCGATCATGAAAAGCACAAGGGTTATAAGCCAGAAAGAAATCGTTTCCGGAATATTTTCCCAGAATCCATGATAAAAAAGCAGGCTGTCTCTATAGCCGTTTACGATGTAATGCATGGGATTCAGCGTTAATATCGCTTTCACCATTTCATTTGCCATACTGTCCTCATTCCAAAGAATGGGACTTACCCAAAAGCCAATCTGAATTACAATGTTGTAAATGGAGTTCAGATCCTTAAAAAACACATTGACTGCAGATAGAAGCCAGGTTAATCCAATTTCCAAAAAACAGGTACAGATCAAGTAATAGAGAATCTGCAAGTTGTACAGGGAAAATCCATAGCTATAGATCAGAAGCATTAGAAATAGAAAAGCAATAAAAAACACATGTACAAAAAGAGCCGATATCAGCTTCACAAAAGGAATATATTCAATATTGAACTTTATCTTTTTCACAAGGAAGCTGTACTCTACAAGGGAATTGCAGCCTGTGGTCGTTACATCTACAAAAAAGATCCAGGGGATATAGGCTGCAGAAAACCACAAAATGTAAGGTGCGTCCCCTACCGGAAGATTTTTAAATCCTAATTGGAAGACAAACCAGAAGACAAGAATTGTTACAAAAGGCATAGCAAAGGCCCATAAAATTCCAAAGATGGAGTTTGCATACCTCGCCTTTATGTCGTTGCGAGAAAGCTGAAGCAGCATTCTTATTTTGTTTCGATCCAGATTTTTCATATTTTCAAGCAATCCGATTACATAAAAAGATATGCCGCTTTCTGAAAAGCAGCTCTTTTCCAGATCGGCTCTTTCTCCTCTTCACACGTAATATGTTCAATGTACTCACTTACTGCCAGGGGATTTTCCCCGCTCAGCTTTAAGAAGCAATTTTCTTTTTCCTTAAAGAAATCATTGCAGATTAGAATATATTTTCCAGAATAGATTTCGTTTATATTTCTCATCAGACTGCATATGCGCTTCACCGCTGTCTGATCCTGCCTGGATAAGAAAACCACTTTGTCCGCCAGATCCATAAGGGCCAGCTTTTCCTCACCAAAGGAAGAATCGGAATCTACAACGATGTAGTCATAGTCACCGGAGTTCTTTGCCTCTTCTATGAATTTGAAAAATACGGAAAATTCCAGTCCTAAGGACACAAGTGAAGCTTTAAAAGGCAAAAGATAAGAGAATTCGCCCTCTTCAACGTATGCCTTTAATTCTTCATATATGTCTGTATCGGACAAAAGAAGCTTTTCGTATACCTGCAATTTTGTGATTGAAATAACATTTTTCAGATGGTATTGAAAGCTCTGCAAAGGCTGTGCATCCAGGTATAAAACCTTTTTTTGATTTTTTTTCAATCCATTGCAAAGCCCAAAGGCAAAATTTGTTTTTCCAGCCGCACCCTGGGCAGACGTAAGCAAAATGACTTGCGTTTCTCTCTTTTTGGCTAGGTTCTCCCGCAATGTCTCTTCCTTACTTCCCAGAATCGCATTGAAAATTTCTTTCAGATTGGAATACTTATAGACAGCGGATACAAAATCCGGCTCCTCCGAAAGACCTTCTTTCTTTTCCGTAAGAAGAATCATCTTCCTTACCGTTTGCCTTTTGAAAACCTCGGAATCGTAAAATTCCTCCGACAGAATTAAAATGTCGACGATCTGAGGCGAGGAAAACAGGGTTTCAAAGTAGTTCCGTTCTGTAATCACCTCTAAAGACAGTCCTTCGTCAAACATCTCTATCAGTTTTTGCTGAACGGGAACAATGTAATCATAATCTTTTTCTACTATAATCACGCGCAACTGTGTCATATTTTTCTCCGCTTTCCTAACTGATCTCCACTTTAAAGCAAATATCTGCAAGGCGAAGGATATCGCCATCCTTCAGTTTTACGAATTCGCCCGGAATGATTCTGGCACCATTCAAATAGCTTCCGTTTGCAGAATGCAGATCCTCCAGAACGAAGCCATCCTGCCTTTTCTCGATTCGACAGTGTGTCCGGCCGATTCTTTTGTCATCTAGTATGACACCATCTGCAAAATGGGAGCTTCGGCCGATCACATAGCTATCCTTATTGATTTCCAGCCTATAATTTAACAAAGCATCTTGGGATAGAAGTCTCAGCGTTTCTTCTATGTTCTCCGCTTTTTCCTCTTTCGGGGGTAAATTTTCCAGAACGGATTGCAATGGGATCGATGTGTTTTGTAAGTTTTCATACAGCACCTGAAGCCGACCTTCCTGTAGGTGCCCCTTTTCCGTAAGAGACTTCGCCAGCATAGACCGCAGCTTCTTTATAAAGAATTGTTCTTCTGAAAATAAATTCCTGCTCAGCGGCAAATAAAGAAACTGCACCTTTAACGTAGCCGGATCAATATAGATATGCTTTGCTCCAACCACGATATTTTCAATTTTTAAAAAGCCATTATTTTTTATCTTCTGAACTGTATCTATAATATTTTTTAAAATTTCCAAAAGCAGGTCTGCATTTTGATCAGACATTGCAGATTCCAGACTTTGCAATTCTTCTGTGAAATAAAGTAGCTGTATCTTTCCATTCAAAAGAAGCTTTCTGCATTTGACCAAAACGTCATCTACATCATTTTGCAGTATTTTATAGTCTGTGACTGCAAAAAGTGTTTCTTTCCCCAGAATGTAGGAAACATTTTTCCCACATGTTTTTTCTGTTAATTGTTCCGTCATCGGCAAATACGTCATTTTCAATAAATTCCTTTATAAGCTTTATTTTGAATTATATCTATTTCCCTTTTGATTATACATATTTGTTGATATTTTTCAACATTACGTGATATTTATGACGAAAAAAAATTATTTTTGAAAGCTTTCTACGCTTCCTCTCTTCAAATCCGGATGATTTTTCAGGTAATCGTTTATGGTATCTACAGTGTTTTCATTGTCTACATCGCTGTATCCTTCAAACACAATCTTATTAATCGCATCCGCATTAAAATACGCAATCTGATCTCCGGTCAGTCCCTGTGGATAAGGCACCCCGCCATAATCAAAATAAAATTCCTTCTCATCTTTTTTCAAGTTCAGTGCTCTACCGATAATGAGCAGCTTCTGGCTTCCGCCCTTCAATAAAACAATGCTTCCAAGTGGTAAAATATTCATTTACGCAGGTTCCTTTCATATGCGGTATTTAATAATTCAAAAAATTCTTCGACAGAGTTACTGATCGGGATGGGATTTTCTACATTTTGCATGCTCAAGTAATAAACTTTTCCGTTCTTGCTATCCCAATAATACTCTTCACCGCTTGTATCCTCTGCAAGTGGAATGAAACGATCTGATATAAACTCATCACTTTGATTTAAATCATAAATATGTTCAACACTAAATTTTCCAAATTTTAAAGGCAAAATAAATTCAATTGAAAATTCAATTCCATGTCTGAAAAAAGGAAATTCATATACTTCCGCAGCATTATGATACAAATAATATTCTACTAATATTGGAGGAAATTTAATATTCCATTTCTCTTCTAACTCTTCGATATATT
The DNA here is from genome assembly GCA_963624695.1 of bacterium. Taxonomy (GTDB): domain Bacteria; phylum Bacillota; class Clostridia; order Lachnospirales; family Lachnospiraceae; genus Alectryocaccobium. The sequence continues at coordinate 10,755 of CAVFRH010000016.1, forward strand.
CGGTTGTTACATTCTCTTCATTTGTATCCTTAGAAATAAATTTAAGCATATCAACCTCCAACTATTACAGGATTTAAATTTATTACTTCTTTTACATTTGTGTCGATATTATCTTTTGTTGAGATTTCTTTTCCTTTATCATTTATTTTTTTAACTGTGTCTACTATATCCTTCACTTCATGCATTTTATATTTTTCCTGTTCATATTTTCCATTTAGCATGCCATACTGCTTTGCTGCACCTGCGTGAGGTCCGATTTTTTTCCTTGCATCACTTTGTACAACTTGTACTGTCATCTTATCTGTTGCAACATCATAATCATCAAGTACATATATGCTATACTCTCTATTTTTTCCTGTCATCCCTGATACATCAAAACCATTTTCTTTTAATACATGTTTCACTGCTGTAGCATCTTTTGAACGGGAGCCTGTTGGTTTGATCTGAACCTCTGCTATATCTCCATTTTCATTTTTCAAGATATAATCCGACTCACTGAAATCCACTCCCCCATTTGTGGTCTTCTTTAAATTTTCCAAGCCATTTGTTTCTCCTCGTTCGACAGGATTATACTTTTGATTGTAATCTGCAACCGCCAAGTCTGCTACTGTTTGTTTTTTATACGTTTCCGCGCCTCCAATTCCACCTATTGATGCATCCATCAACATATTATATGGATCAAAGGCATCCTTTAATGCTTTTTCCTGATCACCCTCTGTAATTAAAGTTTCCGTTCCTCTGCTGAAAACTCCAACGAGTGTCTCCGATCCTGCACCAAGCCCAACATGCGATACAAGGCTTACAATTGCAGAAGGTGAATCCAAAAGTGCTGATCCAAGCGTCGTAGCGCTGACTTTATTGACCAATCCAATATTTAAAGCTGTACCCCCGTAACCTGTTATAAATCCGGAAGCACCTGCCAAAATCACATCTTTGCCAAAGGATCCCCAGTCAATATTGTTTAGATTGCCTTTTTCCACATACTGCTGTGTCAAATTTTCTGTCCCTGCCATAATTGCACTGCTAGTTGCCGAAACAACTCCCATAACCAAAGGAATGGCTGCCCCGCCTGTAGCTGCAATTATTATCGCAGATCCAACGATACAGCCCAAATCCACCAGAAAATTAACCGCTTCCGCCTCTTTTTTTCTTTCTTCATATTCTTTCTTCAGAATCTCAACTCTCGCATTTTCTGCTTCAAGAGCTGCTTCCAGTTTTACTTCATTTTCCTTTCTTTCCTCTTGAATATTTTTAATCGACTGACATGCGTCTAAATACGTATTCGAACTCAACAAATTCTGTTTCGTATTCGGCGATATAATTGCCCGCGTTTTACTGCTATAGTCCGAAATAAATGCTCGCATCTTGCAAATCGCTTCTTCTGTTTCGAGAAAATCTGAATTTAGATGTTCCTTTTCCAGCTTCTGAATCTTCTCATCCAACTCCTTTATGTGGTTTGATGCAGCCTTATGACTTTCGTCTACACTTGAAATGTCATTGTAAGAAACAGAAAAAATATCGCTGATTCCACTAAGCACATCCGCTAGGCTTTCTCCTATACTGATTGCTTCCTTGTCTGTCTCTTCTAGCGCACTCTTTTTTTCTGTCAGTTCTGTTTTCTTTATGCAGGCATGGGTTGATTCATCCACTTTTTGCATGTCGGTTTTGTACCTAAGACAGTTTTCGACATGATCGCCAATTATGTCATTCAGTGCATCAACAATCTGCATATGCACACTTGCGATATACTCTCTTATATTTTTCGCTGTCTTGCCTGACATATTTTTCGAATTTATAAGTGTCTGAAATTGGCTGCTTAATACTGCCAGGTTTTCATTCCATGTATTAACCTGTGCCTGAACTGTATTGTACATACTGTCCAGTGCATCAAAATCCACTTTGTATCCCATTTTTATTCCCCACAGCCTATATAAAACATCGAATTTCTATCTGCTTTCGTAATTGAATTTGCATACTCACATAAGTCATCAAGGTCTTTTTTCAGCAATTCGATATAGGCGTCAAAAAGCTCTTTGATCTCGTCCTGCTGCGTTTCATACCGTGAAGCTGCTGGCAAACCTTCATTGTCATTTTCTACTTTCGTATAGTCCTCGTTTAATGCTATTCCTACTTTCCTAACATTCGATATTTCTGTATATAAGGCTCTGTTTATCTTGATTTCAGCCAATCTCTTCACCCCGATTAATTCGTCCAATTTTCAATCTTATTTACTAATTCATTTAATCTTTGCAAAGCCCAACTAAATATATTACCTTGCTCCAGATTCAGATTTTCGACTCTGGTAATCTCGTTGTTCAAAGAATCCAGTACATAGTCCAGTGTATTGGAATAGTAATTGTTGTTTTCTTCTTTTAAGGCAGACAGCTTCGTTTTGAATTCTTCGCAGCAGGATCCGCTCCAATTTTCACTGTTTACCTCGATCTCTTCATCCTTTTTTTTATTCGTTTGAAAGGATTTTTTTAACTCCGCAATGGATTCTTTGGCACTGTTCAGTCTGCTCAGGATATAGCTGTTCTCTTCCTGTTTTTCTTCACTGCTCTTTTTCTGATTTTCTACAGTTTCTTTTTCTGCAAGCAGCTCCTCATAGCTTTTTTCTTCCGCCATAGCCTCCCTCTGCTTCCTTTTTGAAATGTGAGGCTGTCGCTATGGCAGCCTCAGTTCTCTTTTATGCCTTAAACTGGCTTGCAATGCTGTTGTCTGTTTCTTCTATAATCTGTGCAGTTGAATCCAGGGCAGATGCGATTTCACGAATCAGATTTTCTGCTTTTACAAATCCAGGCTTTAATTCTTCGTAACGTGCCGCATAAGACTCACTGGATGCACCTTCCCATTCACTTTGAAGCTGCTGTAGAAGAGAGTCCATCTTACTGATAACTCCGTTTACGGTATCTGCCTCTACCCGATATTCGCTTGCTCTTTCCCTCATCTGATCTGGTGTAATTCTAATTTGATTTGCCATTTGTTTTTCCTCCAAAATTATTCTTTATACAAACCGTGTATCCGGTCATATGCACATCACTTACTTCAATTCTTTTACGGCTGCCGTCTTCAGCTTCCTACAGCTGCTTTCATTGATCATATAACCATCTCCGGCTTCTACTTCCTTTTTGAAGCCTCGCAGCATTGCCAACGGAAGGTCAAATACTTTAAAGTCAGCCAGATTGCCAAAATACATGATTTTCTTTTGATCTCTTATATTTTTCAAAATCTCGGGAGCACTGTATTGGATTGCCTCATTTTCAATGCAGATCAAGAGGCTGACGCCCATATTTTTATATCGCCCTGTAATATTTTTGTATGCACTAAGGGCCTGCGAGTCAGCGCAGATGGCATCTAAGGCATCCCGGTTGTCGACTATGAGCAGAAGAAGCTCTTCTTTCTCGAGGATGTCATCTTTTCCTGCTGCCAATGCCTCGTACCGTTCCTTCAAGCTACTTTCAATTTCTTTTACATAGCTTACTGCATCTTCTGCCAGCATACTGTAGGCTACTGTACTTTCGAACTTTTTCAGAAAAGAAAGCTTTTTATTTACACTATCCGAAACATACAATTTCGTCCTTTTGGGATATTGGATTGACAAAACAGAAGTTACATATGCGATCCAGTTGTACAATCCAAGCTCCTCTTTTCCGGAAATGGCAAGCAGCGACATAGAAGCAAATTGAAGCAGATAGGGAGCAACCGTAGCATAGTCCAGCCCTACCACAACCCCAAAGCTCTTCTGCATGGAAGAAGCGAACTCCTTCAGCATGTACTCCTTTGTAAGCAATGCCGGAATCAACGGAATGCGCTTTGCTTTTTTTCCTGGGTTCTTTTCATTTATTTGGTCTATAAACGCCTTAATGCTCTGTATCCTGTCGATTTCTCTTTCCCCTTCAAAGGCTACGTAGGACTGACATTCATAGTGCTTTTTCTCTATATCAATCAGGCATCTTCCCGGGATTGCATCTAATTTTTCCCTGCAATGGTCATAAAATGAGCTGTACTCATTGGAATCATTGCAATAAAAGGCGATTCGTTCTGAAAAATTAGATAAATATTTATATCCGATTCCGCTTGTCTGGGAATTTGCGATCACTACGCTGATGCCCACAGACAGCCCTTCTCTGCAGATGGAAAGGATCTCATCGTCCTCTTTAAAATAAAGTTCCTTTAGTGCTGTCAAATTGTCGATCATTAACACAATCAGTGGAAGGTCTCTCTTTCCGGCTTCCTTGTAGGCTGCAAATGAGCTGACACCTGCCGAAAGCAGATGCTCTTTTCTTTTGACAATCTCGGTATGCAAAAGCTTAAAGAGATTCTTTAATTTTTCATCCTCAGAAGCGGTCACTACCCCTCCTACATGAGCCAGATTGTCAAAATTCTTCAAAATCATAGATGCAAAATCTATGATATAAAGAGTTACCTCCTCCGGACTGTATTTTTCCGCCAATGCTCGAATCATGCCCTGCAGCATATTTGTCTTTCCAAACTGGGAAGAGCCAATCAGCATGCAGTTGTTGTTCATTAGATCTACCGAGTACTCTCCCTGATATTGGTTATCCGGATCGTCGTAAATGCCGATTTCAACCGGATACCCAACGCTGTCCTTTTTTTCATTTCTCTGAAATTCGACATACTCTGCTAAAGGAGGCAGACAGATCTCTGAAAGCTTTGAAATTCCTGCCTTCTGACAGTAGCCTGCCACATGGCGGACAATTGCTTCCAGCTGACTTGCACTTTCTGCTCCCTTCCTTTCCTTTTTTTGACAATAGATTGGAACCTTTTTTTCGGATTTTGTAAAGCCGGATATGGTAAATTCCTTTCCTTTTACACCATCTGACTTTTCTGCAGCTCCACTGTAAGCAGATTGAAACAGCTCAAAGATTTCATTATTTCCAACCTGAAGGTATGCCCGTCCGGCTTCTTTGATCTGGGCCGCAAGAGGTGATTTGATTACCTCGTTGCTGTCTTCACTGCTTTGAACCTTTAAGCACAGCTTAAATCTGGAATTACTCCATATC
>CAVFRH010000017.1:0-12292 GCA_963624695.1 bacterium
CCGGTACACTGATCGCAACTGGGATGGAAGCCATTGCTGCCATAACCTGTGAAAGTATGATTCCCGCAATCACACCGAACAAACCACCCAAAATACTCAGCATAGCTGCTTCTGTCAGAAACTGCATCCGGATCGTTCTTCTTTTGGCACCAAGAGCTTTTTTTAATCCGATCTCTCTTGTTCTTTCCGTAACGGAAACCAGCATAATGTTCATAACACCGATTCCGCCTACCAGAAGAGAGATTGAAGCAATTCCGATCAGCATAAGGTTCGTAGAGGATGACAGCTGCTGCAGCTGTGATGCCTCCTGAGCAAGATCATTTGCCTTGTAGCTAACCGTGGAATTTTCCGAACTCAGATAGCTGTTTAAAAGCTCCTGGGTTTTCTTTCCCACACTTGTCATATCGGATGTGGACTTTGCTTTTACAAGAAAATTTGACGGAACATCATACTGATAAATGACCGGCCAGAGGCTGTCCGGTATGTAAACTGCTCCGTTGCTGCTCTGTTTATAGGTGTAATATTCATCTTCGGAATTAATTACCGGCTCAAATTCACTTTTTTTCTCTACCACACCTACCACTGTAAAGGGTTCTCCCTTTATATCCATAGTTTTCCCTATGGGGCTTTCCCCGCCAAAGGCACTGTCTATTACGACCTGATCCACAAGCACAACCTTCTTGCAGTTCTTAATGTCCTGACTTGAAATAGCTCTTCCCGATACGATCTGCAATCCTTCGGTTTCCAGATAATCCTCATCGATTCCATAGATGGATGTGCTGTCCAGACTTTTGTTTTTATAAAAAAGGCTGCTGGCATATTCCGCCTTATGATACATACTGACTCTTTCTGTTCCCTCTATATTCAAAATCTGTTTTTTCACATCCTTTGAAAACTGTGGAACACTTGGAAGGCTTGAACTTTCATTGTAGTCCTGAGCCCAGCCGTCCTGATAGAGCTGAACCGTAACTGTATTGGTTCCGTCTCCGATCAGATTATCTTCAATCTGCTTGTTTGTACCCTTGATTGTAGAAACAATTGCTATAATTGCTGCAATTCCTATAATGATTCCAAGCATTGTCAAAAAGGACCGCAGCTTATGGCTCCATATTCCCTTCATGGAAAGACGTATATTTTCTAACATTTTTTCCCCTTACTCTGACTCATTTCCAATTTGCGTTTTTGCTCCCTCGAGGACATCATTTCCATATGGGAAGGCCAGGTAATCTGTTTGTGAAATGCCGCTTTTAATTTCCAGCAAGCTGCCCCAAAGCGTTTCTCCTGTCTGAATGTACTTCTTTTTCAAAAGGCCATCTTCGCCCTGTAGCATAACATAGTGTCCGCCGTTGTCACTTCTTACATACATATCGGAAATGTAAAAACTTCCTTCCGTTTCTTCTTCCTTATTCAGGCTTGCCTGGCAGTATTCACCAGTCCGCAGCTGTGCATCCTCATCCTCTACCGAAGCAGTCACCGGATAAAATGAGCTGTTCGGGTTTGTAGAATAGCTTTCTCCTTCCACAGGCTCTGTACCAATTTCACTTACCTTTGCCGTTACCACGCTGCCGCTTTCATAACCGGTTACAGAAAATTCATCTCCTACTTTAAGATCCTGCAGATCGATTTCGTTGACATCAATCTCTACCAGACATTTTTCTTTTCCGGTAATGGTCATAAGGGTATCTCCGCTGGAAAGCTCGGAGACCGTTTTCAATTCTGTAACGGTTCCACTGATGGTTGCCGTTACCTGTCCATCCTTTGCAGTCAGCTGATCCTTTTCATAGGTCAGCCTTGCTTCTTTAATCTGAAGCTCCAGAGAAGAAATTTCTTTTGTCTGATTGTTTACCATTTCTGTCAGCTCTGCCTGGGAATAACGATAATTTTCCGTTCCGTCATCTTCGATGCCGCCGCTGCTGATATATTCATCCCATTCTGCTTCCTGGGGAACCGAGGACTCAAAGCTACCGTAGTGTGCTGTCTGAAAATCAATGCTGACAGTTCCGTCTCCGTTAAACTCAACTCCTTCTCCTAAGGTCCAGTCATCGAATTCTACTTTTTCTTCTATCTCCTGCTCCTCTTGTGACTCCTCCCCTTGCGACTGGCTGGTCACCTCTGTTTCGGTCGAAGAACTCTCCTGTGTTTCCTCCTCTGACTCTTCTTCCTTGCTGTCTGTCTGTGACGCATTGCTCTTTTTCGCATAGGGAGAATTTTCCAGAGTACTTCCATCTACGCTCCAGCTTCCGTAAAGGACATTGTCTACGTATATATTGAAATATGCCTCTCCTTTGCTTTCATACAAGCTCTGCAAAAAGGCTCCCGTAACAACTGTTTGTGTGCTGCAATTGTAAATATTGCCCTCCTCTGACGGGCTTGTTGCGCTGTCTACTATGGACAGAGTCTCTACCGGATCAGCCGTATGATGTATGACGGTTTCTGTTTCCTGTGGTGCATATTCAGAAGGAATCAGATTTTTGTAGGTCTGCAGCTGTTTTTTTGCCTTTTCCAAAGAAGCTTCCAAAGCCTCCAGCTTTGCCTTATCAGATTGTAATGTCAGCTGATAGCTCTCTACATTGTAACGCATAAGCAGGTCGCCTGCATTTATTTCCTGTCCCTCACTGACACATATTTCATCTACCAGTCCTTCCTGCAGCTTTATGGTCTGAGTCTTTCCCTCTTTTACCACTGCAGTCATGGTGCTGCTGTCACCCCAGCCGCTTTGCATCAAATCTGCCACCGAATACACCGTTACACTTTTTTCGCTCTTCACTTTCGAAAAGATCAAAGAGACAGCCAGAATGACAGCTGCTGCAATCAGTAAAATGAACCCTATTTTCTTTTTTTTCCTGTACATACTCTTCTCCGATCAGTTTGAAAACTCCTCTGCATCCTCATCCCACTTTTCCTTAAGTCTTCCGTCTCGGATCAAAACCTGCCTTTTTCCCCATGCTGCGATCTGTGGATCGTGGGTAATCATGATAATGGTAACACCCTCTTCGTTTAATTTTTCAAACAGCTCCATCACCTGCTTTCCGGAAACGGAGTCCAGAGCTCCGGTAGGCTCATCTGCCAAAAGAATCTTCGGATTCATCACCATCGCCCTTGCAATGGCAACCCTTTGTTTTTGTCCTCCGGAAAGCTGAGTCGGGAAAAAGTCCATTCGATCTGCCAGACCAACGGCCTCTAAGGCCTTCTTTGCCCGCTGAATTCGGTCTTTTCGTTTTATATTTGCATAGATCATGGGGAGGCAGACATTTTCCAGTGCAGACTCTCTCGGCATAAGATTAAAATTCTGAAATACAAAGCCGATGCTTCTGTTTCGCAGCTCGGAAATTTCATTTTCCGACATTTTTTCCACTTCATGTCCATTTAAGCTGTAGCTTCCGCTGCTTGCAATATCCAGACATCCGATAATGTTCATCAGCGTGGATTTACCGGAACCGGACGGTCCCATTATTGCGAGATATTCTCCCCTTTCCACACTCAGATTAATATCAAAAAGAACCGGAAGTGCCAGCTTTCCTTCTCCATAGCTTTTGCATATATTTTTCAATTCAAGAATCTTTTCCATATCTTTTTCCAGTCTAGCTTTCCTCTATGCTGCTGATTTCCGACACTTCTCCTGTCTGTGCGCCTTCGGATGAAGACACCATTACCTTCATCCCTGCTGCATTTTCACTGTCCGGCCACGCCAGATAATCTCCCTGACTGAGTCCCTCTGTTACCTCGTAAAGATCCAGATCTTCCTTATATTCTCCCAAAGTGATCTCTCTTTTTTCCAGCCTTCCATCCGGGGAAGATGCAGCCCAGCAATAGCTTTTCTCCCCTTCTGTGCTGATCCAACCGCCTGAAATCCAGATTCCGCTTAAATTGGAATATCCCGTATCCTTTTCGATTGTCAGATGCTGTCCCAGCATAAGTCCGTCTGTATTGTCCAGTTCAACATAAAAAGCATAATTGGAGGATGCATCCGTTGCTGCTTCTGAACCGGAAGAACTGTCTGTCTGAGCCTTGGTCTCAATCGAAGAAACCGTTCCCGTCCAGGTTTTCTGGTCATCTACTCTGGACCTTAGAATTACCTTTTCATTTTCTGAGATATCCGTAATGTTGCTTTCATTTACCCTTCCCTTCACACGATATTCTCCTGCAGCAGTTATGGTCATATAGGTCTTGTTTTCCTCTGAAAGAGTGCTTACATCATTCAGCTTCGTGATTTCCCCGTCCATATCTGCTGTAATGGTTGCATTTTCTACTTTTTTCTTTAATTTATCGATTTCAGCCTGTGCAACCTTAATATCGTACTCTGACTGAGAGACTTCTGTCTGCAGCTCCAGGATTTGGGAAGAATATTCTATTTTGCTGTCAGCAGATACATTGTTCATCTGCTCTGTCAAAGACGTGATCTGTGCATTATCATTGCTGATCGTGGAATTCAGCTTTTCAATGGACAGCTCTTTTTGCTGAATTTCAAGCTGTGTACTTTCCGTACTGTAGGAAAAGAGCTTGTCTCCGGTCTTTACCTGATCCCCCTGTGCCACATAACATTCATTTAAAGTAAGAGAGGTATCGAATTCTACCGTTTCACTTTTCTGTGTTTCCACTACACCGGAAAAACGATTCACTGCACAGCTGTCTGCAGCATTTATGCTGTTTACCGACTGCACATAAACACTTTCCTTTGAAGCATTGCTCCCTGCATTTACAAATCTGACGATAAAAAATGCTGCTGTCGCTGCTGCCGCCACTGCGATCACTACAGCAATGATTTTCTTTTTTTTCATGGGGTATCTCCCTTTTGTCCGAATTATCTTTTATTTTCGCTTTTTCTGATCTAACTGATCTAAGACCTTCCGGTATGGCATGGTCATTCCTTCATTCATCTTGCTTTCCATTGCTTTTCGAAGCTTTTTCGATGACATCATTGCTCCCAAAAGATACATCAGCAATATGGTTCCCTTTTTCTTTTGTGGAAAATCATAAAGTCCGTGTTTTTTGAAAAATTTATGATCTTCCTTCATAAATCCCTGCATCTGGTAGATCAGATCCCGGAAAATCCGCATTCCTCCCACACCATAGAAATTTGAAGGTGGAGCATACCTGTTTTCAACAGCATAGCAAAGCTGTTCTGCAACTTTTTCAATTTTTTCTTCTGTCTTTTCTTTTCCGATTGTTCCATTTTCGTCTGCAGCAGCACCTGCAAAGAAATTTCCTCCGGTCTGGGCTCTTGCCTCAAGAATCATTTCCAGATTTTTTTCTTCGCTGTACTGTCCATGGATCAGATAAGCAATGGGACTTCCCATTGTTACCGTTCGGTGTCCATTGCAAAATTGTCGATCGTCATAGGTTTTAAAGAGGGATCCCATAGAGTGATCCTGAATGGTAAATGCATACACAATCGCCGAACCGCTTTGGATTTTTTCTCTTAAAAGCTCTTCAAATCCATCGCTATATACACATTTTCCGCTGGATGCGCAGCGAAGACATCCAAGACACCCACCTTGAAAATGAAACTCGCGAAGATTTACCAGCACAGATGGAAGAGCCAGCTTTTTCTGAAAGCAGTCGATCATCTCCTTCAGCTGCAAGTCTTCCTCTTTCAAATCAGCTACAATAACCACCGGCTTTTCTTTTCTGTCTGAAGAAACCCTCTTTTTCTTATTTTTATGCATGCTCCACAAAAGATACTTAAAAAAGGCTTCTGCGTCCTTTTGTCCCTTCTTTTTTGTCAGGTCTTCCATATCAGCTGAAAGTCCACTGATATAGTTCATTCCGAGATCCTTCACATTTTCCTCTATAAATTTGTGAGCCGTCACATCATAAAAATGCTTGGAGGTAGAAATCTGAGAAACAAACTTGCCCTTTAAATTTACCTTGCCAAGCTCTGCTTCTCTTTTTAACAACTCCAAAAAGCGATGAAGCTGTGACGGAACCATAAAAGTATATACCGGATATGAAAAAAGGATCAGCTCCGCTTCCTGTAGAACTGGAAGAATTTCTTCCATACTTCTTTCATAAGATCTGATCCTTGCTGCCGCCGGAATATAAGAAAAGCTTTCCTGCGGATACTTTTTTTCTAAATATTTTACTGTAAAAAGGGTGATACTATTATCACCCTTTGGACTGCCGTTTATCACTGCAATTTTCATAGATTACCTCTTACTTTACTACATAATCGTAGCAGCTGCGGACATCTGTATAAGGTCTTACCTTTGCGTTTGCCACTGCAACATGATTTGGATTTACGGAGTAGCCCTTTAACGCCTCTTCACTTTCCAAGGTTACATCCAGCATAAGATCCATGGTCGAGCTTGCAAGATGCTCTGTATTTACCTTGATATCGATCATTCCCGGAACTTTTCCTGCAAGTCCCTCAAGGCCTTCCTTTATGCCCTGAATGATCTCCTCTTTTTCTTTTCCCTGATATTGCTCTTTTATTGTCCATAAAATAATATGCTTTACCATTTTTCTCACTCCATTAATTTTTCGTCAATTACTTCATTGCCATATTTCTTTTCTACTTCATCCAAAACATCGAGATAAGGACTTTCCAGACTGCTGACCAGTTTTGCAGACTTTGCAAATTTACTTACATTGTTCTGTGCATCCCTAACACTGGAAAGGGTTCCGGCTCCGGCAACGCAGCCTCCCGGGCATCCCATACCCTCGATCAGGTATCCGTTGCACTTTCCGGATTTTGCACGGAAGAGAAGCTTTTTACATTCCTTCAGACCGTCACCATACTCTGTATGTACTTCTCTTTCCGGATCAATTTTTTTGATTGCCTCTACTACAGCAGCTGCAACACCTGTACCAACTGCAAAACCACGTCCCATGCTGGTTCCCTCTGTCATATCGCAGCTTTCATCTTCTTTGATCTTATCGAAGTCAATTCCCTTTGCATCAAACATTCCCTGCAGTTCCTCGAAGGTCAATACATAGTCTACATCGGAACGGACATGTCTTCTGTTTGCTTCATTTTTCTTTGCTGCGCAAGGTCCAATAAAGCATACCTTTGCATCCGGATTGTCTCTCTTCACCATTCTTGCGGTAATTACCATAGGGGTCAATGCCATGGAAATGCATTCTTCAAACTCCGGAAACAGCTTCTTTGCCATTACACTCCATGCCGGACAGCAGGATGTTCCCATGAATGGAAGCTTTTCCGGTACATTTTCCAGAAAATCATGTGCTTCCTCTACGGTACAAAGATCTGCTCCGATGGATACCTCTACCACATCTGAGAAACCGATTTTCCGCATTGCCCTCTTCAGCTTTGCAGGAGTTGCATTTTTTCCGAACTGACCTACGAAAGCCGGCGCCACACAGGCTACTACCTCGTTTTGTCTCTTCATTGCCGTAATAACCTGGAAAATCTGGCTTTTATCTGCAATTGCTCCGAATGGGCAGTTTACCAGGCACATACCGCAGGATACGCATTTATCGTAATCAATTTCTGCTCTTCCCAGCTCATCGGAATGAATTGCATCCATGCCGCAGGCTTCTGCACAGGGACGTTCAATCTTTGAAATTGCGTGGTATGGACACTGGCTGAAGCAGCGGCCGCATTTAATGCATTTGTCCTGATCAATATGACAATGCTGATCCTTGTCCAGATAGATTGCATCCTTTGGACAGATATTCATACAAGGATGCGACAGGCAGCCCTGACAGCTGTCTGTAATACGAATCTGCTTTTCCGGACAGGCATTGCAGGCATATTTGATAACATTGATCAAAGGCCTTTTGAAAAATTTCTGATCAGTTGCAGCCTCCCGAATATAGCTGCTGATGGGTCTGTCCGGGCCTCCCGGAACCAAATCCATACCCAAGGCCAGTCGAAGTCTCGCAGAAATAACAGCCCTTTCCAAGAATACATTTGTTCTGTAATGAGCTGTTTCTCCCGGAATGATCTTATAGGGAATCGAATCTACCTTGCTGTAATCCTCTGTCTCATACGCAAGCTTTGCGACCTCGGTAAAGACACTTCTCCTGATATTGTCTACTGCACTATGAACTCCACGCATTTTTTTCTCTCCTCATCTACAAACCTTCATAAGCATGTGTTATGACTTTCTCTCAATTGTCTTTATTTTAACATGCTCACCTCCGTCTGTCATTGCGTAGGCTCATATAATTTTATAATTTTCGTTTCACTCATTAACTATATGTGATATATAACTTCGTGATCAGGTAAGTTCTAAGGCCAATCGGTAAAAGAGTGGATCCTCCATCGCCTCCTGTGCACTTGCATATCCTGCAAAAGCGCCAAACAAATTCTCTGAATCCAGATGGAAGCCCTCCGTCCGGTACTGATTGGAAATGGTATATCTGTTTTCTACTGTAAGTATATCCATATTTAAGAGAACCTTTTCCATCATACGACAGGAAATCATTTTGGGTTCTGTAATAAGGATCACATGATCCGATAAGGCGATCATCGTCTGCACCACCTTGTCCATGGAACTTCCCAAATCCAAAATAATAAATGAGAAGTCTCCCTTTTCCTTTAAAAGCATGATTAAATCATATAGCTGATAGGATTTGATTCCCAGCTCACACAGGGGCTTTTCGAAAGGAAGAAGGCAGGTTACCTCTCCGTGATATATGTTTTTCAGGATACTCCAATAGGTTCCCTCTGTAATTTCCTGAAGCCGCAAAGCAAGCTCCGGATCTGCATTTTCCCTGGTATCCAGAAAGGCTCCAAAGCTTTGAAGATCATCACATCCGATGACCAGAGCAGATTCCCCAAGCTTTTTCAGTTTTTTTGCCAGTGCGATGGATGCAAGGCTCTTTCCGCTTCCGCCAATGGGAGAATAAACCGAAACCACCGTTGTTTTGCTTTTTTCTTCTTTCTGAGGCTCCACTTCTTCAAATGAGGCCGGCTCACTTTCATTTGCAAGACTCTTTTCGACGAAGTCCAGAAGCTCTCCTCTTGACCGGTATTTTAAAATATGTCTTTCTGAGTCCTCTGCCGCCGGATCTATATTTTTTTTCGCATTGACGATCATCATATGGGAAATGTTGTGCTCTTTCAGGTATTCCCCATAAAATTCCTTTGCGATCAGCAGAACATCAATGTCCCGGTGAAGTCTGAAATAATTTTCCAGATATTCCGGCTCCGTTATAATCTGAATATCTGCTGCCTGCTCAAAGCGAAGGATCAGCTCCTCTTCATAGCTTTTTATGTATTCTGTATCAGGATCTGCAATGACAATATTTTTTTTGTTCTGGTCCATTCTTATGCAGCCTCCTATTCAACAATAAATGTGTATTCTCCGAATTTTAAGATGCTTCCACGTCCAATGGGTATCTGGCTGTTTTGTGCCAGACGCACATCATTCAGACAGGTTCCCTCTTCACTTCCCAAATCCTCTACAAAGAAGCTGATGTCATTCCAGCCGATTCTTGCATGTACAGGACTGATGGAGGGATAATTCATGTATCCGTCTACTGTTTCATCCGATCCGATAATAAACTCATCGTGTCCGATTGAAAATACAAAAGGTTCCGGTGTATTGATTCCCCTTAATGTCAGACTTTCGTCCTCCACCGGTTCTCTTCTTTCTACTGCTCTGCGAAGGGCTTCCCAGTCTGAGGCATTTTTTTCCTGCTGTGCCTCAATCTGTCTGTAAACAAAATACCCTTCTTCTTTCAGTTGGAAAAGATCACTCAGAATGGCATATACTCTTTTTACGTATATCCTGCTTTCCAATGTTTCCGGCTGAATAATGGCCGGAAGACAGATAATATGTACCTGATAATCCTCATCCAGATAAATGGAATCCAGATCCCATACTACATTCTCCAAAGACAGGTCTGTCTGTCCCTCCAGCTTCACCACATAATCAAGAATTTCATTTGCGATCGTCCGCAGATCATCTAAGGTAAGCTCATCTGCCATTTCGTTTATACTGGTCATTTCCTCTGTAAAATACACCAGCTGAATCATACTGTTCCATCTGACCCATTTACATGGAAGGATTCCCGGAATGTATTCTTTTTCAAGCCCTTCCAAAGCCTTTTTGTCTAACAGCTCTTCGGAATTAAACAGAAAATCTTTCATGCAGCCACCTTCTCGTAAATAAATTTTTATGTGATCCCTTCTGCTGCCACAAAACCGGTCACAAACTGTTTCCTATCATAGCACAAGAAAGCCTAATATGCAAATTACACAGTGCAAGGGTATTTGCACAAAGCTTTTTCGTATTATTTATATGAATGACTTGAATTATTTTTCATATATAAGCAAGTCACTTTGTTTCATGATATAGTTTCATTTCTTCTGCAAAATGATCTACGAACTCTTCTGCGAAGGGATAATAGAGATGGGGAAAACCCCAGAAATGCTCTTTTCCTTCATGTACACATTCTCTTGTCCTGTCGCTTGCCGGCTTTTGTGCAATACAGGAATCTCCATTTGCTGAGCAGTCGTAATAGTGAAATTCATGAGCCCGGATGCTTTTTCCATGTGGCAGAAAGTAGCTGTTCTTTTCCTGAAGCTGTATATACCCAAAATTAACGAGCCTCTTTTTCCTGATGCACTCCCCGTCAATCACTCCTACCATCTCTTTTCCATCTATTTTCCGGCACAGATACATAAAGCCTCCGCACTCTGCAAGAGAGGGCATTTTCCCTTCGATTGCCTCTTTGACTTCCTGAAGCATTTCTTTATTCGCTGACAATTTTTCCAAGTAAAGCTCCGGGTATCCTCCTCCAAGCAAAAGACCGTCTGCCTCCTTGGGAAGCTTTTTGTCCTTCAGCGGTGAGAAGTAACAAATCCCGATTCCTCTTTTTTGAAATTCCCGGATGTTTGCATCATAATAAAAGCAAAACGCTTCGTCTCTGGCCACTGCCAAAGTAAGCTTTTCTCCGCAATTTTTCAGATTATCATTTTTTGTAGAAGAAGTTTTTTCTCTTTTCTGCCAGGGAATGCTCTCTGACAACTCCAGGATGCGGTCTATGTTTACGCACTCCTCCATCTGCCCGGCAGCATTTTTCAGCTTTTCTCTGATTTCTTCAATTTCTGATGGAAGCTGCAATCCCAAATGTCTGCTTTTTATCTGAAATTCTGAATTTTCCGGAAAACAGCCCAATAGTTCCAGTCCGGTTTCCTGCTCCAGCATTTCCTTGATTCTTTTATAAAACGAAAGAGACATGCGGTTTAAGATCAGGCCTTTTATCAGCTTATTTTTGTCATATTCTCGAAATCCCCGAATGAGCGGGATCAGACTTCTTCCCATTCCCTTGGCATCCACTACCAAAATAATCGGACAGTCTAAAAGGCTTGCCGCATGATAAGAGGACGCTTCCAGCTGTATTGCTCCAAGACCGTCATACAGTCCCATTACTCCTTCTATTACGGAAATTTCTGAATTTCTGCTTCCCTCTTCAAAAATGCTTTTTGCCTTTTCTTCTCCTGCCAGATAAAGATCCAGATTTTCTGCTTCTACATTCTGCACCTTTCTGTGAAACATGGGATCGATATAGTCTGGGCCGCACTTGAAGGCCTTTACTTTCTTTTTTCTCTCCACCAGTGCTCCAAGCAGTGCACAGGTAATCATTGTTTTTCCGCTTCCGCTGGAAGGTGCAGCGATCATAATTCGATTATTCATGCTTCTTTCCCTTAAAAGAACAGATCCAGATTGGATTTTCTCCTTTCATCAGATGATAATTTCCAAGCCTTTGACTTTTTGAAACCTGAATGGAAGAAATTTGAAGCTCCTCTATTTCGAACCGCTCCTCCAGCTTTGTAAGCTGACTGATGGTTTCCAGACTTACCGCATTTACAACAATCTGAATCTGAGGATTTTTTTTCAGCAAACATTCTATGATCTGCAGCAATTCGCCCTTGCTTCCTCCGATAAAGGCATGGCTTGGCTTTGGAAGGTCTTCCAAGCCCTCCGGTGCCTTTGCACGGATAAGGGATATATTTTTCAAGGAAAAATGTTCTCTGTTTTTTTCAATCAGATCTGCGGCTTCTTTCCTGCATTCAATTGCATAAACCTGTATTTCAGGCGATAAGGATGCCATTTCTACTGCCACTGAGCCGCTTCCGCTTCCAATATCATATACGACGGAATCTTTGCGAAGTCGAAGCATATCTACGCTGATATGACGAATCTCCTCTTTTGTCATAGGCACCTTTCCACGCAAAAATTCCTGATCTGAAATTCCGCAGGATACAAAAGGTGCTTTGGCTGATGGATTTTGGATCAGAATGCTGTAAAGTCCCTCCCCGGTCAGCCTCTCACATTCCTCCGGCTTTAAGCAAAGAAAGCGTTCTCCTTCATTGGAC
>CAVFRH010000018.1:0-5078 GCA_963624695.1 bacterium
CTATAACAGGCATCGGAGAGGTGCTGAAGGCACAGAACCCTAATATTGAAATCTGGGCAGTCGAGCCGGAAAATGCAGCTATTTTGGCAGGAGGAAACATCGGAACCCATCTGCAGATGGGTATCGGCGATGGCCTGATTCCGCCTATTCTCAACAGACAGATTTACGATGAAATCTACATTGTTACAGATGAAGAGGCAATCGCTACAGCCCAGAATCTTGCAAGAATGGAAGGCTTAATGTGCGGAATCTCCAGCGGCACCAATGTAGCAGCAGCCTTGAAGCTGGCCAAAAAGCTTGGAAAAGGAAAAAGAGTCGTAACCATCCTTCCGGATACGGCAGAAAGATATTTCTCAACTCCTTTGTTTGAAGAGTAAAAAACAGATCAAAGAAGACCCGAAAGCAAAATCGCTTTCGGGTCTTCTAATTGGGGGGATTGTTATGTTTTCTACTTCTTTATACGAGAGAAATCCCGATAGGGTTAAAAAGAAATAGAAAAACTTTCAAGTTCGTATCAGATTTTTTGACTTTTCGATCCTAATATCATAGTACTATGAGGGGAGAAAATTGAAAAGAGAATTAACTGCTGTACTTTCACGAAGAAATCAGAAATGATAAAATGAAGCAGGAAATTTTGTATGGGGGAATCCGTCATGTTCGATTTACAGGAAATGCGCAGTGGATTTGAAACTGCATTTATTAATAGCAACAGCAGTTCAAATCTTGCCTATAGACCGGAATTTGTATCAAATAATCCAAATGAAGGGAAAAAAGTTCTTTCTTCGATAGAAGAGGAATTGCTGAAATGCGACGGCTTTCGGATCAGTGTGGCTTTTGTCACCATGGGCGGGATCACACCGCTTCTTCAAACCTTAAAGGAATTGGAAGAAAAAGGAATTCAGGGGCAGATCCTTATAACAAATTACCTGAATTTTAGTGAACCGAAGGCACTGAAAAAGCTTCAGGAATTAAAAAATATAAGCCTTAAAATGTATGATGTGGAGGCAGCAGGAGAGGGATTTCATACAAAGGGATATATTTTCAAAAAAGACGAAATTTACAGGATCATAGTTGGAAGCTCCAATTTAACGGGAAAGGCACTTACCTGCAACAGAGAATGGAATACCAAGTTGTTGTCTACACAAGAAGGTGAGATGATAAAGCAGATCCTTGAGGAGTTCGAAGCGCTGTGGGATAGTGAATTTACAAAGGAATTTGATGAATTTTATGAGCAGTATAGAGAAAGATACTGCATGATAAAGCATCAAAGAGAAATCGCAAGACAGGATACAATCCCTTCAATTCAGAAATACACCTTAAAGCCAAACAGCATGCAGGAGGCATTTGTTGCGAACTTAAGAAAAATTACCGAGGCAGGGGAAAAAAGAGCTTTACTGATCAGCAGTACCGGCACCGGAAAGACCTATGCTTCTGCCTTTGCCATGCGTGAATTAAAGTATGAAAAGGTTCTTTTCCTGGTCCACAGAAAACAGATTGCAAAGCAGGCAATGAATTCCTATCGCAAGGTTTTCAGTAGTAACAAGTCTATGGGCCTGGTGACTGGTAATCATCAGGACTACGATGCAGACTATGTATTTGCAACGATTCAAACTCTGAGCAAGAAGGAAAATCTGGAGCGATACAAAAGAGAGCATTGGGATGCAATTGTGATCGATGAAGCGCACCACAGTGCTGCGGGAAACTACAAAAAAGTTCTTGAGTATTTTACACCAAAGCTTTGGCTTGGCATGACGGCAACACCGGATAAAAGAGATGGTAATATCTATGAAATCTTCAATCATCAGATTGCATACGAAATCCGCCTGCAGGATGCCATGGAGGAAAAGCTTTTATGTACCTTTCACTATTTTGGTATTACTGATTTGAAAATTGCATCGAGTGATGACTTGGATCAAACAGACGAGGTGGAAAATTTCAGATATTTGACCTCGGATGAAAGAGCAGACTATGTTATGAAGCAGGCCGCTTATTACGGATACAGCGGAGACCGTGTAAAGGGGCTTATTTTTTGCAGTAGACGTGAAGAGGCCAGAGAATTATCTTCAAAGTTTAATAAAAAAGGCCTGCGAACTCTTGTGTTAGACGGAGATGATTCAGAAAAGACAAGAGAAGAAGCAATTGAAAGGCTTGCAGGGGAGGAATGTGAAAATGCTTTGGATTATATTTTGAGTGTTGACATTTTTTCGGAAGGCACAGACGTTCCAGAGATCAATCAGGTGATCATGCTCCGCCCAACCCAGTCACCGATCGTTTTTATTCAGCAGCTGGGAAGGGGACTTCGCAAAGCAGAAAATAAAGAATATGTGGTGATATTAGATTTTATCGGAAATTATAAGAACAATTTCATGATTCCCATAGCCTTATCAGGAGACCGAAGCTATAACAAGGACAACATTCGTCGCTATATAGCAGAAGGTGGACGAGTGATTCCGGGAGCCAGTACCATACATTTTGACGAGATTTCCAGAAAACGGATTTATCAGGCAATTGACAATGCAAATTTCAGTGACATTAAGCTGATCCGTGAAAATTACAGCAATTTGAAAAATAAGCTGGGACGGATTCCAAAGCTCATGGATTTTGATAAATACGGAGAAATGGATGTCCTGCGGATTTTCGACAACAACAGTTTAGGCTCTTACTATAAATTTCTTGTCAAATATGAGAAAGAATATAAGATACGTCTGACTTCAGATGAGGAAAAAGTAGTCGAATTTATTTCGAAAAAGCTTGCCGACGGAAAACGGATTCATGAGCTGGAAATGCTGAAGCGCCTCATGCACTATAAGCATGGAATTTTTCAGATTTTGGAAGAATCACTAAGAGAAAATTACAATTGTCTTATGGATGAAAGCTGCAAAGAAAATGTGGTTAACATGATGACAAATGAATTTCCCACAAATGCAGCGAAAAAGACCTACAGCCAGTGTGTATTTCTGGAAAAAGAAGGTGGGGATTATGGCAGATCAGAGACCTTTGATCAAATGCTGAAGAATCCGGATTTCTTCCAGATCGTAGATGAACTGCTGGAGTTTGGAATTTATAGATATAAAAGAGATTACAGTAAAAAATATAAGGATACAAATCTTGTTTTGTATCAGAAATACACCTACGAGGATGTATGCAGACTGCTCAATTGGGAACACAATGAGGTACCTTTGAACATAGGTGGCTACAAATACGACAAAAAAACGAAGACATTTCCCATTTTTATAAATTATGACAAACAGGAAAATATCAGTGACAGCACGAAATACGAGGATCATTTTCTTACATCCAGTAGTTTGATTGCCATTTCAAAAAGCGGAAGAAGTCTGGAATCTGAAGATGTGCAGAACTTTTTAAAGGCGAGAGAACGTGGCATTGATGTAGAACTTTTTGTCCGAAAAAATAAAGATGACAAAATGTCCAAGGAGTTTTACTATCTTGGCAGAGTTGAGGCAGCAGGTAAGGCAAAGGAATTTGTCATGCCAAATACAGAAAAGACGGCAGTAGAAATCTTGTGGAAACTGGAAACTCCGGTAAGAGAAGATATTTACCAGTACATTGTAAATGGATGATTAAAAATTTAGAAGAGGAATATCAATGAAAACAGTAAAGGTAGTGGCAGCAGTCATTAGAGAAAATGATAAAATATTTGCAACGCAAAGGGGATATGGAGAATTTAAAGACGGATGGGAATTTCCGGGTGGCAAGATAGAAGAAGGAGAAACTGCCAAGGACGCACTGGTTCGGGAAATCCGCGAAGAGTTAGATACAGAAATCAAAGTCGGTCAGCTGATTGATACCGTAGAGTATGACTATCCAACCTTTCACCTGAGTATGGACTGCTTTTGGGCAGAGGTAATATCCGGAGAGCTGATTTTAAAAGAGCATGAAGCAGCAAAATGGCTGAAGAAAGAAGAGCTGGACAGCGTAGACTGGCTTCCAGCAGATCAGGGTCTGATCGACAAAATAAGAACCTTCATTTAAGAAAAAACGAGGAAAATAAAGTGACAAAAGAGGAATGGTATGCAGATCTATTTCTGAGGCTTGGAAGATCAAAATTTCGAAGCAACTTTCATTTAAAGAAAAAAGACATAGATTATATACGGGAAAAAGGACTCAATAAAATAGAAGAACATGCCAGAGATTTTATAGAAAAGCGGGAGGCACCGGCTTTTATTGCAAATGATGGAAAGCAGACACCGATGAAGGGGCATCCAGTTTTTCTTGCACAGCATGCAACGGCAACTTGCTGCAGAGGCTGCATCAAAAAGTGGCATAAAATTTCAGAAGGTCGTCAGCTTAGCAGGGTGCAGCAGGACTATCTGGTAGAAGTAATCATGACCTGGATCAAAAGAGAATATCAGCAATACGGAGAAAAACATGATACGAACGGCAAGGGTTGAGGATGCAAAAGAAATTTTGCAGATCTATTCTTATTATGTGAAAAATACAGCAATTACATTTGAATACGATGTACCGATAGAGGAGGAAATGAAGGAGCGGATAAAAAATACGCTGAAAAAGTACCCTTATGTCGTCAATGAGGAAAAGGGAAAAGTGACGGGATATGCTTATGCGGGCACATTTAAAGGCAGAAGAGCGTATGACTGGTCAGTAGAAGCTTCTATTTATGTGGCAAAGGAAGAGAGAAGGGCAGGGACAGGAAAAAGACTGTACCAGGCCTTGGAAGAAAAGCTTGCTCTGCAGAACATTGAAAATGTGTACGCCTGCATTGCCTATCCGATAGAAGAAGATGAATATCTGACCAGGGACAGTGTATGGTTTCATGAACATCTGGGGTATGAAATGATCGGACATTTCCATAAATGTGCTTATAAATTCAACAGATGGTATGACATGGTATGGATGGAAAAACATATCGGACTACATAAAAAGGCCAAGCCGGTAAAGGCATTTGTAAAGGAATGAAATACACTCGGTCAGAGCCATGAAAAATGACCGTAAAAAAAGATTAAAAAAATTTTAAAAAAGTTGTTGACAAACTATTGAGTGGGTGGTAATCTATAGAAGCTGTCGCGGGGAACACACCACAGGACAGCAAAGAACAT
>CAVFRH010000019.1:0-4001 GCA_963624695.1 bacterium
GTAACTCCTGCACGGATCAGCTCTGCTACATCATCGATCAGGCAAATATCCTTTGTATTTAAGGCATAAGTACTTTCCTTTGCTGAAAGAATTTTTCCATCTTCCAGTAACTTATAAGGAAGTCTGCAGGGCTGTGCGCATCTTCCTCTATTTCCGCTTCTTCCACCCAAAAAGCTGCTCATTAGGCATTGACCGGAATAGCAATAGCAAAGTGCTCCATGCACAAAGCATTCGATCTCCAAAGAAGTGTTTTCCCGAATCTTTTTTATCTCTTCCAGAGAAAGCTCTCTGGCCGGTACTACCCTGCTTACCCCGTATTTTTCCAGAAAAGCTGCTCCCTCGTACCCTGTTACCGTCATTTGAGTGCTGGCGTGAATTGCCAGACCTGGAAAGCTTTCCTTGATAAGCTTTAAGGCACCCAGGTCCTGCACAATGACTGCATCCAGTCCCTGCCGATAATAGGGTAAAATGTAGCTGTACAGTTCCTCCAGCTCTCTTTCCTTGAATAAAGTATTTACTGTCAGAAAAATCTTTTTTCCGAAGAGATGTGCTTCATCCAATGCCTTTAATAAAAGCTCTTCTGTAAAATTATCTGCATAGGCCCTGGCTCCAAAGCGGCTTCCTCCAAGGTAAACTGCATCTGCTCCTGCCTTTATTGCAGCCTGAAAGGCTTCATAGGAACCTGCCGGTGCCAGCAGCTCTGTTTTTTCTTTTCTGCTCATTGCTCTTTTTGATTGTTTCTGTATTCCAGTTCTTTCTTTAAGCGTTCTATTTCCATCTGTGCTGCAACAAGATCCTGTTTTACATTGTAGGCTTCCTTATCACGGTTTTCCATTTCTTCCTCCGAAGCATCTGCCTGCTCCTTTGCCTTGAAATAGTCGTCTGCCAGATTGATTGCCATCATACAGCTGCGCATATCCGGAGACATTCTCCGATAAGCTGTCATGGATTCCATCTCTGCAATTTTATGGTTCACATAGTTTGCGATCCGCTGCAGATATTCTTCGCTTTCATACCCCCCAAGTGTAATGATCTTTCCGTCTATCATAACCTTTGCCACGTTTTTTTCAGCCATTATTACACCCCTTTTATTCTTCTTTATATTCTATTCCCAAATGCTCATAAACCAGTTTTGAAGCAATACGTCCTCTCGGAGTTCTTATAATAAACCCGTTTTTGATAAGATAGGGTTCATATACGTCTTCTATAGTTCCACTGTCTTCTCCGATATAGGCTGCTAAAGTATCCAGTCCCACCGGACCTCCACGAAACTGTTCAATAATTGCAAGCAATATCTTGCGGTCCAACAGATCGAGTCCCATGGAGTCTACCTCCAGTATATCAAGAGCCTCTCTCGCACTCTCTTCGTTTATGATTCCGTCATAGCGAATCTGTGCAAAATCACGCACTCTTTTCAACAGACGATTTGCAAGTCTCGGAGTCCCCCTGGATCTTCTTGCCAGCTCCTGCGCCCCCTTGTCGTCTATCTTTACCTGAAGCCTTGCCGCAGAATTGATCACGATTTTTTTCAATTCCTCTACGGTATAGTAGTCCATGTGATGAAGCACTCCAAATCGATCCCGAAGCGGTGCAGTCAAAAGTCCTGCCCTTGTCGTTGCACCGATCAGGGTAAATCTTGGAAGCTCCAAGCGAATGGATCTGGCAGAGGCACCTTTCCCGATCATGATGTCGATGGCAAAGTCCTCCATCGCCGGATAAAGAACTTCCTCCACCTGTCTGTTCAGTCTGTGGATTTCATCTACAAAAAGGACATCTCCCTCCTGAAGGCTGTTTAAGATTGCTGCCAACTCACCGGGTTTTTCGATGGCCGGTCCGGAAGTGATCCTTATATTTGCGTGCATTTCATTGGCAATTATGTTCGCCAGGGTCGTTTTTCCAAGCCCTGGAGGACCGTAAAAAAGCACATGATCCAGACTGTCTCCTCTCCTTCTTGCGGCTTCTATATAGACCTTCAGGGTGTTTTTTGCCCTCTCCTGTCCGATGTAGTCTTCAAAGGTCAGCGGCCTTAAGCTTCCTTCTATATGCTTATCCTCTTCCGTAAGAGACGTTTCTATTATACGCTTCTGCATATTTCCTCACTAAAATAAATATTTCAAAGCCTGCTTCAGAATTTTTCCTGAATCTTCTTCTTTTATTTCTGCAGCTGCTTTTTTTGCTGCCTTCAATGCTTCGCTGCCGGAATAACCAAGTGCAATCAAGGCATCTACCGTATCAGAAACAGCATCCTGTGACAAAGCAGTTTCTTTTTCGGAAAGAGTTTCATCAATTGCCTCTGCAAAATCAAATTTATCTTTTAATTCCAGCAATATTTTCTGAGCTGTTTTTTTTCCAATGCCTGGTGCCTTTGAAATCTTGTTGGCATCTGCCGTCAGAACTGCAAAGCGTAGCTCTTCCCCACTCATAAAGGAGAGAATGTTCATGGCCGCCTTTGGTCCGACCCCGCTTACTGTAAGCAAGAGCTTATAAATTTCCAGATCACTTTTATTTGGAAAACCATACAAAGTAATGCTGTCTTCTTTTACATTCATATAGGTATAGACCTTCAGCTCTTCCTTGTATCCTATGCTGTTTCGAAAGTTCACCGGAATGAAGATTCGAAAGCCCAGTCCATTGTAGTCCAAATAAATGGAATCCTCAAATATTTCCTCAACTGTTCCCTTAATATAAGCTATCATAAAGTCTCCTGAAAATATTTCTTTGAAAGCATACTTTGTGATATTATAGCAAATATAGACTATATCTGCAAACGAGGTTTTCAATGATACTGGAAAAAGAAATCCCTATCACCTCCACCTCCTACTATGAGGCACTTTCGGAGGATGCCCTTTGCTTCGATATCGAAACAACCGGCTTAAATAAAAAATACACCCACATTACTGTGATCGGATGCGGTCACATCAAAAAGGATAAAATTATCTTTCGTCAATGGCTCCTGGATAATCCTTCTGCCGAAAAAAAAATGCTTTTGGAGTTTTCTGACTATCTGAAGTCTTTTCATACCATTTTGCAATTCAACGGCCAGGCCTTTGACATTCCATATGTAAGAGAGCGCTGTCTGATCTGCAAACTGCCGGATCCTTTTAGCCATATGGATTATGTAGATCTGTACAAAAGTGCAAAAAAGCTGAAAAATATAATGCACCTGGAAAATTGTAAGCAAAAAACAATGGAGGGACTTTTTCACATTCAAAGAAAAGACAAAATTTCCGGCTACGAATGTATTTCTGCATATAAAAATTATTTACGCTCTGGAAATGAAACTGCCAGAAATGCCCTTCTTCTTCACAATGAAGAGGATGTTTTAGGTCTTCTAAAGTTAAGCTCCCTGCGCTTTCTGGACACCCTTTCTGATGACTTTCAGCTTGAAAAGTCTGAATTTTTAAATGCTGACTGTTTTCAGTGTTCCTTTTCTCTAAAACATCCTCTTTTCTTCCCGATTTCCTGCAAGACGGACTATTGTGATCTCCAGCTGGATGGAAGAGATGGAATTCTTCTTTTAAAATCCGTTTTCGATAGCCGCAAATTTTTCTTTTCTGACTATAAAAATTATTTTTATCTACCCGAAGAGGATCATGCCATTCACAAAAGTGTTGGAATCTATGTTGATCCGGATCACCGCTGCAAAGCCAGCAAAAGCAATTGTTATGAAAAAAAAGAAGATTATTTTTTCTATCAGCCAAAGGACATTCTTTCTCCAGCTTTTCGCCTGACCTACAAGGATGCAGATAGCTGGATTCAAAAAAAAGCCCTAAAAGAGGCTTCTTTTCAAAAGCTGTCTGAGCTTTGCAAGGCTTATTTGTCCCATTTATTCTAAATCATTTCAACAAAAGTTTCCTATGCAGAAAACCTGCCACCGGCAGCTTTCCTTGCATACTTTGGTATTAAAAAAGGCACCGCTGTAGGGTCTGTTTTTCCTAGCGCGGTGCCTTCTTTCGGAGGAGAAAATCAATATATGAATGATTGTTTTAACAATTACATGC
>CAVFRH010000020.1:0-8514 GCA_963624695.1 bacterium
ACAAGTTTTCTGGCGCCAGGACTTCTTTTGGAATGAGCGATCAACAGAGATACGAAACAGGCCTGATGGTATGGCCTGATTGCCAAGAAGCATACACGGGACAATGATACTTCCGTCTAGTCGTAGTTTTGCTGCGGGCGGCTCGGTGAGATCCACGGGGAGGTGAAAACGGCCTATGAGCATCTGACCAGATGCGGGCCGGAGGGTTCCTGTTTTCAGTTCAGGGTGTCGGGGACAAATAGAACTGAAGGTAGCAAATAAATTTACAGAAGCAATTAAGAAAAAGTTTACGAACTTATGGAGGAAAAGACATGAACAAAGTTATCTTACTTGGTCGCCTGACAAAGGCACCAGAAATGAAATATCTGCAGAATGAGGCAAATACAGCAATGGCTAGATACAGCCTGGCTGTGGATCGCAGATATAAGAAAGATGGAGAGACGCAGACAGATTTTATTTCATGCGTGACCTTCGGAAAGAATGCAGAGTTTGCCACAAAATATCTGAAGAAGGGAATGAAGATCGCAGTCAGCGGTCATATTCAGACGGGCAGTTATGAAAATAGCGAAGGCACAAGGATCTATACCACGGATGTTCTGGTAGAGGAGCATTACTTTGTAGAAAGTAAGAAAAGTTCCAAGCCGGATACGGCTGATCAGACAGACAAAGATGGATTTATGCAGGTGCCGGATGGGGAAGAGTTGCCGTTCGTGTAACTAATTCTCTGAAAGCTTTAGCTTGAAGAGCGCACTTATATACTTTTGAAAAAGTATGTGCGTCCTCCGGAGGGGAATCTCATTTCGGAAGTTATTCCAAATAAGATTTGCGGACTTACGTCCGGTGAAGGGTTCCCCTTCCGGCATAAATGCCTATCACAGTTACACAGCTGGCACAAAATAAAACATTTATTAACAGAATCATAGATACAAATGTGGAGGAAATAACAATGGCAAAAAAGACAATCACTCACAGAGGACAGACCTTTGAGGAGTTTGAACAGGAAGTAAAACAGCAGAAACACGACAATGGCATAGATGAGATTCAGTCAAAGAAGGAAGCGGCAGAGCTTAAGATCCTGCAGCAGAATCACCGGCTGCAGAGGGAGAAAAATCTCCTAAAAAAGCTGGAGCGTAAGGAAAGAAATCATCGTCTGATCGAGAAGGGAGCGGCTGTTGAACATGCCTGCCCGGACAGCAAATTTTTGGAAAGGGATGAGTTTCAGCAGTTGGCAAATGAGATCTTTTCAGACACAGATCTCAGAGGCAGGATTTCTTCTCTGGTAGCAGAGAGAAAGGAAGAACTGGAAGCTTCTTACCGTGAGGCGGAAATGTTTCAGGAGCTTCTGGAGAAGGGAGATGCGGATGGCATTATATCACTTCAATCTGAAACAGATCAGCCGGAATAATGGCCAGTCAGTGATCAGTTCTGCGGCCTATCGTGCCGGTGAAAAGCTCTACAGTTCCTACTATGGGGAGGTCAGTGATTATACCAGAAAATCCGGTGTCGTGTTGGCAGAAATACATCTTCCGCCCCACGCCCCGGAAAGGTTTCGTGATCGGGAAACGCTCTGGAATGAACTGGAGTGGACAGAGAAAAATAAAGGTGCACAGCTGGCCCACAGTTTTGAGATCGCATTTATGAATGAATTTTCCATGGAAGAAAATATTGAGATGGGAAGAAAATTTGTGGAAGAGCAGTTGGTGAGTCGTGGCATGATTGCTGACCTTTGCATTCACAATCCGGACAAGGGAAAAGATGCAGATTCAAATCCTCATATGCACATTCTGGTTCCTATCCGGCCGCTTAATGAAGATGGCACCTGGGGCATTAAGGAGAAGAAAGTTCCGGTTCTGGATGCAGAAGGAAATCCTGTTTTTGACAAAAGAGGAAAGCAAAAAATGGCTGCGGTTTCCACTACCGGTTGGAGCGATAAAGCGACTCTTTTGGAGATGAGAAAAGCCTGGGCGGATATGAATAATGAGCTTTTTGCTGAGAAGGGATTCAGTGCAAGGATATCAGAAAAATCTTATGCAGAACTTGGCATTGACCGGATCCCAACCATTCATGAAGGCCCTAACATCAGAGCCATGGAAAAGAGGGGAATCAAGACCACACTTGGCACCATCAACCGTCTGATCCGTTGGATCAATGGCATGGCAGAGAGAACGAAAGCAATCCTTGGCTGGCTTGTGAAAGAGAAGGAATTCTGGGAGCAGAACATGGAAAAGCAAAGCCGGGAATTACCGGAGCCTACACTGGCTTCTTACCTTCAGCAGTATATGGAGAAGCGAAATAAAAATGCGGAAGGTTATAAATACGGCACCCAGAAAGCCAAGGCCTACAACCTGAAAGTATTTGCAGAATCCATTGCATTTCTTCAGGAGAATGATCTGAAAACCCCGGCAGATCTGGAAGGGAAGATCCTTGATTTTCAGAAAGAAATTTCCGGCATACAGACTTCTTTGTCTGCCAGCCAGAAGAAGTTAAAGAGAACCAGACAGTTTATCCGTGACTATGAAAATTACGAGAAGCTAAAGCCGATTCAGCAGACTTACAACAAGAAATATTTTGCCAAGGAAGCTTATAGAAAAAAGCACTCTAAGGAGCTGAATCAGTATCAGGCTGTGAACCGGAGGCTGAAGGCTGTCCTGGCAGAAGAAGGTATGGCAAGTATTGAGGAGATTGATCTGAAGCAGTGGGAAGCGGAGGTGAAGAAAGAGCAGAAGCAGGTGGCTCATTTCTCAGAAGAAAAGAAAAAGCTGGAAGAGAAGTTACGGCCATTTGAGAAGGTGAAAGCCTGTGTGGATTGGGTATCTACCTACCATATGGTAGAGGAGATTGAACCAGTATCCGTTATGGATCGGCTGCATGAAAAGCAGAGTGAGGTCGCCAGAAAAAGTGTTTCTGCAGATAGAAGTTCTGAAGAGAAGGAAAGGCAGGATGATGAGCAGAGTCAGAGCACACAGTCTGGCCGGCCGATCAGAAAAAAGAAAAGTCATGACATGGAATTATAGAGGAGAAAGTTTAGATGAGATTATATACAGAAGAACAGCGCGAAAGAGCTGCGACCGTTGATCTGGTTCCTTTTCTGGAAGCCAGAGGGGAACGGTTTAAGAAGAGCGGAAGTGAATACCGCTGGACTACCCATGATAGTGTCACAGTGAGAAAGAATGTGTGGTATCAGCACAGCAATAATGATAATGGAAATTCAATTGATTTCTTATCCACGTTTTATGGCATGAGTTATAGGGAAGCCGTGAAAGAATTATTAAATGGTGAGGAACCGGCAGGTGATGAAGGCAGCCCCGGAAGCTGCCCCATCCCAAGCCGGAAAGAGGAGAAGACGATGGAGACAGATAAAAATATGGAAAATCTAAATGAAATGGAGAATACAAAGACGGTAGGAACAGCAGAGCGGATGGCGAAGGCAGATGCACTGACTTTGCCATCTGCGGAAAGTGAGCCGGTAAAAATGATGCCAGTAAATGAGCAGAATAAGATGCAGGAAGCTAAGGCCTTAAAGCTCCCAGAGAAGAACGAAAACAACGATATTGTCCGCAAGTACCTGGTGGAAAATCGCGGGATCTGTGGTGAAATTGTAGACCTAATGCTCCAGTCTGGAAAGGTATATGAGAGCAAGGGACATCATAATACGGTTTTTACCGGAAGTGATGCAGATAGCCGTATTCGTTATGCGTCAGTGAGAGGAACCAAAGAAAAATACCGAAGCGATGTATCCGGATCGGACAAGGCTTATGGTTTTGGATATGTGGGAAATAGCGACAGTCTATATGTCTTTGAAGCACCTATAGATCTGCTTTCTTTTCTGTCAGCCAGAGGAAAAGGATGGGAAGAAGACAGCTACATTTCCCTGGGTGGCGTCAGTGAGAAGAGCCTGATGCAGTTTTTATCAGATCATGAAAATATAGGCAGGATTTACCTTGGTCTTGATAACGATACTGCAGGAAATGAAGCTTCAATAAGACTTGCATCCCTTATTCCCAAAGGGAAAGAAATCTTCCGCTTAAGACCGGCACTTAAGGACTTTAACGAGTGTCTGATAGCTGGTATGGATATCGAACGGATGGCGAAAGTAGAATTAATGGCTTTGCCATCTGCAGAGCCACTGGTGCCAGTTACAAAACTGTCAGAGATCCAGGAAACGGAAGTGGAATGGCTGTGGCATCCCTTTATTCCACTGGGGAAGAGGGCAATCCGGGCAAAGGCAAGACCTGGCTGGCCATGGCTATATGCGCCTACTGCACCAACAGAGGGAAACTTCCAAACACAGTTCCCATTGATCCTTTTAATGTGATCTATCAGACAGCAGAAGATGGATTGTCCGATACCATTAAGCCGAGACTTATCAAATGCGGAGCTGATCCGGATCATGTGATTGTGATCAACGAAGATGAGAAACAGCTGACCATGAAGGATGAGCGCATCGAAGCAGCGATTCGTCAGAATCATGTGAGGCTGCTGATCCTGGATCCTCTCCAGGCATTTATCGGCGCGGATGTAGATATGAATCGTGCCAATGAAACAAGGCCGATTTTTCAAAAGCTGGGGCAGGTGGCAGAGCGTACCGGATGTGCCATTGTACTTATCGGACACCTAAATAAGGCTTCCGGCCAGAGAAGTGATTACAGAGGACTTGGTTCCATGGATATTACGGCATCGGTAAGAAACGTCATCATTGTGGAAAAGGTAGAAAAAGAAACGGAACGTGACGTCAGAGTAGTTGCTCAGATCAAGGATTCCCTGGCAATGAAAGAAGATCCAGTAGCTTTTTCTCTGTCAGAGGAAGGCCTGACCTGGATTGGTAATTACAAGATCACAGCCGATGAACTGCTTTCCGGTGGAAAGGGTGAGATTAAGGAAACCAAGCTTGATATGGCAAAGCGACTGCTCATTGAGATTCTTTCCAAATATCCAAGAATGGCCTTGGATGATATCTATAAGAAATTGAAGGTACACAAGATATCAGAGAGAACCGTCAGAGATGCCAAGAGCCAGTTGAGCGACAGACTGATGGAAGAATATGTGCAGGGGCATAAGGTCTTATCCCTGAAGGCAGATGAGAAAGAAAAACCGGTTCAAGAGCCGAGAAATTCAGATACAAAAGAGACATTTCAAGCAACGGCTTAGGAAAAGAAAAGAAACGCAACAGACCAGTGTTGCATTGCAACAAAATGCAGCAAATAAACAACAGACTGCAACAATTTGCAGCATCAATATAGTGTGCGACTCTCTGAAATAGAGAGCAATATATCAAATTTAATTGAAAGGGGCATAGTAACCCGATAAGCAGGAGATTAATTTGGAAAGGGGCATAGCTAAAACGATTATGAATTCCAGGAGAATTTCAGAAATAGATGTAACTTTGAAAATCCGTGATTGGCAGAAATTGTGGTTGGTGTTGGCAGGTTTTATAGAGACATTTGCCATTGCCAGTCTGCCAGTCACACCAGATACAGAAGATAGACAGATGGACACAGAGTATTCTGTGGAGTGTGATTCAGGAGGAAAATACATGGCATGTGAAGTACCCGTTTGGGAAAAGAAGTTATTGACCGTCAATGAAGCGGCGGCAGTTTTTAATATCGGTATCAATAAGATTAAGCAGCTCTCAGACAGAGAAGATTGCAAATTTGTCTTATGGGTAGGTAATAAGAGGCTGATCAAGACAAAGGAGTTTGATGAATATCTGGCCGGTTGTTACTCAATCTAGGAGCAGGATATCAGAAAAAAATAAATTTTAACTTCAGCGTTTGAAAAATGTGTTTAAAATTATAAAAAAGTTGATAGGATATTACAATATATTGTGTGTGGAAAAGGAAGCGGGCACAAAATAACACAAAAATACTTGACGAACTTGTAATTAGTTGCTAGAATGTTAACTGTACAAGGACGATTATGAGAAAGGAAGGCTGAAATTATGTCAGTTTTTAGTGGAAGATTATCTGAACTAATGAAGCGCAACAGGTTAAGCCAAAAGGAATTGGCAACAAAAGCAGGCGTTACCGAGTCTGCAATGTCTTACTATGTGAAAGGGGAAAGAACTCCACGTAGTGATGTGTTAGCAAGAATTGCCAAAGCACTGGGAACAACAACAGATTACCTGCTTGGAAATACCTCTGAAGCAGTGCCCGATTCATCTGCAAGAGAATTGCGTTATTTACAACGTAATCTCGGTAAACTGGATGAAGAACAGCTTAAGAAAGCGGAGAGGTTACTTAAGATTGCTTTTGATGATATTTTTGAGGATGATGAAGACGAGGAGTGGTAATTGTTGCAGATGAATTTGAAGCCAGATTTTAGAAAAGCATATGTTATGGCAAATGAGATGTTGATCAAGTCATCCGAGATTGTAAACTTTCCGTTTTCACCGAAAGCTTTAGTTAAGGAGCAAAGTCCACTTGTGTGTCGCTCCTACAGGAAAGCAAAAAAGTATGGCGTTGATATAACAGATTTTGGAAGTGAGTCTGCAACTATAATGCAGTATGGCGATAAAGGCATCATCTTTTACGATGAAGCTAAGCCTGATACACATATCGCATTCTCCATCCTTCATGAATTTGGTCATGATAGACTGGGACATGATTTTAATCCGAAGGATGAAATGATTTATCATAAACAGGAAGTTGAGGCAAACTTTTTTACAGCTCAGCTTCTAATGCCTGAGCAGATCATCCGCGAGATGCAGAGAAGAGGCAAGAAAATAACCTGTTATTTTCTGCAGTTAACTTTTGGGGTTTCGGCCCAGGCAGCAGGAAAACGTATAGAGACATTGGCAAAGACGAATAGCGAATGGTATTCAAGAGCTGAGAAGGAGTTCGATGATATTATTCTGATTCGTTATGCTGAATTTCTAAATAGAATATGTCCAGTTCAGAACCATTATGATTTTGAGGATGAGTATGCTCGTCAACAAGAACGCTATAGTTGGTACTGATAGAGGAGGAATATGAAAGGAAGTGATGTAAATTGATTGTGTTAAAAAAGAAAAAACACCTTGAAGACTGGTAAGACAATCATCAAAGCGTTAATCTCCGAATAGTGCTATTCGATTTGTGGTAAAGTCATTCTAGCACCCTTCGGAGAGAAATTCAATATTTGTTGAGGAAAATTAACAAATGATTTACAAATTGAAAAAATTCTTTTAGAAAGGAGCTTGCATATGACAAGTGAAGAAATGCGGGCAAATCCGCTGTTTATGAGAAATACATTCCCGACTGTCGGAAAATGGGGAATGCCGGTGGTAAAAAAACAGGAGCTTCCGACAAATGATATACAGCTGTTATCCAGTGCAGATGCACGATCTAACGATAGTGCGAAGAATAAGAAAAAAGGTGTACATTTTTTCGTTGATGATTACCGTTTTACAGGAATTTACAATAATCCTAAACGCTCGTTGAGAAAATATTCACAGTATAAATTCTTGTTAACACCTGATTTTTCTACATATGCAGAAATGAATTTATGGAGACAGATGGAGAGTGTTGCTCACAGTAGATGGGTTGGAGCATATTGGCAGAGCAAAGGATTGGTTGTTATTCCAACGATAAGTTGGAGCACGCCGAGAAGTTTTGAATTTTGCTTTGATGGAATTGAAATAGGTTGTGTTGTTGCAGTCGGGACTTTGGGCTGCAAGAAAAACAAGAGAAATTTTATGCGTGGGTACAATGAGATGCTGGAACGGATAGAGCCAAGCAAGATTATTGTATTTGATAAACCGTTCGATGAAATGACAGGCGATATCATATATGTCGATTATTTGTCTTCGAGAAAGGAGGCAAATTAAATGGGCGGAAGAGGTACATACGCGGTAGGTAATAATGTTGCATATACATTTGAGACCGTTGACAAAATAGATGGTATAAAAGTTCTTCAGCCAATGGATAAAACTAAATCGTTCAAATTGCCAGAGGAATCTCACACATCCGGAAACAGTTATGTTCTCCTTGATAAAAATGGTGTTTTTCACCAATTCAGAAGATATGACGAGAATCACAGAGTAATCCTGGAAATAGGTTATCATCAGGAAGCATCGTTGGGAAAAGGAAAGATTTTACATGTGCATGTTCATAACATTCCTGGAGTTGAAGGGCATAACAGTGCAAAAAAGTACATAATCGGTCCTGGAGACCAATACTACGAAAAATATAAAAAGCTATTCAAAGGGGTGAAATTATGAAAGGAAATACTTTGGGAGAGGTTATAGACGATATTTTGGTTTCGGGTGGTCCGGAGAAGGAATTTACTTTTAGAAATAAATACTACTTTCTTGAATCAACATGCATAGGAAATGGTTGTGTGGAATTGCGTATTGATGAGTATGATCAACAAGAAACTGATGAGCCGAAATACATTAAGACATACAGTTTTAACGGCAATAGCCTAACTGAGTGTACAAATCAATTTGAAATGGCGAAAATATTTGAAGGTTTGACCATATATGAGGCTGAGCCTGAAATAGAAGTGCTTTTTGGATAAAAGGATAAGTGATATACC
>CAVFRH010000021.1:0-22932 GCA_963624695.1 bacterium
TCCATAGGCTTTGCAGAAAGCTGTCTGGAAATCATTCTGTTTTGTTCATATACGAAAGCCAGGTATTTCATGGCTCTTTCTCCGCAAAGCATTTCCACCCGCGTTCCCTCATGGAATTTTTCACAGCTTAAAATCTTTACCAGGCCAATCTCTCCTGTGTAGTCAACATGAGTTCCACAGCAGGCACAGATATCCATATCCGGAAATTCCACGATCCGCACATCTCCGGTCAGCTCCTTTTTGCTGCGATAGGGAATGTTCGCAAGCTCCTTAGGCTTTGGAATATAAATCTTTACCTTGGAATTTTTCCAGATTGCCCGGTTTACTTCTTCCTCCACCTCTAAAAGTATCTCCCAAGAAAGCTCCCCGGAAAGATCGATGGTAACCAGGTCTGTTCCCATATGAAAGCCAACATTTTCGTATCCGAAGCGGCGATGAATGACACCGGATACCATATGTTCTCCGGAATGCTGCTGCATAAGGTCAAAACGCTGCTGCCAGTCTATAAATGCCTCCATCTCACTTCCTTCCACTAAAGGCTCTCTTGTATAATGAAGGATTTCCCCGTCTCTTTCCTGGGTATCGTAAACTTCTACGCTACCTAACCTTCCCCTGTCTCCGATCTGGCCGCCTCCCTCCGGATAAAAGCAGGTTCGGTCCAATACAATCTCGTATCCCTTCTTTGTCTTGCGGCATGCAAGGACTTTTGCCTTGCAGGATTTCATATAGGCATCTTCATAATAAAGCTTTTCTGTTGTCATAATTCTTCTCTCTATTCGGATAAAGAGAGAACCTCCTTTAAGTTATTGTCTGCAAAAAGCGTATTTCCACTATACAAAAAAAGTACATCATTTATGCTGTAGCTGCTCATCAGCTCGGTAACCGTTCCATAGTAATATCGCGGGTCCACCACAACGATTTCCTTATACTGTGTAACCAGAAATGGAATCAGGCTGTTTGCAAAGGAATCCTTGAACAAAAGCAGTGTCTGTTCATTGTCCGTTGTTGTTTTAATATCAATGAGAGAATAATTGCCTCCCATAAATACCGCGTACTGATCCTTTGTTTCCAGCTTATCCATATCGTAAAGAGTACTCTTTTTACTTTGATTATCTACATAATTTACGATCTGCTTTGTTCCGGCATCTGGTGTATAAATTTCTATGGTTTCTGTCTCCCCCTGGCAAAAACCGCTGGTAGAGGACAAGGATCCATTAAAATCATCTGAAACAGTATATGCCGTAAAATCACCGGCTGTAAGAGAAAGCTGGCTGCAATATGCCTCGTATCCATACTTTGCACCAAGAGATGTCCAGTGATGATCTGTTTTGTAATATAGCTTTTCCCCTTCATGTCCTTCCAGGACCGAACATAAATCGATTTTATTTATAGAGTCTGAAAGTCTGCTCTGAAAATCCTGATAATATGCCTTCTGATCATTTTCCTGTGCGTAAGCCGGATAGGAATCTGAAAGAATGGTTCCTGCATCCGGAACCAGCATCATGCTGATTCTCACATCACCGTAGGCCTGGGCAAACTCATTGATTGCCTGTGCGTCCTCACTTAACAATTTCTCTGTAGGACTTACAATTTTCTCTAAAAGCTGACCGTCCTTTCCCAGATAAACATCATTTTCCTCCCGGTCTCCTCCAAGCCATCTTAAAAAGATCTGCGCATTTCGGAAAAAATTTCTTCCTGCAAATTGATCCGCCTCATAGGATTCAAAATCATCTGTAAAAGAGCCGTCGGCCAGGGTGTCTGCTGTTAATTTGGGAAACTGGGTCAATTCTCTGTTTTCAATTTCGGAAGAGGCCTTATCCGGCAGAAAAATGTTGATCAGCATTCCTGCCACAAGGCACAGGGCTACAATTCTTCCAAGGTAGGCATCTGCTATTCCTCTCCGGATCTTTCGTTTTCGCTTTTTCAAAGCCGCTGCCTCCTTTCTTAGAATCGGAAATACAAAAATGGATTATAGCTGTCTGTGATCAGACAGGAAACAACTATGAAAAATACCAGTAAATAAGCAATATTTACTACCCATTCCAGTTTTCTGCTTCGCTCTGCCTTATCCAGCAGCCTTCTGCAAAGCTTTGTACAGGCAAAGATGCAAAGAACCCACATAAGCCAGTGATAGCAAATAGAGGAGCCTGTCAGATTGTCTGCAAAAAGTCCGCTTCCGCCGCCAAACATACTCTTCAGGTACAAAAGGGCATCTCCCATGGTATTGCTGAAGAAAAATACCCAGCCGATTACCACCAGGACCATGCAGTAGAGATGCCGAAGTAAGGCCGGCAGTTTTTCTACGTATTTTCCCCAGATGAATTTTTCAAGGATTAGGATAACCCCGTAATAAAAGCCCCAGAACATGAAATTCAGGCTTGCTCCATGCCATATGCCCGTCAAAGTCCAGACAATCAGCAGATTTATGATCTGCCGCTTCGTTCCCCTTCGGTTTCCTCCCAGCGGAATGTAGACATACTCCCGAAACCATGTGCTTAAGGAAACATGCCACCTTCTCCAGAATTCCGTTACGGAAGTACTGGTATAGGGCTGCAGGAAGTTTTCATTAAAATCAAATCCGAACATTTTTCCAAGGCCGATAGCCATATCCGAATATCCGCTGAAATCAAAATAGATCTGCAGCGTATAGGCCAGTGCTCCAAGCCATGCTGCACTTACACAAAGATCAGAGCCGGATGCTGTGATCTCGCTGAAGACTGTTCCAATTCCGTTGGCCAGAATCGCCTTCTTCGCAAGTCCCAAAAGAAATCTTCGCACACCGATTCCAAAGGATTTTGCCGTAATCTTTCTGGAAATCATCTGTTCTTCGATGTCCAGATAGCGGACGATCGGTCCTGCGATCAGCTGCGGAAACATGGTAATATAGAGTCCGAAATACAAAGGATTTTTCTGTGCCTGTGCATCTTTCCTGTATACATCGATAATGTAAGAAATTGCCTGGAAGGTATAAAATGAAATTCCGATTGGAAGTGAAAGATTTAAAAATGTACAATATTTGAAAAGTGCCAATACACTAAGGTTTGCTGCTACTGCAAAAATCATATTGATTTTTCGTTTTCTTTCATTTTCCTCTTCTTCCAGTTCTCTGCCGCATACATAATTAAATGCAATGGAAAGCAGCATCAGGATTACATAAACCGGCTCTCCCCAGGCATAGAAAAAAAGGCTTGCCGCCAGCAGGCAATAATTTCTGCATTTTTCCGGTAAAAGGAAATAGGCCAGCAGCACAATCGGTAAAAAGACAAACAAAAATGTAATACTGCTAAATACCATTACAAGCTCCCCCGAAATGTCTGATCATACATTTTCGCATCCTCCGATATCACAAATAAAATAAAATCTCCCTTTACTGTGATTATGGAATTTTCTACAAGTGCCGTCTCTTCCGGTGCATACCCTGAAAAGTCATTTGCCCTGGATTCCTTTCTTTCCTCCATGGCTTCCCGAACGGTCTGCAGTTTTGAAGAATCGCTTACTTTCACAAGAAGCAGTTCTTCTGCTGACATGCCGGACAGAGCCTGGTAAAGCATGACTCCATCATATTCTGACTCATTCAGTCCATAGTAACGCTGCAGCTCTTTTCTTCCCTCTGCCTGGAGTTTTTGTGTATCCACCACTGCCTCCAAAGCGGACTTTACCTCTTCAAAGCTTTTTGTAGATTTCACATTTGAACAGACAGAAACCACCACAAATACTGCGATCAGTGCAACAATGATATACTTCGCAATGGTAAAATGAGAAACCTCTCCATACCTCCACTTGTCACTTTGCCAGAAAAGAAGCTTTTTTCCCGCAGCTTTGATTTTATCTAATATCATCTTCTTTCATCCTTTATAACAAACCGGCTACCTCAGCCATTCGTCTAAGCCAACCTGGGTAAAAGGGATAGAGGAAATGATATCCATCTTTATAGTAGTATTCCTCCTTCACCAGATCCCCGTTTTCGATCAGAACCAGACCATACTCCTGACAAACCTGTGCTATGATCTGATTATAACTGTCTATATCGTTATAATATTCAATTCCGATTGTATCCAGATTCAGCGGATGAAAGAGCTGATTTGCATAGATCTGCACTCCCGGACAATATTCCTGCAGATCCTTTATAAAATGCACATACCGTCTGTAAAAACGATCATAGTCTCCATCACACTGTCCCACATCATTGAATCCCAGATATACAAAGATTTTTTCCGGATAGAGGGCCTGTATTCTCGAAAGATATTCATCCTCATCCATTTCCATCAAAGAATATCCAACCTCATAAACCACACTGGATTCATACAAGAGATCACACTGAAGAATGCCATATACAATAGAATCCCCTACTACAACACTATTGGAAAATATCTCTTTGAATCGATCTGCATCTGCAAGTGCATTTGCTCCTGAAAGCCAATCCTCCATGGCCAGAGCTTCTTCCTGAGCCTGCTGAGCTTCTGCTGCTTCCTGGGCCGCCTGCTGAGCCGCCTCCTGCTCGGCCGCTGCTTCCTCTAAAGCCGCCTTTGCAGCTGCATCCCTGTTATCCTGCAGCGTTTGTATTTCTGTCTGAACCTGTGCCACATCCTCAGATGCCATTTCCGACAGCTTCGCCCTTCCTTCACTTGTATCTACCTGTGTTCTGGATATATACAAAAACTTCTGAACACAGCATACAAGAACGAGTATCAGGATCACTGCCGCCATCAGCAAAGCAATTGTTTTCTTTTTATTTTTCCCAAAGGCTCTTTTCAGCTTTTTCCCCATAGGAATATTCTCTTTCTCCTTCTCAAGACCTGCCTAACCGGCACTTATGCTCTGCCTGCCTTAAAAACACTTATCCAGCATATCCGGGTCTATTTCCTTCTTTCTTCCGCTTATCGCACTGACTACGAAGTAGAGGATCCCGCCTACCAGAAGTCCCCATATGACCGCATTGATTCCGGCTACGCTTACCTTATAATAGCAGAATATATAAGCCGCCACTGCTCCCACTGAACTTGCGATTGCTCCCTGCTTTGTTCCCTTCTTCCAGAAAAGCCCGCCTAAAATCGGCCAAAGGAAAGAGCATTCCAAGCCGCCAAAAGCAAAAAGATTCAAAAAGAAGATTACCTCAGGCGGGTCGATGGTAAGAAGAATAACGAATACACCAAAGGCGATTGTAACCAGTGTGCTGATTTTTGTTACGTTTTTGTTGTAACTTTTCAGCCTCACCGGATTTTCCTTTACCACATACTCCTTCCATAGATCCTTTACAATCGCTGCTGCCACCAGGATCAAAAGAGAGTCTGCTGTAGACATTACTGCTGCCATAGGTGCAGCCAGGAAAATTCCTGCGATTCCCACCGGCATGATCTGCTGTACGATTTCCGGAATAAAATAATCTGAGCTTGGCATATCTGCACTGCTTACCAGAGATCCGGCCCAGCAGCCTGCCAGATGCATTCCTACGATTACAAAGCTGCAGGTAATCGCTCCGATCCACATGGCACTGTGAAGACTTTTTGTGTTTTTAAAGCCCATTGCCCTTACTGCCGTCTGCGGCAGTCCTAACGTTCCAAATCCAACCAGCACCCAGAAGCTGATCAGACTTCCCGGTGAATATTTTGAAAAGAGATCATCATATACCCCGGTAAGATTCTGCTGCAGACCCGCATCAATTGCAGCAAGGCCGCCGCCTGCTTTTACAACAAAAAAAAGAAACAGAAACGTTCCGATGCACATGACAAAGCCCTGAAGGGTGTCCGTAATCGCTACTGCAGAAAATCCTCCGAATGCTGTATAAATAATGACAACCACTCCAAATATAATGAGTGCCGTAACATGCGGAAGGCCAGTAATCGAAGCGATAAGGGTTGCTCCTCCGCTGAACTGACCGATCATCTGTGAGGTGCAGAAAACCACCATCAGAATGCTTAAAATAATGACCAACGCATCACTTTTGTATCTGGCCTTTAAATATCCTACAATTGTCACAGCTCCGGTTCTCCTGGAAATCATAGCCAGCTTGTTGCCCAAAACTCCCAGCACCAAAAAGGTTACCGGTACCTGCACAGCTGCGATCCAAACCTGGGCATATCCATAGGTTGCTCCTGCTGCCCCGGGTCCTGATACAAAGGAACTAACGGAAGTGTAGGTGGCCATGGTTGTCATTGCCAGAACCAGGCCGTTCATATTTCGTCCGCCGATAAAAAACTTTTTTTCAGAAGACAGCTTGCTGGAGTCAGTCTGTTTTTTTCCAAAGATTAGACCGATTGCTGCATTCAATACAAGATATCCGATAAAAATCACAAGTATAATAATCTGATTACTGCTCATCACGTTTCTCCTCTTCCTCATCATCATACTCAAAATCCACAAATATGAATTTTAAAAGGAAAAAGACCCCCGCCAATGCAAGGATAATGGTCCCGAAAACAGATACACTGAACCAGGCCGGCATTCCTAAAAAATACAAACCGCTGCCGTTTAAAAGAAAAGCTGTACTTATGTGCCAAAGGCAGCAAATTGCCACTACAAGTAAAGTCCATTTAATCTCCTTTACACATTGCTGATGCTTTTCCTGTTTTGATAATTTTTTCATTTTTCTTTCCTCTTCTTGTTTCAGATACTTTTTTCGATTTCCAATACATACAGAGCACTTGCCACCGGCAACTTTTCCTACATACGTTTGTAAAAAAAGGGCCCAGAGATTTTGAAGTCCTTCTGGGTCCGTATCTTTCTTTTCGTATCTGCGTTCCTATTATATGTAGGAATTCAAAAAAACTCAAGCATCTTTTCCTGCCTTTCCCATAATTCTTCACACTTTCTTCGCAAAGTGTACATTTTTCTTACACATTTCTTTACTACTATACAAGCATGCAAAACAAAACAATTTCTTTTTCATAAGGGGGCGCAAGCCCCACTCCTTCTTTTTAATTTTTGAAAAGCCGGTCATGGGACCGGCTTTTTTGTAATCGTTTCCGTTTTATCTGCATACCAAAAGAGAACCTGCGATTTTGCTCCGATCAGGTTCCCTTTTTTATCTACTCTCTCTTTACTTTTCTTGATCAGCCGATTTCACCGGATTTGTAAATATACTGTACGGTGCATTCTGTATCATCATCGCTAGATGCATATGGCATCTGTTCCTGTGCGTAGTCTACAATTACATCCAGTCTCTCGTACAGGTTGCTTACCTTGTCACCCATAAGCTCTACAATCTTTGAAATTGCTTCATCATTTAATGTATTAATTCCATCCAGCAGGGTCTGGCTTCCTTCCTGCAGCTGCAGTGCTGAACTATACAATGTTCCGGTTCCAGATGCCAGCTGCTCAGTTCCGCTCAAAAGTGTACTTGTTCCGGAATACAGTGTTTTTGCTCCGCTGGAAATCTGCTGTGCCCCGCTGTCTACCTGCTGAGCTCCGCTTAACAAACTCTTTGCTCCGCTTGCAAGACTCTTGGCTCCGCTGTCCACCTGCTGTGTTCCTGTAGAAAGGCTCTTTGCTCCGCTTGCAAGGCTCTGTGCTCCGCTGTCTACCTGTTTTGCTCCAGATGAAAGGCTCTGTGCGCCATCCTTTAAAGAGCTTGCTCCACTAGAAACCTGTCCGACTGCGCTGACAAGTGTTGAGCTCTGAGAATCAAGGCTCTTTAAGCCTTCCACCAAAGCACCCAAGTTGCTGTCATCTGACAGAAGATTGATTTTCTCTGCTAGAGTGGACGCTGCCTGAGAAAGCTGATCTGCTCCGCTGTAAGCGGCTGCTGCTGCTTCATAAATTCCATAGGAGGACTGCTCTGAGCTTCCACTCTTTGCTCCCTGTGCCAGCTCCAGGGCTCCACTCTTAATCTGGCTGATTACCGATGTGATCTGTGTTGTGTCGATTCCTGCATTGCTCAGGCTGTCCTGTACAGCACTTACCGTTTCACTGCTTGCGCTTGTCTTTGCAATTGCATCGGCCAGAGCTGACTGCTGCTCTTCTGTCAGTCCCTCTATTCCCTGAAGGGTTTCAAGATCTGAAGAAATGTCACTATTGTATCCATTTACTGTTGACAGAGTACCTGCGGCAGTCTGCAAATTCGAACTCAAGCCCGCAATTGCATTGTTCAGGCCGCTTTCCAACGCATCAGTTGCTGCTGCCAGTTTCTGAGCATTGCTGCTGATAGAATCTGCTCCGTCCATAATGGATGACAATACGGTCTTTAACTGTTCTGCTCCGGATCCGATTGCCTCGACTGCCTCGTAAATTCCATACTTGCTCTGATCACTGGAATCTCCGCTCTTAATTGCTGCTGAAAGCTTTTCTGCACCCTCCTTTAAGGCTTTTGTTCCTTGTGGAAGGCTCTCAACAGAACTTAAAAGGGTATCTACTCCACTGGAAAGTGTCTC
Organism: bacterium; assembly: GCA_963624695.1. GTDB lineage: Bacteria > Bacillota > Clostridia > Lachnospirales > Lachnospiraceae > Alectryocaccobium. The sequence goes on from CAVFRH010000021.1 coordinate 8,367, forward strand.
TGCACCAGAAGAAAGTGTTCCGGCTCCAGAAGAAAGACTGCTTGTTCCGCTTGCTAAAGTATCTGCTCCGCTAGAGAGTGTTCCGGCTCCAGAAGAAAGGCTGCTTGTTCCGCTTGCCAATGTATCTGCTCCGGATGAAAGCGTTCCGGCTCCACTTGAAAGACTGCTTGTTCCGCTTGCCAATGTATCTGCTCCGGATGAGAGTGTTCCGGTTCCGCTTAAGAGTGTATTGGTTCCGGAAAGTAACTGCTGTGCTCCGCTGTCAAGTGTGCTTGTTCCATCTGCAAGCTGTCCCAGGTAATCTGTAAGACTCTTTGCTCCATCTGTAAGAGATGTCATTCCATCCTGAAGCTGGTCTGCAGAATCATTCAGCTGTGCTACCGTATCGGAAAGATCTGTTTTTTCATCCAGATCGGAAAGCAGATCATAACTTGCATAAGATACCGTTCCCAGTAAGGAAAAATCGGTTACATCTGCTTCTACTGTTACACTGTCCGGAATCAGTTTCTCGACTTCTTCTTCTGTATCTTCATCCAGATCTGCAATGTCCAGGTTCTCGCTCATTCCCGGCATTGCAAGGCCAACTGCTACACTTCTTTCTCCGTCGTTGACAATCTTTCCGTTTGTAACGGTTACATTTTCAGCCTTTGACAGATCCATCATCAAGCCGGAGGCTACCAGACATGGCTTATAGATTGTTGTCTTTTCTCCGTCGATTTCAACCTGCTTGGTTGCTTTATTTTTATAAGAAAATTCAATTTCCAGATGTCCGCTGGCTCCTTCCAGGTCACTGGCACTTACTGTTTTTCCATCCAGCTTGTAGCTGATCGTTACATCCAGCGGAAGCTCCTCAGTTGACTCACCCTTGTAGAAAATGTCATTTCCGTGTGCATCCCAGCTGATGCTTCCATCCGCATTTTCGGTATATTCTTCATCGCCCTTTGTATTTTCAATATTGGTCAGGCTTGTGTTGTCGGTTAAGGTTTCTTTTCCGTCACCATTTTTCAGCCATCCGCTGACAATGATCTTATCTGTTTTTCCGTCTGCATCTCCGATTACATATACGGTTTCTTCTTTTCCATTTTCTGAGCTCTTTGTAGAGGTGGTCAGCATCTGTTTTGCAGTCTCTGTCAGCAAGTCCTCATCCGATGAGCTGCTGCTTTCCGATGTTACGGATGCCGAGCTGGTTGATGCTGCGGAAGCTGTTGTACAGGCAGTCATGGAAACTGCCAGAACTGCGGTTAAACCGATGGCTGTTAATCTCTCTATTATTACTCGTCTATTTCTCATTTTATTTCCACTCCTTCTGTCTGTTTTTTTCTTCTCATTCCCAAGGTTGTTGCACAGATTGCCTTGTCAAAGGTCATAAGTACACTTGGCAGGAACAAGATAACTACCAGCAAGCTTACCAGTGCTCCTCTTCCCATTAAGAGACAGAGGGAAGAAAGCATATCTACATTCGAATAGATTGCAACACCGATTGTCGCGGCAAAGAAACCAAATGCACTTGTAATAATGGACTGCATAGAGCTGGACAATGCCTTGCTTACAGCACTTTGCTTGCTCTCTCCTGCCATTCGTTCTCTCTTGTATCTGGTTGTCATCAAAATCGCATAGTCGACAGTCGCTCCCAGCTGAATCGTACCGATACATACCGATGCAATAAACGGAAGGGTTGTACCTGTATAGAATGCCATTCCCATGTTGATGTAAATCGCAAGCTCGATTACGATAACCAGCAAAATCGGAAGCAATACAGAACGCAGTACCAAAAGAATGATTACAAAGATTGCTGCAATCGATACTGCATTTACGACTGCGAAGTCATGATCCGTAATTGTGATCAGATCCTGTGTACCTGCAGCTTCACCGACCAACATGCCGTTCGGATCATACTGCTTAATAATTGCTGAAAGTTCATTGCACTGTTCTCCAACTTCGTTGGTAGCTACCTCATATTCAGAAGCGACCAGCATCAGCTTCCAGTCATCTGTTTCAAGTATCTCTTTCACATCATCTGGAATCAGCTCACTCGGAATTGAAGATCCAACCACTCCGTCCAGACTCAGTGCAAAGGTAATTCCATCTACATTTTTGATGTCCTCTGTCAAAGCTTTTGTTTCTTTGGAACTAAGATCTGAGCTTACCAGAACCAGAGAAATGGAATTCATGTCGAAATGCTCATTCAGCTCTTTATTGGCCTGTGTGCTACCCAGATATTCCGGCAGACTGGAATCCAGCTTGTAGTAAACACTGATATTGTTGTAACCGATTACAGCCGGTATCCAAAGAACAATCATCAAAACCAAAAGCGGTTTGTAATGCTTTACAATAAAGTTTGTAATTTTATCCGGCTTAATATTCAGCGGCTTGTGGCTTGTTCTCTTAATTGGTCTGTCAAATACAACGATCATAGACGGCAGAACCGTTACACAGCAAATTACTCCGAATACAACACCCTTTGCCATTACGATTCCAAGATCCAGACCCAGTGTAAAGCTCATAAAACAAAGTGCTATAAATCCGGCTATGGTAGTAAGAGATGAACCGGTTACGGATTCAATTGTAAGAGAAATGGCTTTTGCCATAGCCTCTTTATGATCCGGATAGATTGCCTGCTGTTCCTTATAAGAATGATACAGGAATATGGAGTAGTCCATCGTAACACCTAGCTGCAGGACCGCAACCAGAGCCATTGTAATGTAGGAAATCTCACCCTGTATGAAGTTCGTTCCCAGATTGTATAGAATGGACATTCCAATATCCAGAATGAACAAAATCGGAATCACGAAGGAATCCATTGTTAAAGCCAAAACGATGATGCAAAGTACAACAGCGATCAGGATGTAATAGAAAAGCTGTGAATTGATCAGATCCTTTGTATCCGTAACAACTGCTGACATACTGGAAAGGAAGCAGTTTTCTCCGGCCAGAGAACGAATCTGCTTTATTGCCTCCATTGTCTCATCTGCAGAACTTCCGGTATCAAAGAAGATAAACATCATGGTCGCTTCGCCGTCTTCCGAATAAAAGACATTCTTTACTTCATCCGGAAGCATATCAGCCGGAATGTCAGAAGACAACTCACTGTAATCCAGTACACTTGCCACATGATCGACATCTCGAATTTCTTCGCCAAGCTGGGCTACGTATTTATCCTCCATGCCTTCGCATATAAACATGGCATAGGCACCTTTTCCGAAATCCTCCAGCAAAATGTCCTGCCCCTTCATAGAATCAATGGAATCCGGCAGATAATAAAGTATGTCATAGTTGACCCTGGTATTTATATAAGATATGACGCTTGGTATCAACAAAAGCACACTTATGATCAGTATGGGAATCCGAAACTTAACAACTCCTTTTGAAAAACTGCTCATAATAGCTCCTCCTAAAAACTGACTAACAGTCATTTTCTTCGTTCCATAATTTAGCAAATCCTTATTTATAAGTCAATAGAATCTGACCAACAGTCATTTTTTCGTCGTTTTGCAGTTAAGTTTTGTATCTTCGATTTTTTTTTTGGCTATTTTTGCATTTGACTTTCCAAATAAGTGGACTTAATCTAAAATGAAATATAAGAATTTTGAAATGAGGTGCTTTATGGGGAAGCTTTCAGACAATAAATTAGAAAAGAAAAATAAGCTCTTTGACACGGCCTTTCATCTTTTTACGACGAAGGGCGTAGAAGCGACCTCTATCTCTGATATTACAAAAGCCGCAAATGTTGGAAAAGGCACCTTTTATCTTTACTTTAAAAACAAGCAGGAGTTGGAAGCCCGCCTGATCAGCCATCGGGCCTCTAATCTTTTTCGTCATGCCCAGGAAAAGCTACAGACTTACCCGGACAGCATCAGCATTGAAGATAAGGTTATTATTCTGGTAAATGATCTGATCGATCAGCTTTGCGAAACCCCTTCCCTTTTGAAATTCATTTATAAAAATCTTTCCTGGGGAATCTTCCGCAATGCACTCCAGTTTGCTGCTGCCGATCCGGACAGTGAAAGCTATTTTTCCTTTGATACAATCTTTGACAAGTACAAAGACACCTTCACCGAACCGGATCTTATGATCTATTCCATCGTAGAGCTGGCCAGCTCTACCTGCTACAATGTAATCCTCTGGTCTGATCCGGTAAATCTGGATGTCTACCGTCTCTTTCTGGATAAGTATATAAGAGCCATTATGGAAAGCCATAAAAAGAAATAAAAAAGCCGGAATGCTTTCGCATTCCGGTCTTTTTATGCCTTTCCTTCCGAGCCAAAGAGCTTTATCTTTTCTCTGACTACTTTTTTCATCTCTTCGATTTCATAAGGGATCAATCCAAACATGGATTTTGCGCCTGCCTTTATGCCTTCCTCAACTCCCCTTTTCCCGGCTTTATCAATGTCCGTGAAAATATTGATCTTACTGATACCAAGGCCTACAGCTGTCTGAAAATCACTGTCTGAAAGTCCGCTTCCACCGTGCAGCACCAAAGGAAGCCCTGTTTTTTCGGAGATCACCTGAATTCTGTCAAAGTCCAGCTTAGGCGGAAATGCATAATCTCCATGTGCATTTCCCACGGCAACTGCCAAGGAATCCACTCCCGTTCTTTTTACAAAATCCATTGCTACCTGTGGATCTGTAAAATAGTCACTGGGATTTTCCAGTTTTCCGGCTCCCTCATTGTCTCCTACATGTCCAAGCTCACCTTCCACTGTTACACCCATGCCATGACATATCTTTACCATTTCCGCAACCTTGGCAACATTTTCTTCATAAGAATCTGTTGAACAGTCATACATAACAGATGTAAATCCCAAACGCAAAGCCTGCATGCATCTGTCGAAGCTAAGTCCATGATCGTAGTGCACACATACCGGAACACTGGCCTTTTTTGCCATGGGAATCAGATATTCTGCAACCCGCTCCAACTCCATGGCCGGCAGTAAAACCTCTGCTGTTCCGATCATAACCGGAGCGTTCATTTCCTGGGCAGTTTCGATAATTGCCCTTGCCATTTCAACATTTACAGCATTAAAAAATCCGACACCATATTTTCCCTGTTTTGCAGGAAGCAATATATCATTCATATTTACTAACATCTTTATTCACCTTTTCTTCCAGCCTGCTGCAATTTTATTTCTTAGTTCTTCAAAAGACTTCAATCCGCTTAATGCATCATAGGCCCCTACGCAGGAAGCTCCCGTAGCTGCTGCCAGCTGAACGCTCTCTTCTATCGAACTGCCTTCCAGCATAGCTGTTAAAAAAGCTGCTATGCTGGTATCTCCAGCACCAGTTCCAGAAAGGACCTTGTCCGGCTGAAAGCTTTTCTCAAATCCTTCCCTGTCTGCCCATTTATCAACTGATAGCTCCGCTTTTTTTCCGATTTGGCTGATTGCCTCTTTCCCAGCACTTCTGTAATAAATTCCAGGAGCACCGCATTTAATTGCAAGAACCTTTGCGCCTTTCCTAAGGCACCAATCTGCAAGAGGACGAACATCTTTTTCCAGCTCCAGACATTCCGTAATATCTCCGCCCTTTGCTCTTTCCTGAAGCTCTGCAAACTTTTCCCTGTCTATCATAAAGCAAAGCTCTTCCACACTTGGTACAAAAAAGTCCACATAGGGAAGCACTTTTTCCAAAATCAGTTTCCAGTCTGCTTTTCCTGCCTCACTGCCTGGGTCTACCATAGCCATATCCAACGATGTGGCAAGATCAAAGTTCTTTGCCTCCTGCATGATTTTTACAAGCTCCGCTCCGTCCCCCTCATAAATTTTTTTCATAAGCGGCGGATAGCCAAAATGAAGAAGAGACGCATCTTTCAGTTTTTCCTTTGGAATGTCTGCCGCGGTAAAATCTGCATTTGCCCCCGGATGATGCAAAAACATACGATCTATTCCGGGAATCGCCAGAACTACTGAATAAGATGTGCTGGCCTGTTCGGAAACGATCATTCCCTTTTCGGCTCCGTAAGATTTTAAAATATTCAAAACCATTTCGCCAAAAGGATCCGCTCCAATCTTTCCCATAAGCTCCACATCTGCTCCCAGCAGCTTCATCGCAAGACCGGTGTTGGCGACAGACCCGCCTGTATGCACGTCTGCCCCCTTCATTTCAATAAGCTTTCCCGGTGAAAGGATGTCACTGACCTGCTCCTGCTTTTTATCCGGAAAAACTGGTGTTATATCCAGGCAGATATGTCCTGCCGCTATAATCTTTTTTTTCAAAGCATCACCCCAAATCTACTGAAAAGAACTTTTATTTTGCTCCCATCAAAAGCTGCATTACATACAATTCAAGTGCTTCGAAATCTCTGTTTTCTACGCACTTCTTCTGGAAGTCATAATCAAAGCGGTCAACCTTTTCCTCCAGCATCTTAAATACCTCAAGTGATGTTTCCAGGTGCTTGTAGCTGTCTTCATCTTTTGTAGTACGCATTGCCTTTACATCCAGACCTACATACTCACCATGCTCTCCGTATCCGTTCTCTTTCAGAACCTTTACCTGATTAAAGGCTGCACGAAGATTTTCTACACCAAAGGATTTGTCCTGGTCGTAACGGATTCCATTCTGGTCATTCAGATGTACAGTCATAAGTTTTCCCATTGCAAGAGCAAATCCGATTTCATGTGCTGGATCCAGTCCTGCCAGAATCGCATGTGCACTTTCCAGATTTCCACCTACACGGCTCGGATCAATTGTAGCTGCAGAAATTGCCATTACATGACCCATTGTTCCACATATGGAACGATCGATTGGCTCATTTGGTTTTGGCTCGATACAAACACGGATCTTTGGATCATATTCCAGCATTTTATTGATCGCCTCAATAAGCATTTTTGTAGCCCATACCGGTGATTTTGACTCTGCACAAAGAGTTCCCTCTCTTGCCAGCCAAAGAACTACCATATCACAGTCCAGTTCTTTTGCGATATCGATGGAACGGTATGCTCTCCACATTGCGTAATCACGATCTTCTTTTGATGTGCTCATAAAGCCGCCATCCTGTGTGTGAGGATCCATCCAAAGACGCGGTGCCACAAATTCTGCTGCAAGGCCGTATTTATCCAGTTTTTTCTTTAATTCACGAGCCTTTTCCTTGATTTCCTCTTCTGTATAATCATTGATATTCGGAACAGCATCATCATCATGAAACTGAATTGCAGAAAATCCCAGCTCTGCAAATTTTTTCAGTTTTTCATCAAAATCGATTTCCTTTCTTGTTGCCGGTCCATATGAATCTGCTCCTGAATGTACATTCCACGGTCCCACTGAAAATTTGAATTTTGACATTACTCTGTCCTCCTTTTTGAATTCTGATCAACACTTGAATTCCCTTTAAATGATATCTATGTTATAGCAGAAGCCCTTTCTTAAAAAATGACTATCTTGCGATTTCTTAGACCATATCTTGTTTTTTCTTTTGCATTTCGAATGAAAATCATTTACCCTATAGAAAAGGAGGGCTCATCTATGGCAAAGAAAAAAGAACTTGAAATCGTAAAACATCTTACCATGTCTCAGCTGGAGGTTTTTGTTGTTGAACTCACTGCCAGAAATCCACATGGCCACGACGATTTGGAGATTGGACTTGTTCTGGAAGGTTCCCTTTTTTTATATATCGATCAGGAAAGGTACCGTTTAAGCCGCGGGGATATCTATATTATTAATCGTCATCAAATCCATTCCTTTGCGAAAAACAGTCCCACAAACCGTATTCTTGCATTTCAGATCAATACAGAGCTTTATCGAACCATCAATTACTCTTACGGTTCGGTTTTCTTTCAAAATAATGTTATCCACGACAGTACTCTTTTCGGCCAGCTTTACAAAGAAATGCTGTCCTGTACAAAATACTATTTTTCCGGACAGGATTTTTCAGAGCTTATGTGTTCCTCATCCTTATTAAGGCTCTTCTTTCTTTTATTGGAAAATTCACATTTTTCAATCGCAACAGAAAAAGAATCCGCCAATGCCAAAAATGACTCACTTCGTCTGAATCGTATTGTTGACTATATCGGGGAGCATTACATGGAAAAACTTTCTCTTCAAAGCATTGCTGATCAGGAATGTCTTTCTCCTTATCACGTTTCTCATTTCATCAGCAGAATGCTTGGGATTTCCTTCCAGGACTATTTAAATCAGGTTCGATTTGAACATGCTCTCTTCCTTATTAATCAAAGCTCCCTTGCTATTTTGGACATCTGTATGGAATGCGGCTTCTCCAGCAGCCGCTACCTTAACCAAATGTTTCAAAAGCACTTCTCCTGCTCTGTAAAGGAATACAAAAAGCTCGTAAACAAACCTCCTTATAATAGAGTAGCTCTGCCCACAGAAAATATCCAGAAACGATATTCCTATGAACAGAGCCGTTTATATTTAGAAATAAATAAATTTTTATAAAAAAAGAAGCCTTGAATTCAAGACTTCTTCGAACAGGGGATGAGAGAATCGAACTCCCACCAAAGGTTTTGGAGACCCCTATCATACCATTTGACCAATCCCCTGTGTGTTATTTCACAACTCTGATATAATAACACAAAGATTTCTACTTGTCAATTGAAAACCTTTCTTTTCTTTTGACAATTTTATAAACGATCATTCCCGAACCAGTTAATAACAGGCCTATCACTGCAAGGATTGTTTGCGTGAAAAGTGTACTCACCAACACAACAAGGCCGCCTACTATGGCAATTCCCGGAATGAATGGATACAACGGAACCTTATATGGACGTTCCACCTCCGGATGCTCCTTCCTATATTTAATAACCGCCACAAAACTTAAGGTATTAAAGATCCACATGCTGAACATGGACATATCTGCAAGGGTATTAAAGGATCCGGAAACAGCCATGATTATTCCTATTACAAAGATAACACCAAAGCTCATTAATGATGTTCCGTATTTTGGATGTAATTTTTGAAATTTGCTGCTGCATGGCAGCTCATTTGCTACTGCCATGGAGTATGGGATTCTGGTTGAAATCATGATGCATCCGTTTAATGTTCCGAAAACAGAAATAAGAATTCCTACCGAAATCATTTTTGTGCCAAATCCTGCAGTAAATAATTTGGAAGCTACATCTGAGGCAGGAGTCGCACTATTAACCAATGTTCCTGCCGGAATTACATACAAATATACAATATTGATAATGAAGTAAATTGCACAAACCCCAAGTAACCCAAGTGTAATTGCTTTCGGCAGATCCTTTTTCGGATTTTTCATTTCTCCTGCAACAGAACCGGCATGCTGCCATCCATCGTATGCGAACATGGTGGAAAGAATGGCCGATCCAAATATCGCAATCGTCCCTCCTACACTACTTCCATCCGCCGTAAATGGTGTAAGATTTGACATAGAGCCATCTGTATAAAAGATTGCCGCCACAATGATCACAATAATCGGGATTAACTTTGCAACGGTAAATATATTCGTGATTATTCCGCCGGTTTTTGCCCCAAAATAATTCATTACAAAAAGAAATACTATGGCTGCTACCGCAATAACATTGTTCCAATTGCTATCAATTCCAAACAAACAGCTCAGCTGAACCGCAAAAGCATTTGCCTGCGCTGACATATTGGCCGGCCAGAATACAAATGCATAGGTCCATCCTGCCAGATATCCTATCTTATCTCCAAATACAACCCGTAGCCATGCTACCATTCCGCCGGTCTGCGGAATTGCACTGGATAACTCTGCCACAGTAAGACCACCGCACAGATTAATGATGCCGGCAACCACCCATGCAGCAAGCGCCAGACCCGGTGCCCCTTTTGTAATCTGAAGCACGCCCTGCGCCTTAAAAAATATTCCGGAGCCTACAATCATATTAATAACTAACAGAGTTGCCGTAGGAAGCCCAAGTACTTTTTTCAATTCATTTTTCTTTTCCATTTCCTACTCCTATTAAATTATGTGTTCTGCAACAAATTTCTGAATCCGGTCCATTCCTTTTTCAATGTTTTCCAGTGATGTCGCATAGGACAGACGTACATAACCTTCTCCCTCACTGCCAAAGCAATCCCCCGGAGACACTACAACTTCCTTTTCTCTTAAAAGCTTAATGGCAAATTCCTGGGAACTCATGCCTGTTTGCTTAATGTTCATAAATACGTAAAAAGCGCCAAGCGGCATACGTGCGGACAGTTTATCAATTCCGTTAATCCTTTCCACCATATAATTTCTTCTGCGAATATATTCCTGTTTCATGTAATCTAATTCTTCATCCGGAATATTCAGCGCCTCAATGGCTGCATATTGAGCCGGAGTATTTATGCATGCCAGGATCAGTTCCTGAAGATTCGGCATAGGTTCAATCACATTTTGAGGACCACATACAAATCCCACTCTCCAGCCTGTCATACTATACGTTTTTGAAACAGAATCCACAACGATTGTTCTTTCCTTCATTCCAGGCAAAGATGCCATGCTGAAGAAATTATCATTTTCATTATATAAAAGGTTCTTATACACCTGGTCAAATACAACCCATAAGTCATTTTTTCTAATTACTTCCGCTAAGGCGATCTGGTTTTCTTTGCTTTCATAACCGCCTGTCGGATTGGTCGGTGTATTCAGCAAAATGGCTTTTGTTTTCGGTGTAATAGCCGCTTCCAGCTTATCCGGTTCCAGTGAAAACCCGGTTTCTTCCCTCACCGCTACAGGTACCGGAACGCCGCCATAAAGCCGAATAATCATTTCATAATTTGCATAACAGGGATTACAGATAATAACCTCATCTCCCGGATCAAGAAGACAGGTAAACGCCATGGATAAGCCCTGCATTCCTCCATTTGTGATCATAATTTCTGTCTCCGGATCATATTTAACCTGATCCACTTCCCACATTTTTCTGGATACGGCTTCCCTTAACGGCAAAATTCCTGCATTGGCTGTATATTTTGTTTCTCCTCTTTCAATTGCTTTAATTGCTGCATCATTTACTCTTTTCGGTGTCGGAAAATCCGGTTGTCCAAGACAAAAACTAATTGCGTTCGGATATTCTAAAGCAAGATCAAACATAGCTCTGATTCCTGTTTGTCCAAGTGTCGTTGCGCTTCCTAAAGATTTCATTTTATATTCCTCCAATTCTCGAATTTGTTCTTTCTGTTTTCATCTTTTCGAAATTTCTTCGGCAATCTCATATGCGCCTACTGCCGCAGCAGGCATTTCTGTATTGCAGTCCAGAAGAATCTCATCAAATATTTTTTCCTCATTGAGCAGATCATAAAAGGCATGGCAAAATGAATTTTTTCCGTAAATAATCACCCTTACTTCCTCATTCTGAGGGAAATAATGAGCATTCTTTACTGCAGTTACATCGCTTGCAATCACTACGCCCAACACATAATTTTGCAATTCTGAAGAGGATTTTTTTGCAAACTGGCCGAAAATTCGAGTCAGAAATAATGCCCGTCCAATGCCTTCTTCCCTGTACATGCGGCAGCCATATCGAATCATTTCCAGATTATAATCAGTAAGATCTAAAAATTTTCCCTCTACCGAATCTGATACAATGGTATTGCGGATAATTGCTTCTAACAGCTCTCCCGACAAAGTGGTCAGGGTTCCGAGAACTGTTCCTTCTTTATTAATATATACATATTTATTATGCGATCCGGGCAAAACGAAAATCGTATCCTTTCCGATTCCGTATTTCGTTACTAATGCATAGGTTTCCGTTTCCTCTCCGCGCATCATATCAAATGTTCGATAGTTATCAAGAAGTTGATTCTTTGGAACAGAATTTTTGATGCCAGGAACAAAGGTAATTTCTGTTTTACAAATATCCGGAATTTTCATTTTTATAACCTGTTTCTGAAAATGATTCATGGATATAGGTGCTTCTTTATGTGGGATTTCCATGATTCCCAGGTTACTCGTCAACATTCCGCTCATATAGACCCCTGCCAAGTCATCTTCAGCCACACCGTTTTCCCTGCATATTTCAAGAATCATATCCCGAATCGAATTTTTCCAGATTTCTGTCGTTCCATGAGTTGCTGAATCTTTTGCGCCTATGTTTTTTTCTTTTACTGCAAGAATCTTACCATCCGTACTCCACAGGTATACCCTTGTCTTGCTCGTTCCTCCGTCAACTGTTACAATATGCTGCATGGTGTATCGTTTCCTCCTGTTTTTGCGGTATTCCGGTGCGTGAAATCCATTCTTGTACACATCGTTTTAGAAAATGTGCAGAAAAATTTCAGGAATACCAATTACTCAATTGCACTCACATATTTGCGTGCTGTTTTGGTAAGCTCCTCATATGCTTCTTCATTTGCAAGCTTTGAAAATTCACCGGCAATACCAAAGATGTCCGCTCCGGCCGCATTCCATTCCTTTATATTTTCAAGATTGACGCCACCTGTTGGCCCGATCAATACCTGCGGAAAGGGTGCTTTGATGTCTTTGATGAATTTTTTACCGAGGGTTCCCGCCGGAAATGCCTTTATCAGATTGACACCAAGCTCCAATGCAGTCATAATTTCTGTTGGTGTCATGCACCCACAGACAACCGGCTTCTGATAACGGTTTGCACAGCGGATGACTCCCTCATTTATACTTGGAGTCACAATATAATCTGCACCATGTTGGATTGCCTGAAAACAGGCGGCCTCATCCAGCACTGTACCGGCGCCCAAAAGCAATTCACGATCCTGTGAATATTTTGCAATGGTTTCAACCGCACCCGGTGTATTCATGCTTACCTCAATTACCTGAATACCCCCTTTTTTCAGTGCCTCGATTCCCTTGGCTGCCTTATCCTGGCTGCTAACCCTTAAAATAGCTATGATGCGTTTTTCCAGGATTTTGTTGAGTATAGTTGCGTAATTGTTCATTGTGTTTTACCTCGTTTGTTTGTATATCCGAACTAGTTCTTATATACGAACTATAGCATTACTTTGTCCATTGTGCAATTCGTAATATTCCACAAATATTTTTAAATATCTTTGTAAGAAAATTTCTCTCTCTTTTTATCAAAAAACTATTCTGTATTTCTTTTTTCACCTATGTTATTATAGTAAAGCTACATTTTCAGCGTTCGATCAGGAGGTTTCTTTCATGCAAGGAGAAAAAATGCATCGTTCAACTTATAGAGTGCTTCAGATATTCGAATTGCTTTCGGCATCTCCTTCCGGGATGTCTTTAACTCAATTATCACAGGCTCTTGATATTCCGAAAGGAAGTTTACATCCTATTTTGAAAACTATGGAGGCAATGAACTTTATCCAAGCCGGCAAAGATGGAAATTATTCCATTGGCCAGGCTTCCTATTTTGTTGGCTCTTCTTACACCAAGAATTCCGATTTGCTTCAGGAGATTGACTATGTCGCCAAAAATGTCTCAAAGACGGTAAATCAGACAGTTTATTTTTCTGTCCTTTCCGGTGGAGATGTTTTATATTTGCTTGAAGAAAGGGTTCAAACCCCCGTCACCATACAGGCACGGCGAGGCTATAAATTTCCGGCCTATTCTACCAGTATCGGAAAAGCCCTGTTAAGTGACACTTCCCTTGCGGAATTACATGCATTATACCCACAGGGATTGATAAAATTAACGGACTATACCATCGACAATTTTGATACCTTACATGATCAGCTGCAAAAAATTCAAGCTTCCGGTTTTTCTTACGAAAAAGAAGAATCCAATGAAGGTGTTCAATGTATTGCCATACCTATTACCTACAACCGTCAAGTCATAGCCGCTATGAGTATTGCAACTCCGGTTTTTTATTATTCTGAGGATTTTGAAAAAAAAGCGCAGCTTGCATTAAACAAGGCCCGAATAGAAATTGAGAAACTGATATCTGATAATATTGCTGACTGGATTTATTCTCCTGTCTCCAGATGATTCTATATTCCTGCAGATTTTGCAGTCACAGAATCTATATGCTACACGAAAGGATTTAATTATGAAATTTGTAATTCAAAGAGTACAGCATGCTTCTGTTACAATTGAAGGCAAACTTAAGGGTGAAATCCAGAAAGGGCTTCTGGTTCTTTGCGGCATTGCCAACGATGATACCAAAGAGATTGCCGACAAAATGATAAAAAAGCTCTGTTCCCTGCGTATTTTTGAAGATGAAGACGGAAAAACAAATCTCTCTCTGAAAGATGTCAACGGATCTCTTCTAATGATATCCCAATTTACCCTTTATGCAGACTGTAAAAAAGGGAATCGTCCCAGCTTTATAAATGCAGGCCGTCCAGAAATGGCTTCTCCTATGTACGATTATTTACTTCAGGAAGCCGGAAAATATATTTCCAATGTACAAAAAGGTGTTTTCGGTGCAGATATGAAGGTAGAATTGTTAAATGATGGTCCTTTTACAATTGTATTGGATTCCGATGAAATTCTTCCAAAGAAGCAGTAAATTATTTCGATACAAACAAAAAAGCCAGGCCCTCGGGTCTGGTTTCTTTAAAAGTATAAAAAAACGGAAATGAACTAGCACTTCCGTTGAGTTTTTCGTACCTTCAAAACCACACACATGATACCGTATGAACCAAATTCCTGACTTTCGGAGATCTTCTTTCCTCTCCTCTTCCTGGTCAAGCCTTCGACCGATTAGTA
>CAVFRH010000022.1:0-15028 GCA_963624695.1 bacterium
CGTCCCCTCTCGGGGTTCTTATATTTCTAACCCTGCCTTCATAACCCGCCGAGTTTGTTGGCTCGAAAAGCGGGTTTGCGGTGCAAAAATTTTCTTAGCGAAATTTGCCAGCATTTGGCAGGAAAATATGCTGTTTTCTCAGCATTTACTTAGTGCGGCGCAAAAACTGGATTTTTGCCCGTCCCATATCATAAATTTTACCATTGTACATCGTACATTTTGCAGTATGCGGCGCTATCTTGTACTGCCTTACATCTTTATCATGTAAGTGTTTTCTATATATTGTATCAGATAAAGTCTGCTTGAAAATATTATCTGTTACTTTTAAACCTTCATTTTCAAATAAAGCATATATTATGGTCTTCGATACAAATCCGGTACCTCCTCCTATCCAGACAATTTTTTCGTCTTCACTTTCTAGTGAAAACTTTTTGTTGAAATACTCATCACATATTCTTCTATACTCCTTTAGAGCCTTCATGATATCCTGCACCGTATAAGGACACACTTTGCTGTCAATGGTGATGCTAGCCTCTATTACTGTGCCGGGTCGAATCGCTTCTCTCATTATTGGTAAAGAACCTGTACTGCCATCTACTTTTTTATCTATTTTTTGAACCAGAATCAGGTCATCTGTGCTCACAGGCTTACTGTCACTTACAATAAGACCTGACAGATTACAATTTACGGCATTATTTTTTTTCTCATTTTTATTAAGGGTATGGAAAATCTCCGCCTCTAAGTCGAGAATCTCTTTATTCAAGAAAGTATTTCTTCTGGCTTTCTCTGCAGATTTTCTTTTTATTTCTTCTTTTATGTTAGCAAATTGCTCAGGATTTTTCTTGTATTCATACATGATAAGTGCTGTTCTTATCAACCCCTTTAAAGAGCTTCCGGGAATATATGGCTTTCCATAAGGATCCTTTACAAAACAGCTTATGTCTTTTGGTACTTCTTTTCCTTTTTTTGATAAAATTTCTCCGCCTTCCATTTCATAGGCTTTCCATTTTTCGTAATCTTTAAAGGAAAATCCTATATCACGTAAAAATGATCCCAACGGATATCCTCGGTTATCCGACATATATGCAATATATTCTTTTTCCTTTCCCTGTCTTGAAATAGCTTGATACATTTTTTCTAAATCCGGAATGATTACTTTATGCGTTTTGGGATTTAGAATATACTGCTTTTTTCCTACACTTTCTCCACTTCCAATGTAGATTGGAGATAAAGCTGTTATTCGAACGATATAATTGCTAAGAAATTCTTCCACGCTTAAACCTCCAAAAACATTGCCCTTGCATATCGATATACCGGATGATTTCCGTCTTCCGATACGTCATATACATCTCCTTCAAAATCAATTTTAAAACATGAACCGGCTTCAAACAAGTACATATCTCTTTTCTTACGTTCTTCTGCTGCATAAGTATCTGAATAAATAAATCCTGATCTTTTTTTCAAGGAATAACTAGCTCCATCCAATGCTCTTTTCAGTTCCTCTTTCTTCGGCAGTGCACCACTTAATAAATACTTATGCTTCCCATTTCCATTTAAATATTTTTCAAAGCTCTTTATATTTTTTCCATAAGTAAAATCAAATTTTCCAAGTCCTGAATTTTTCTTTCCACCAATGCCAAAATAATGCAAAGAATCCAATAAATCTTCAAATAGATAAGCAGATTTCTCATCCTGAAATCCGACTATGACATATAATCCATTTCCATCCTTGTAACTGTATTTTCCAACATAATAAGGCAAAGTATCTTCCTGTCCATTTCTTACTGCTGCCATAATCTGCTGGCTAAAGCTTCCAAACTCTTTATATGGATCTTCTGAAAAGTTGTAATTTCCTGCAAAAAATTCTTCTATCTTTTCGATATCTATATATTTGAGCTTCTTTGCCGCTTTCTTTTTTACAGAATCCCCCTGATTCTCTGTTTGAATATGTATTCTTGGTTTCGGAAGCAGATATCTATCTCCAAGAAATGGAAATGCATCTGATATTACAATTTTTCCTTCTTTTATGCTTTGAAAAAAATCCTCTTCCAAATGCATTTTCAAAGCTTCAATATACATAGCCGAAAACAAAACATCTGCTCCGAAAGTGCTGTCTGAATCATTTAGCATTCCGTTTCCGAAATGAACACCCGATGGAAATGTAAACTTGTAAATCTTATATTCCATACATTTTCTCCCATCAAACATTTTTCAAGATCTCATTGCACTTTTCCATTGTTTCTTCTGAAACTTCATCTCCTATTACTGTATCTGCCATAAGATCTTTAAATTTTACCTTTCCATAGCCTCTGGAGCCATGTCCTCCCAAATAATCATACTGCAGCAGCTTAAAACCATCTGCTAAGATTGCGATATCTTTTACCAGTTGCTCTTCTGCCTCTGTTTCATCTGCATCATTTACCTCATAGATAAGACTCATTTCAAACTCTGAACCTCTTACTGCTCTTTCAATCTGTCTTGGATTTGCTACAGCTGTGGCTCTGTTGATGGAATTTTCAAATTTCACTTCTGTTTTTGCGTAAAGTCCCTGATTTTTTAATTCATCCCAGTTAGACATCAGCATATCTGAAAAAATAACTTTGCTTGTTTTTAGCTTTTCCTTCTTAGATGATCCAAAAAGATCTGTTAAACATTCATTATCTTCATTTGGATCAAGTGCTATATTTTCATTATATTTCTTTGCCAAAAGGCTCCTCATTTTGCCCTTTAAACTGCTTCCCGGTATAATGGGCAAACCGCTTCTTTCATCCTTAATGATTGGTGAATCAACTGCTCCTATTGCAGCAAAAGAGCTGTTTCCTCCTATATGCATTCCTGTGATTACTTCTATTGTCCCTGTTATTTCTACTTTCGCAAACATACTTCTATCCCCCTATCAATCTTCTCCACCAACTATGAATTTTCTATATGCTACCAGTGCTTCCATATATCGATTAAACAAAATGAAATTCTTCTTTTTATTTCCAATCTCATTTATAATTTCTACGATTTCCGCCCCTTCCACAAGCTTCTTAACTTTCTGATCCCGGCCTGCTTCATAGACAAATCTAATTTTCAGATAATTAATTCTTCCGATCAGCTCACTGTCAAGCGCTTCACTTTTGTTGTTCAGTACATCGTTATATATGTCTGCAGACATTGCAAGAAGGTTACGAATTTTTGATGTTGTAACTACTCCTACCTGTTTGCCCTTTTTATCCACCTCAACATTTAACTTTTTTATTACACTTTCCGCTTTATCAACATAATTTTCCTCATTGATCTTCATTTTTCTGCTCCCTTTCCCTCATTAAATAAACATATAAATAGATTGCCATGATCAGTTCCTGTTTGTCTTTTAAACTGCCCCTGCTCCAGTTGTACATTTTATCGGCAAATTTTCTGTAGGCTTCTTTCTGTCTGCTTGCTTCCTGAATGTTTTCTTTTTTTGCATTTCGAATATCCGGCTCCATTCTGGAAATCAAATATACAAATCTGGCGATATTTAATTTATTTCTTTTTATTTCTGAACCACCTTTTTGTGATTGCAATTCATTTTCATAGTCACTTCGAAGCAATTCGAGTATGTTATATAAAAATGCTTTTCCTCTTGACTCTGTCACTGTGAAAAATTCTTTCAAGGCAGCAAATTTTTCACCCATTACGTTGTTCAGGAATTTATTCCACGAAAATGCCATATGGGTTTCAAACAATGAAATTGCATTTTTCCCATCTATGCTCTTCGCTGCCTCTTCCAGACCTTCCGTTTCCTTTGCCATAATGTTTACCGGAAATCCACTTTGGTAAATTCCGATGCCTCCGGATACTGTAAGTGTATTTTGCGTGAACCGATACAAAGCATTTTTCAAATCTACAAATGCAGCAATCACTTCATTCCAGGCACCTACAAGAAATACATCATCTCCACCAGAATAAACAATTGTGACCTTTCTTTCACCGCATCCGCCAAATGCTTCAGATTCTCCATTCTTTAAAATTTTATTT
Organism: bacterium; assembly: GCA_963624695.1. Classification (GTDB taxonomy): domain Bacteria; phylum Bacillota; class Clostridia; order Lachnospirales; family Lachnospiraceae; genus Alectryocaccobium. Next base: position 4,006 of record CAVFRH010000022.1, read on the forward strand.
ATATAGCATTTAAAAAACAAAGATAATTGTCTGGAAAGAGTTGCAGATCTTGATAGGGTTACATATTTTTTATTACCATCTTCTCTATCAAATCCACTGACAAAAGTCTGGCCCAGATTGTCCACATCTGCACGCAGCACTGCTATTCTTTCGATTCCCTCCGCTTTCTTTGCAAATTCATTAAACTGATCACCGGTTGTGTAATCTCCTATCCATAGCTTTGTTGATACCGATTTTCCTGTATATAGTTTATTTTTACTATAGGAACGTATATAGGAGTTCTTTTTCATATAATCTATAAGTTCTTTTTCTTCGGATAAACTTACTAAGAATTTTTCGTCTGTGAGTGGTAAAGCTCCTTCTTCCGCTTCGTCTAACACTACAAAAAATTTGCTATATAAAACCGCAGTTGAAATCCTGTGAAGAGCTGCACATACCGGACATCTTCCATCTGAATTTACGATAGAAGCTTTTCGGCAGCTTTTGCATTCTCTTCTTTCATTGTTCTTCTTAAAATTTAATGCAATGATCTGTTCTGCACTGTATCTGTGAAGTTTTTTCCCTGAAATTTCAGCTGAAATACCTCTATAAAGATTCGAATAACTACCCTCCGGTACATTTTGCAGATTTTCTGCACTGCATTGTACACTTGCAGCTGCAACATACAGTTCCGTTCCAAACCACTTTATAAACCACTCATTCGTTTCATTTTCTTTTCTTTCTACTATTTCCAATGCACTTTTTGTATTTGGAATTAAAATATAGCAATGTCCGCCACCGGAATAGATCAAATTAGCTCTTGAAAGATTCAGCTCCTGCAGCAATTCATCAATAATGTGCTCCATTAAGATTTCCAGATAAAAGCTTCGTCCACGAAGTTCTCTTAAAGCTCCTTCACTTGGAATCTGATAGATGAATTTTTGAATTCCTGATACATCCATGGAATACAAACGAAACATTTCTATTCCATATGCCGTCTTTGCCTTGTCAAATAAAGCTGTCTTGTAATCTGTAATATTGTTTTCTTTTAAATATTCCAAAATGCAGGATGCTAGAGCTGCTGTGATTTTTACATGATCATACAGTGATATATCCGCCAACTCTCTTTTTGATGTGGATGATGGAATATAAGTTAAATTCGATTCCAATATAGACAATAAGGAATTGACATATTCCTCTGCAATTTTCTGCGTTCTCAGATTATCCGAAATATTATTGATTATTTTTTTATAAAAGCTTTCATCCATTGATACAGCTTTATCTGTTGGATAATTGATCTCATTCTCAATATCCAAAACCTGTTTGGCATAATGTTTCTTCTCATTATTTCCGTTTAAGATGTTGAATACGCTGTATAACGGAGTTGTTTTATCAAAGCCGTTTTCAGGATTATCACCATCCCGCCGATCTACTGCAGCCGCTATGTTGTCTGCAAAGCATGTGATATATGCAAAGTCATTCCTTTGCAGAGAAGCATTTTTTAGATTTGCTGCATGATGATATCTAATACAGTTTAAAATCGTATTGTCTTTTAATTGATCAAATTGCTTGACAAATTCGTAGCCGCTTTGACTATGATTTTGTCCGTTTCCTGTTCTATAAACCACTTTTCCGATATCGTGCAAAAGACTTCCTATGATCAGTTTAATTTGCTCATCCGTCATGTTTTTCTCCCTTTTCAATTATCTTTACTGCCCCCATTCCGATTGATGACTTTATGCCTATACCGGAATACTCTCCAAATTCAAACAATACATTTCCGAAATTCACCATGGTCTGGGCACCATTTATTTTAAGTATCAGCTTTCCTATAAATCCCGGTATTTTTACACCTTCCATATAAAAGTTCATACTTCTTATATTGTAATTTGCAATAAAGGTATGTTCTATTAAATATTCAAGCGTATCCTCATCAAACATTTCTCCATCTGAGATTTTGTCATATTTATTGATAAGGCTTTGATAGATCAACCTTACATCCGGCATAAAAACATAACGTCCTCTTTGTTTAAATGACATAGGTGTCAGAATCTGCAGTTCAACATACCTTGAACAGTTTTCCTGATAAAACTTTTTTACCAATTCATCACTGTCTCTTTTTGTTATTTTCTTTTCCAGCACCTGAACCTGCATCTCTTTGTTTTCTATCTTAAATTCGGTCAATTTTGAAAGTTTTTCTTCTATAATGTACTTATATGCTTCTTCGTTAAGTGTTGATACAACCCAAAACCATTCTTCACCTCTCATTTCTAAATGAGAGCTATAGGGATGTGTTTCCGACCTGTGAAGGTATTCTGCATATTCTGTATCAATGCACTCCATTAGTACACCATGAAAGAGTGATGCCATTTGATGTCTTATTTCTTTTTCACATTTTAGTTTTAATTCTATCTTCGCAAACAATTCAATCTCTTTCCTTATTTCAACTGGTTTTAATAATCCTCATAATGCTCATCATAGTAATCCTCTGCCTCATCCAGTCCGTCGAAGTCTTCTTCGTTGTCGTAATAGAAATCTTCATAATCGTTGTAGCTGTCATCATAATCAGATTTTTTCTTTGTACTGCTGCTGCTCTTGTTGCTGCTGCTTTTATTGCTGCTATAGCTTTTCTTGCTTGTGCTTTTATTGCTGCTTCCTGAACTCTTTGTGTCTGTGCTTTTATTGGTACTGCTGTAGCTTTTTGTATAAGAGCTCTTCTTTGAGCTGCCCCAGCCGCTGTCGTCTGAGTCTTCCTCTGTATCGGCTTTCTGGTAATAGTGTGCATATTTTTCATACCTTGCCTGCTCTTCTTCCGGTGTCTGATTATATGAACTGCATGCAGGAATTGCCACTCCCAAAAAGCCAATAAATTGTATGAGTCCTATGCACAGCAGAATTGCTATTATCACATTCCCAATTTTTTCGAAACTCAACTTTCTTTCTCCTTTTTCCCATTCATTTCGCATTTCCAGGATTTATGCAAAATTTTTCCTTAATAATCCGAATAATGCTCCTCGTAATAAGATTCCGCATCATCTAAACTGTCGAAGTCTTCCTGATTGTCGTAGTAAAAGTCTTCATAATCCGAGTAACTTTTTCCACCGGAACTTTTAGAGCTGCTTTTTTTGCTGCTTGAAGAGCTCTTCTTTGTCGATGTACTCTTTTTGGTATTATTTGTAATGTCTTTAAATTCCTTCATGATTCTTTTCTGTAGTGCTTTGTCATTCTTTTTTGCCATATCCTCCTTGTAGTCCACAAAGCACGAAATCGCAAAGCCGATAATAAAAACAGCTCCCAAGACTCGAAAGAAAATCAGTATTTTGTCGTCCCTCATATTTTTCCTCCCAAATTTCTTTTTCCAACTTCCCAAAAAGCGACTGCACTGGCTGCAGCTACATTCAAAGAATCTACTCCCTCTTTCATCGGAATCTTTACTGCTGCATGGCAGGCTCTAATTGTTTCCTGCTTTAAGCCGCTTCCCTCTGTTCCCAGTACAAGTGCAACTTTTTCATTTCTTTTTAAAATAGGATCTGCAATGGAAATGCTTTCCTCATTTAGTGCTAAAGCTGCAGTGAAAAATCCCTCCTCTTTCAATCTTTTTAATTCTTCGGCCGTACTCCCGCAAATGTAGGTCCATGGAAGCAAAAATACATTTCCCATGCTTACCCGAATCGCCCGTCTGTAAAGAGGATCTGCGCAGCCCTTTGTTAAAAGAACCGCATCCATTCCCATTGCGGCTGCACTTCGAAAAATTGCTCCTACATTGGTTGGGTTCATCACATCCTCTAAAATTGCGATCCTTTCTGCTTTTGCGGAAAGTTCATTGCACTTTTGAAGTACCTTTCTTCGCATTGCACAAAGCACACCTCTGGTCAGATTGTAACCGGTAAGTGATTGCAGCATTTCCCGTGAAGCAGTGTATATTTCTGCATTTTCACATTTTTCGATCAGCTTCCTTCCATCTTTTTGAGCCATTTCTTCTTCCAACAACAGGGAAATCGGTTCATAGCCCGCCTCCAGTGCTCTTTCTAAAACCAGTCCTGTTTCAGCTATAAATATCCCCTCTTTTGGCTCATATATTCTTCTTAATTGATTTTCATTGTAATCCCTGTAAATGCTAAGCTCCGGGATTGTAATGTCCTTTATTTCTCTTATTTTTCTCATATGAAAAGTATATGTGTTTTACAAAAAATCTTCAATACAAATAAAGGCATCATTCAATGGAAATTAAAATTTTTGAATCATTTTTCTAACTAATCTCAGTATTGCAAAAGCAATTTTGCTTTGATAGAATAAACTTGGCTCGGAAATCACATTTCCAATAAATGCCGGAAAGGAATCACCGATGAGCGACGAGATCAATATCACAAACGATGACATGGAATATGAAGAAGAACCCACTATCCTTTTATCTTTGGATGACGGAACAGAGATGGTCTGTGTTGTGCTGAGCATTTACGAAATAGATGGTCAGCAGTACATTGCTCTCCTTCCTCAGACTCAGGATGAAGAGGATGCTGAAGAAATGGATGTTTATATTTATCGTTTTGCAGAAGACAAGGACGGCAATCCGCTCCTTGACAATATTGAAGACGATGCGGAATATGACAAAGCCGTAGAAGTTTTCAATTCTCTCTTTGATGAAGAAGGCGACATTACAGAAGAATAAAACCAAAAAGCTCTGAACCTTAATGTTCAGAGCTTTTTTTGCTTTATTCATTATCGTCCTCTTCATCAGAAGCATCTTTCTGCAGTTGCTGAAGAAACTGCTCTACCTGTCTGTGCTGCTCCTGGCGAAGACGTTTAATTCTTTCATCTCTTTTTCGTCTTGTTCTGGAAATTCTTACCACGTTAATGTACCATCCGAATCCTCCTGCTGCAGCAATTGAAAAAAAGATCGCTAGAGGTGAAAAACCGCTTTCCTTTACTTCATCCTGGGGTCTGGATCCGACAATTTCATTCTGGTACCTGGTGATGGTCACCTCTTTATTTTCTGAAACGGTTTCTTCCGAAGTGTCTGCCATGTTCTCATTTTCTGATGTATCGACTGTACTTTCTTCTGTCTGCGTACTTTCCACCGGTGTTTCACTCGATGCAAACAAAGAATTTGTTAACGGCAGGTTTGGGAAAGTTAACCTGTAAAAATATGCAACAGAATAGTCACTCCCGTAATCCGCATCCATAATCAAAATGAAACTATTGTCATCAAGCCTGGAAATCTGTTCCGGTTCCAGCTTTGTAGCACCTTCGATTCCAAAATTTATGGAAATGTAATCCGCTATCCCCCGTTCATTGATCGAATATGCCATCAAATAATTTTCACTGCTTACATTTAAAGTTAGCGGTGACTGCAGCAAATAGTCTCCTGCCAGACAAAAGGCCTGAAAATTGTATCCCGGTGTCGGATCTTCTACCCCCATGTCTTCGATTATCTGAAAATTGCTATCCAAAACAAGATTGCTGTACTGTGCTTCGCTGTTGGTCTGTGCGTAGTAACAATCTTTGCTTCTGTCATATTCTATAGAAAGTAAATTGTAGGAATCCGAAACCTTTACCGTCCCGGTGATTTCCATGGAATCCGGATCCATAATAAAAAGACAGCCTCTGTTTTCCAAATTTTGATTGGTATAAGGAGCAATAATAATCTCATTTGTATTTGGATTATAGGTCATTCCGTTTCCATGCTCCAGGTTTTGGCTGTCGTTTGTCTTTGCCAGTGAAAACTGCTCTACTGCATTCCCGTTTTCATCTGTTGAATTGCGGTAATATGCCCTGATTATATCATTTGTTACTGCATCATCCGATACATTTTCTATTGTATAGATATAATTTTCTGTTACACAAACTGATTGTATTGACGCGCCTGGTGTTATATCCTGCTGAAAAATAAGTTCTGCAGAAAAGTCAGATAAAAGGCTCCCCTCAGCCTTTACGCAATTCGTTTGAGAAAGAAAAAAAACTGCTGTCGCAAGCAGTAATCCTTTTTTTACTCCCTTTTTATAAAGAATCCTGCATTTCATACCCCTATTTATATCCCCTGTACTGATGTTGCTTTTCCCCTAAAGCCAAAATATTATTGCACACTTAGTTAAAGATTTCAATGCTATCTTTCTTATAAAAATAAAAAATCGAATCACAAAATTTCAGATTACAAAAAGAGCGGCCGTAAACGACCGCTCTTTCGAAGTAACAATTAAATTATTCAGCACCGTAAAGAGTGATGAGTTTCTGCAGATACTCATATCTCTCTTTTGCTTCATTTTCAGATTTAGCAAAGAGTCTTGCTGCCTTGTCTGGGTTAGCACGTTTCAGTGAGTTGTAACGAACCTCTCCATCCAGGAATTCCTGATAAGACTGTGTTGGAGCCTTGGAATCAAGAGTGAATGCAGCTTTGCCTTCTGCCTTAAGAGCAGGATTGTATCTGAAGCAATGCCAGTATCCAGCCTTAACTGCCAGCTCTTCCTCTGTCTGAGCCTTTGCCATACCTTTCTTAATACCATGGTTGATACATGGAGCATAAGCAATTACAAGTGATGGTCCCGGATAAGCCTCTGCCTCAGCAAGTGCTTTAACAGTCTGGTTGTAGTCAGCACCCATAGCGATCTGTGCTACATATACATATCCGTAGCTCATTGCGATAGAAGCAAGGTCTTTCTTCTTAACTTCTTTTCCGCCTGCTGCGAACTGAGCAATTGCACCGGTAGGTGTAGCCTTAGAGGACTGTCCGCCTGTATTGGAGTAAACCTCTGTATCGAATACCATAACGTTGATATCTTTTCCGCTTGCAAGGATGTGGTCAACGCCGCCGAAGCCGATATCGTATCCCCATCCGTCACCACCGAATACCCACTGTGACTTCTTGGAAAGGAAATCCTTGTTGTCCAGGATATACTGGCAGTTCTCACATTTTGTATCAAGTTTCTCGATTGCTGCGATCAGTTTGTCAGATGCAGCACCGTTTGCAATACCAACACCGAAGGAATCTTTCCATTCCTGAGCAGCTGCTTTTACTTCTGCCGGAGCAGCATCAGCAGCAATGATGTTCTCTACTTTCTCTTTGAGTGCATCACGAAGAGCATTCTGAGCAAGAAGCATACCATAACCAAACTCAGCTGCATCCTCGAACAGGGAGTTGTTCCAAGCTGGTCCTTTGCCTTCCTTATTTGTTGTATAAGGAGTAGAAGGTGAGGAGTTACCCCAGATAGAAGAACATCCTGTTGCATTTGCAATATACATACGCTCACCAAAGAGCTGAGTGATCAGTTTTGCATAAGGTGTCTCACCGCAGCCGCCGCATGCGCCAGAGAACTCAAGAAGCGGTTTCTTGAACTGGCTGCCTTTAACGGTTGTCTCTTTGAATTTCTCAATAACCTCTGCCTTGTCATCAAGTTCAACAGTGTAGTCGAACTGTGCCTGCTGGAAGAGTGCATCCTCAAGAGGCTGCATTGTGATTGCTTTTTCTTTTGCAGGACATACATTTACGCAGGAACCGCATCCTGTACAGTCAAGTGCAGATACGCTCATTGTAAATTTGTAATCGCCTACTGCTGGTTTCAGATCTACTGCATTGATCTGAACAGGAGCTGCCTCGATCTCAGCTGGAGAAATAGCTACCGGACGGATTACAGCGTGAGGACATACAAATGAGCAACGGTTACACTGAATACATTTTGTAGCATCCCATACCGGAGCAGATACTGCAACACCACGTTTCTCGTAAGCTGCTGCACCGGAAGGTGTATAACCATTCATGTAAGGCATCAAAGCAGATACTGGAAGTGAATTTCCTTCCTGTGCATTTACCTTAGACTGAATGTTGTTAACGAAATCAACAAGCTCTTTAGAGCCTTTCTCTGTATGAGTAAGAGCAAGTCCATCGCCTTCTGCGTTCTTCCAGCTTTCCGGAACTTCTACCTTAACTGCCTTGTCTGCACCTGCATCAATAGCAGCCCAGTTCTTAGCAACTACATCATCACCCTTACGTCCGTAAGTAGCCTTTGCAGCTGCCTTCATAAGCTCGATTGCTCTCTCCTGCGGAATGATGTTTGCAAGCTTGAAGAATGCGGACTGAAGGATTGTGTTAATTCTTGTCGGTCCCATGCCTACTTCAATACCGATCTTAACACCGTCGATGGTGTAGAACTGGATATTGTGCTCAGCGATGTATCTCTTAACCTGTCCCGGAAGATGTTTCTCAAGTCCTTCCATATCCCATGCACAGTTCAACAGGAATGTTCCGCCGTCAACCAACTCCTGAACCATATTGTATTTTGTAACATAAGAAGGATTGTGGCATGCTACAAAATTTGCTTTATGAATCAGATATGTAGATTTGATTGGCTTGTTTCCGAAACGCAGGTGGGACATTGTGATACCGCCTGATTTCTTTGAATCATAATCAAAGTAAGCCTGAGCGTACATATCTGTGTTGTCGCCGATGATCTTGATGGAGTTCTTGTTTGCACCTACAGTACCGTCAGCACCAAGTCCCCAGAACTTGCAGTTGATGGTTCCTTCTGGTGTTGTAACGATTGGCTCTCCCTCTTCCAGTGAAAGATGAGTCACATCATCGTTGATACCGATTGTGAAGATCTTCTTCTCTGTGTTCTTGTAAACAGCTACGATCTGTGCAGGAGTTGTATCGTTGGAACCAAGTCCGTAACGTCCTGAGAAGATTGGTGTCTGATCAAATTTAGAGAACTTCAGAGCAGCAAGTACATCCAGGTAAAGAGGCTCGCCCATAGCTCCTGGCTCTTTTGTACGATCCAGAACGGAAATCTGTTTTACAGTATCCGGAATAGCCTCGATAAGTTTCTCTGCTACGAATGGACGATAGAGGCGAACTTTTACAACGCCGACTTTCTCACCCATACCTACCAGGTAATCAATTGTCTCTTCGATTGTGTCACAAACAGAACCCATAGCGATGATGATATGCTCAGCATCCGGTGCTCCGTAGTAGTTGAATAATTTATAGTCTGTACCGATCTTTTCGTTTACCTTGTCCATGTATTTCTCAACAATTGCAGGTAAAGCGTTGTAGGACTGGTTTACAGTCTCTCTTGCCTGGAAGAAGATGTCTGGGTTCTGTGCAGATCCCATCTGGCAGGCATGATTCGGATTTAATGCATTTTTGCGGAATTTCTCGATTGCATCAAGCGGTGCAATGTCTTTCAGATCTTCATAATCCCATGTCTCGATTTTCTGAATTTCGTGGGATGTACGGAAACCGTCGAAGAAGTTAATGAACGGGATCTCTCCCTCAAGTGCTGCACAATGTGCAACCGGTGTAAGGTCCATAACCTCCTGAACAGATGACTCACAGAGCATTGCACATCCGGTCTGACGGCATGCATATACATCAGAGTGATCGCCGAAGATGTTCAGTGCATGAGAAGCAATTGCACGAGCGGATACGTTGAATACGCCCGGAAGGTGCTCACCTGCTACCTTGTAAAGGTTCGGGATCATAAGAAGAAGTCCCTGAGAAGCAGTGTAGGTTGTTGTTAATGCTCCGGCTACCAGTGAACCGTGAACTGCACCTGCAGCACCTGCCTCAGACTGCATCTCTGTGATCTGTACTTCACGTCCGAACATGTTCTTACGACCCTGAGTTGCCCACTCATCGGTTGCTTCTGCCATCGGTGAAGACGGTGTGATAGGATAGATAGCTGCAACATCTGTAAATGCATAAGAAGCATGAGCTGCAGCATGGTTTCCATCCATGGTTTTCATTTTTCTTGCCATTAAACTTTCCTCCTCTATATACCCTTCATATATATACCCTACTTTTTTCATCTGTGCCATTATAACACTTTAGCAATAGGGTGTCTATAAAAAACAAAAGAGCAAAAATATATCATTTTTATATAAAACTTTTTCTTTTTTTACCTTTTTGTATTGATGAATTATTTATTTGCAGTTATCCTACTTTGCAGGAGGCGAAAGCACATGGAAAAATGGTTGGTAAGTATGAAAAAGGCTGATTTTAAAAAAATCGCCTCGCTTTTTCACATAGATCCGGTTACGGCCAGACTGATCCGCAACCGGGATTATACAGAGCTTGATGACATAAACAAATTTCTTAACGGCAGCAAAAAGGATCTTTACTCTCCTTTAAAAATGAAGGATATGGAAAAGGCTGCTGATCTGCTTCTGCAAAAGATAAATGAAAAGAAAAGCATCCGCATTATAGGGGATTATGACATAGACGGTGTGATGTCCACCTACATTTTGCTTCGTGGACTTTCCAGACTCGGTGCAGATGTGGACGAACGGATTCCGGAGCGCATCAAAGATGGTTACGGCTTAAATGAATCTCTGGTTCAAGCAGCCTATGAGGACAAAAAAGACACCATTCTTACCTGTGATAACGGAATTGCCGCCTACAGCCAAATTGAACTTGCCAGGCAGCTCGGTCTGACCGTAATTGTTACGGACCATCACGAGGTTCCATTTGATCCAGAAACTCTTGAACAGATTCTCCCCCCTGCAAATGCAGTGGTCGATCCGAAGCAAAGCAGCTGTTCCTACCCATTTAAAGAGCTTTGCGGAGCTTCCATCGCCTGGAAGCTCATTGAACTGCTTTACCAGAAATGCGGCATTCCCATGTCTGAATGGGAGGACCTCATGAAATTTGCTGCGATTGCTACAATCGGTGATGTATGCGATCTTCGAGATGAAAACCGCATCATTGTAAAAGAGGGCCTTGGCTCTCTGGCACACAGCGAGCACTGTGGATTAAATGCCCTGATTCGTTTAAACAATCTGGACCCGGCAGCAATTTCCGCCTATCACGTTGGTTTTGTGCTGGGTCCCTGTTTAAATGCCAGCGGTCGCCTGGACACTGCCCAGAAGGCTCTTGCCCTGATGAATGCCCAAACGGATGCGGAAGCGCTTTCTCTAGCATCTGAGCTTTTTAATCTCAACGTCAGCCGTAAATCTCTGACAGAAGAATACACCCAAAAAGCAATTGAACTGGTAGAAGGTTCACAGCAAAAAAAAGATCCCGTACTCGTTGTTTACCTTCCTGACTGCCATGAAA
>CAVFRH010000023.1:0-7127 GCA_963624695.1 bacterium
GGACTTCAATTTCTCGATGTGTTTGAGTATATTTAAACACATTTTGAGTGGCAGGGATTCTATGAATATTTGTGTATATGGAGCAGCCAGCAAAAAGATCAATTCAGAGTATCTGGATGCAACACAGGAGCTTGGAGAAGAAATTGCCAAAAGAGGTCATACCCTGGTATTTGGAGGCGGCTCAGAAGGAGTTATGGGAGCAACCGCCAGAGGTGTAAAGAAGGCAGGCGGAAAAGTCATTGGAGTGGTACCGGAGTTTTTCAAAGAAGAAACGATCGAGCCTATTTTTGAAGAATGTGATGAGCTGATCTGGACAGACAGCATGAAGGAGCGCAAGCACACCATGGAGGAAAAAGCGGATGCCTTTGTAGTGGCACCCGGTGGAATTGGAACCATGGAAGAGTTCTTCGAGACCCTTACTCTAAAGCAGCTTGGAAGGCACAAAAAGCCAATCGCTATTTATAATGTAGATTCTTTTTACGATTACATTAAGCTTTTTATGTATAAGGCAATGGACCGCAAATTCATAAAATCCAATTGCGACCTGCTTTACCTTACCTTTACGGATCTGGATGAGATGTTTGACTACCTTGAGCATCTGGAAGGCTCCTTTGGTATGGGCGTACACGACTTTAAATAAAAGAATAAGAAGCAAAAAAAGGAGCTGTCGTTTTCGGCAGCTCCTTTGCGTTAGAGGTAATATTATAAGATAATTGCATTTACAGCTTCCATTAAGTCTACAACGGAATCTCTGCTTGTCAGAGCGGTTGGCTGGCCATTTACATAAGCCAGGCAGTCACTGCCGTCGTAGCGGTAGAAGGTAACAGAGTATTCAGAGTTGTTGTTTCCGCTAAGCTTTAAGGTCAGGGAAATCTCTTCTTTTTCGGTAGCCTTCTCTGTGCTGAAGCTGTCTGCTGACAGAGCAGTTAAAGCATCGGTAAAGTCAGACAGGTCAATTTCACTGTCATTGTAATACCACTTCTTGTCATCACCGGATCCATCTGAGGTAAAGGTGTAATCTGTTCCGTCCAGTGTAACAGTAACCTCGGAAATCTCATCGGTATCTGCAGTAAAGAGTGAGGTGTGACGCAGATCATTGTAGCTGTATTTCATAAGGGAGCGGTAAGAGCTTCCGGAAATCTGATAGATGATCGGTGAATCATTGATCTGCAGGTAAGCCTTTACATCCGATACGTTATCGTCCGTAATTTCCTCTGTCTGGGACGGATCACGGCTGATCTTTAAAGTAATGCTTTCTTCATCCGAGGTACTGCTTTCCTGATAAGCAACGGTTACCAGGAGGTTCGGATCGTCCAGTCCGTAGGTAGCCAGGTCGTCTTCAGTAGCATTGTAGGTAACATAGTTGGTAAGCCCCAGATAAGAAAGGGTACTTAAATAAGAGGTTACCTTGGAGGTATCCAGTGGCTGCTCTTCTCCATCCTGCTCGGTAAAGTAAACATCGGAGGAGGAATAGGAGCTGCTGTTGTCCGTAGCATAAGTAATCTCATAGGAAGAAGATCCGTCAAAGGAGATGCTCTTTATGCTGTAAGCACTGGAAAAGCTCGGAATGGAGTCATTTTCAATGGTGTCCTTCAGGGTAATCTCATAGCTGTCCATGGGATCGACTGTTGCCAGATATACATTTCCATCTCCAATGGATACATAACGCTGACTGTCCATGGTGCTCATATTTCCCACCTTGATCTCATAGCTGTCGTCTCCGCAGCCAATGTTGATGGTAGCAAGCGGAGAGGAAAGACCATACTGGCTGTAATCATCTACATTTTCGATTACAAAGGCCGCACTGAAGTCTTCAAAGACAGACAGGAGTGTGTCCATTTCGTTGCTGCTGACTGGGAAAGCAGAGTCATCGTCATAGGTCCAGCTGTCATCCTTGGTAAAGGAAAAACTCTGGGTTCCGCTTACCTCCTCCGAGCTGGAGGAAGAAGAGCTGCTGGAGGAGGAGCTGTCCTCATCCAGAGCATCTGCATCGTATTCCCAGGAAAGAGAGGTGACTGCATCCTTGTCGATGGCAAGAATGGTTTCTCCGCTTTCCTTCAGGGCTTCGGTCTTTTCCTGATATTTGCTGACTGCAAAGGTGGCAACGCATACGCCGGCCAGAACAATGACAGCAGCCGTAAGCTTTTTAGACTTTTGCATTTCGCATCCTCCTTCTTACAATGATTACAATGCCCACAACAATGAAGGCTGCCGGAATAATGGCAATCATGAATACCTGGATCATAGCTGCATCCGAGCTGCTGATGGTCAGATAGTTGTAGCTCAGTGACTTGCTGCGGATAGACAGGGTATCGGTCTCGCCTACCAGCTGGGACAGAGCGTTCATAGCCAGATTGACATTGGCACCGGAAGAATAGGAATTGTAGGTGTCATCCAGGAAGTAAGAGGATGAGAACCAGATCATTTCTCCACCGGAATTTGTCTGAATGTCTACGCCAACTGCAAATGGTCCGTCTGTGTCTCCGTCTTCTTTTTCGTAGCTGCTGATGTTAAAGCCATCTGCCTTGCTGAAGGAAGAGGAAGAGGTAGAAAGGAGTGTAGTTACGGTTGCATTGTCGGTATCACCAACAACAAGTCCCTGTGAAATCGGCATCAGTACATAGTAGTTCTCTGAAGTCAGCGGATCGGTAATGTCACTGCTTTCAAGAGTCGGCATCAGAAGATAAGGCATCTGGAAAGCATAGCTTTGGGAATCACCCTCAATAACAATACCCTCCTGAGCAGTAATGCCGTAATCGGACAGAAGAGAGCAAAGGTTGGTAAGGGTTGCATCCTGAGTCAAACCGGCACATACCATGATCTTTCCGCCATTTTCCAGATAATCTGACAAAATGCTCTTTTCATCTTCTGAAATATCACTGGTCGGTGCATAGATCAAAACGGTAGAGGCATCATCCGGAACTGCGTCATCCTTTAATAAGGAAAGAGATTCGGTTTCATAGTTTTCCTTTTCAATCTGGTCGGAAAGACTGGTAGGAATGGTACCTTCTCCGTGACCCTCTAAGGTGTAAACCTTCGGATGGGTATCGCTGGTTACATAATTAATCGCTGAAGTAATGCAGCCCTCTCCGTCAAAGGAGGTCTTATAGGAGTAGGTCGTATAATCTACTTCCTGCTTATAAATGCTGCTGTAGGCAATGTACTTGCTGGAATCACCGCAGACAACGATCAAACTGTTGTTGGCCACATCTTCGTCGGTGTACTGCTGTGTAAAGGTCGGATATTCGTCCGGGTTTTTCTTTACAATGGAAATGTGATCGGAAAGACTGTCGTATTTTCCAAGGAGCATTTCGATTACAGAATCCTCCTGGCCGCTCTGCACGATCCAGTAAATGGTAACATCATCTGTCAGCTTGTTGACAACAGCCTTGGTGTTGCTGGTAATGGAGTAAAGCTTGCTGGAGCTGATGTCGTATTTTGTGCCAGAGGTAGGCAGAAGATTTACAAAAACATTCACAACTACCAGAATTACCAGCAAAATAAGGGTCATTAAAAGAGAGTATGAGCCGCCCTTTAATGCCACTGTATTTTTGGGCTGCTTGTCTGATTTTTTGAATTTCATCAGTTATACCTCCTTTTTTCAAGAGACTGAACCGTTAAAAATACAAAAAGTACAATAACCGTTCCGTAAAAAACAAGGGATGTAATATCAAAAATACCGTTTATAAAGTTCGAAAAATGACTAAACAGGGAAAGCTTCGTCATCAGGTCAGATAAGAGACCGTCAAAAACGGAGCTCTTCACAAAGCTCAAAATGCAGATCAGTGCAATAATGGCAGCAGCGGTATAAAAACCGGCATTGTTGTTCTTTGTCACATGCCTTACCAGAAGTCCAATCAAAACAGCAATGACTGCAAAGGCAATAATGCTGCCCACTGTGGTAGTGGAAATGTAATTGGACAGGGTAACACTGTAATAGTTAAAGAAGAAAATACCAATGGCAATACCTGCGGCAAAGCCCTGATTTTCCGTAAGGGTAGAGATAAACATACCGATGGAGATCATTGCAGCACCCAGAATGAAAAATGCAAACAGGGATCCGTAGGAGGTAGGCAGATAAACCTCTCCGTAGGATGCAAAGATCAGAGGGTAAAATGAAATAATAGCCATTGGAATCGCAAAGATCACCAG
Organism: bacterium; assembly: GCA_963624695.1. Taxonomy (GTDB): domain Bacteria; phylum Bacillota; class Clostridia; order Lachnospirales; family Lachnospiraceae; genus Alectryocaccobium. The sequence goes on from CAVFRH010000023.1 coordinate 4,153, forward strand.
AGAGGAAAGGTATTTTCCAAGGACGATCTGAGTAGATTTCAAAGGAAGAGAATAGAGAAGCTGTATGGTCTTCAATTTTTTCTCTTCTGCAAACACTCGCATGGTAAGTACCGGAACAATGATGACTAGTCCGATGCAGACAAAGCTCAGTACATACTCAAAGTTGGCAACAGAAGCCTGGATATTGTAGATCATGGCACCGATACCTACAAAGATTAAAAGGCAGGCACTGAAAATGTAAGCCGCAAGGGAATGATAGTAGCTGGAAAGCTCATGCTTAAATACTGCGATCATGCCTTCACCTCCTTTTCTTTTCCGGAGGAGACAGTACCTTCTGTAAGCTTCAAGAATACATTTTCCAGGTTGGTCTTCTGAGCGGAAATCTCATAAATGGCATAGCCCTCTTTTGCAAAGGACATAGAGATATTTTTGCAAAGCTCCTTTGTATCCCCTGTTGTCGCATCAATCTGCAGAGTAACAATGTTGTCTTCTTTTGAAAGAAGGGTAAAGTCTTTGATCTGAGGCATAGCAGAAAGAATGCTCTTTGCAGCCTCAAGGGTAATGTCGGATTTTACGGTTACGCGGCCGCTGCCGGAAAGACTGCTCTCCAAGGTATCCAGAGAGTCAAAGGCAATCAGCTTTCCGCCGGAAATGATCAATACCTTTTCGCAGATTTCCTGCACCTCAGACAAAATGTGAGAGCTGAAAATAACGGTTCTGTCTTTTCCAAGCTCCTTGATCAAAGCACGGATATCCAGAATCTGAATGGGATCCAGACCAACGGTAGGTTCGTCTAAAATGATGACCTTGGGATCGCCAAGAAGAGCCTGGGCAATGCCTACACGCTGCTTGTATCCCTTGGAAAGAGAAGAGATAAGGCGATTTTTTACATTTTCGATCCTTACCTGAGAAATGACATTGTTTACGGATTCCGTCAGCTTCTCACCTTTTAATCCCTTTGCAGCTCCAACGAATCTTAAATATTCCGTTGGGGTTTCGTTGGGGTAAAGAGGCGGCTGCTCCGGAAGGTAGCCAATGAGTTTTTTTGCTTCATTTGGTTCTTCATAAATATCATGGGTTCCGATCAGAACCTTTCCGCTGGAAGCAGAAAGACAGCCGGTCATAATATTCATTGTTGTGGATTTGCCTGCACCGTTCGGACCCAGAAAGCCGTAAATGTGACCTTCTTCAATCTCGAAAGAAAGATCGTCCACAGCCAGCACATCTCCATAATATTTGGTTAAATGTTCAACCGATATCATAGTTTCCCTCCTGTTTTTTTCTGAAGGTATGCCTGTTTGGACAGACACACCCCTAACAAGAAAGAAATTCTAAAAGAATAGCTTGAAATGAACCTGAAAAATTCACAGAAGAACCTTAAAGAGAATTTTATTTTCTCCAATTGCCTGGGCGGAAATTTCACCGCCGTGAGAGAGAACAACGGCCTGGGCTACGGAAAGGCCGATTCCGTTTCCGCCGGTTTCCTTGGAACGGGAAGTGTCCGGACGGTAAAAACGGTCAAAAAGGCGGTTTAAATCCGGAATGTCCGGAAGCGTACAGCTGTTTAAAAGTTCAATGCAGATTTTGGAACGCTTTTTAAATAAGGAAAAAGAAATGCTGCCGCCGTCGCTGCAATACTTTACAGCATTGTCCAAAAGAACGGAGAGCATCTGACCAATGGCAGAAGGATTTCCCCGAAAGCTGAGGCCCTCTTCGATGTCCTGAGAAAAGGAAAGCCCCTTGGCCCTGGCTCTAGCGGCAAAGGGCTGGAGGATTTCCCAGGCGGTTTCACTGATGGAAAAAAGTTCCTTTTCCTGATAGGGTGAGCCCTCATCGAAGCGGGAGAGTAAAACCAGCTCGTTGACCAGCTTTCCAAGCCGTAAAGTTTGCTTTGAAATGTTATCTAACCATTCATTGTCCTCAAGTTCCATCGCTAAAATGTCGGCGCTGGTGGAAATGGAGGTAATGGGGGTTTTCAGCTCATGCCCTGCATCGGTAATAAACTGCTTTTGCTTTTCAATATTTAAGACATAGGGGCGGATCGCCTTGCCGGAAAAAAGCAGCAGCAAAACAAAAACCAGTCCCATACCGAAAAGGCCAATGACAATGGAGGTCCACAGCAAACTGCTTCGAAAAGAGCGGTCATTGCTGATGTTTAAAAAAAGAACCGTAATGCAGTCCGGAGTTTTTGAAATACGATAGCGGTAGTCCTTAAAATAACCCCGGTCTGCTCCCTTGGAAAGAACCTCATTGGAGTAGTTTACGGCATCGCTGTAGCTGACAGAGGCAATGTGGTCACGGGAAACGACTGAAACCTTTGACTGGCTGTTATAGTGAACCGTAAAAAAGCGGGTGGAAAATTCTGCTTCATTGCCCCCGGTTCCGGGGATGTCATTGAGAGCAGGAAAGTCCGTATTTGGAAAGGTCAGCATGGCCTGTTCGTATTGGATCAGCATGTCAATGACTCGGTCTTCATCTGCTTCGCCCCGAAAGAAGTTTGCACAGTTGATGGCAACGATCAGGATCAGGCAGACGGCACCAAGGGCAGCCATGGCAGAGACAATAAAGCGTCGGCGTATCTTTTTTAGCATTTTGGGGCCTCCAGTACATAACCTGCGCCGCGCACAGTTTTTATTTCCACATTTGAAGAAAGATCCTTCAGCTTTCGCCTTAAAAATCCGATATAAGTCCAGACGACGTCCATATTTGCTTCGCTGTCCGCACCCCAGATGCGGTCCATTAGCCGGTTCACCGAAAAGACTATATCCGGATATTTAAAGAAAAGCTCTGCCAGCTGATATTCCTTATTGTTCAGGCGAAGGGAAGAGCTTCCACAGACCAGCTCATAGCTGCTGCAGTCCAGACAGGTGTTTCCGATTTGAATGCGGTTTCCGGTATAGACACTGCTGCGCCTTGCAAGTGCCTTGACACGGGCAATAAATTCCTTCGTGGCAAAGGGCTTTGGCAGGTAGTCG
>CAVFRH010000024.1:0-2906 GCA_963624695.1 bacterium
AGACAATCTGTTGCTGCCATCAATTCGAAAGATTTCCCAGTTTTCCTATTTGGCTCAGGGAGAAAGGATTAACCGTATGCTCAGTAGCTCCATTGAGGCAGATAACCTGAAGGCGGAAGAGAGAGTAAGGGACCTGGATACCAACAAGCATATAGTAATAGCCATGAACCGCTGGTATGTTTTTCACCCAAATGTAATTGTGCTTTACGATCCTTTTGTAGGCTGTGATGAATATTCCATATCCTTGATCCTTTCCTATATAAAGCGATTTATAAACAGGGGAAGTGCTGTAATCCTGGTAAAGTCCAACTCTGAATATGTAGAAGATATCGCAGATCATCTTATAAATTTTAATTAAATCCAAGAATGAGTTACCCGGCAGAAAAATTGTCGGGTTTTATAAAGCCCTTTTTAGAATTGAATAATTCTGATTGTTAATATACCATTGTGAAATATTTATCTAACTTCAACAAAAAAAGAAGAAAATGACTGCTTAATTCAAGAAAAACACCGTAAAAACTATAAAGAATATACAAAATCTAAAAATAATCCACCTATTCTAAATCCGTTCACATTGGAAAACTAGTGCACTTTGTATATACTTGGAGACACTTAAAGGAGGACGGGAAGATGAAAATAGCAATCGGATGTGATCCAAATGCGGCAAAGGCCAAAGAGGAAATTATCAAATATATCGAGAAAAAAGGCTACGGAGAGGTAACAGATTTCGGAAGTGAAGATCCAATTTATGCCAATGTGGCAATAAAGGTGGCTCAAGAGGTTGCCAGTGGAAATTTCGAAAGAGGAGTATTAATCTGTGGAACAGGACTTGGGGTTTCTATCGCAGCGAATAAAGTAAAGGGAGCCTATGCAGCTTTAGTTTCAGATGTGTATTCTGCAACAAGAGCAAGACTTTCCAACGATGCAAATATTATCTGCATGGGTGCCTTTACCACTGGTGAAAAGGTAAGAGAAACTCTGGTAGATGCCTTTTTTACAAACGAATTTGTAAAGGGATGCTCTTCCCAGCCGAAGGTAGATGCATTTGTGGAATACGACAGAAATCGTTAAAGAAAGGGTGGTAAAAGCGTGAGTTTAATTGAATTAAAGGACATTCACAAAAGCTTTTACGGGGTTGAGGTTCTGCATGGTGTGAATTTTGTTCTGAAAAGTGGCACAGTTCATGCACTGATGGGTGAAAATGGAGCAGGAAAATCCACACTGATGAAGGTAATTGCAGGTGTCCATTCTGCAGATTCTGGAAAGGTTTTAATGAATGACAAGGAAGTGGACATTCCCTCTCCGGCAAAAGCAAGAGAGCTTGGAATAGCTATGATCCATCAGGAGTTGTCTTCTGAACTTGAAATGTCAGTTGCAGAAAACATTTATCTGGGAAGAGAACCGGGACGCTTTGGAATGGTTGATTATCACCAGCTTTACAAGCAGACAGGAGAGCTTCTGGAGAGTCTTGGAATCCACTTGAATCCAAAAACAAAAATGAAGAGGCTTCGTGTAGCCGATCAGCAGATGGTCGAGATTGCCAAAGCAATTTCACAGAATGCAAAGGTTGTCATTATGGATGAGCCAACATCTTCCATTACAGACAAGGAGGTAGACAGTCTCTTCAAAATGATAGAAGGACTGAAAAAATCCGGAGTCGGAATCATTTATATTTCTCACAAAATGGACGAAATCTTCAGAATTTGTGATGAAATGACAATACTTAGAGATGGAACCTATATAAATACATTTAAGGCGAGTGAGGTAGATGAAAATACACTGATCCGAAGCATGGTAGGACGTGACCTAGATGTACAGTTTCCAAAAGAAAAAATCGAAATCGGGGAACCGATTTTAGAAGTGGAGCACCTTTCCTTAAAGAATCAGTACGAAGACATTTCCTTCAAGCTTCACAGAGGAGAAATTTTAGGCTTCGTAGGTCTGGTAGGAGCAGGACGAACAGAGCTGATGCATTCGATATTCGGTCTTTCAAAGCCAGATAGTGGAAAAATCATTCTGGAAGGAAAAGAAGTACATTTCAAGAATCCAAAAGAAGCAATTGACCACAAGATTGCTTATGTAACAGAGGACAGAAAGGGAGAGGGCCTGGTTCTTCCAATGAGCGTAGAGAAAAATATTACCATTGCTTCACTGAAGAAATTTGAAAAATCGGGACTTTTACAAAACAAAGAAGAAAGCAATGTTGTAAAGGAACAGATCAAGGCTCTTCGAATCAAGGTAGCAAGTCCTTCTGTTTCCGTTAAGTCTCTTTCTGGAGGAAATCAGCAAAAGGTGGTACTTGCGAAGTGGATGATTTCAGATCCTCATGTGCTAATCTTCGATGAGCCGACACGAGGCATTGATGTCGGTGCAAAGGCGGAGATTTACAAGATTATGTGTGAATATGCAAAGAAAGGCAATGCCATCATCATGGTATCCTCAGAAATGCCCGAGGCAATGGGAATGTCCGACCGCATCATTGTACTGAGTAACCATAAGTACAGCGGTGAGCTGAAAAGAGAAGAATTCAATCAGGAAACCATTGCACAGTTGCAGTTTAAGTATATGCAGGCAGATCATTGAGAAAGCTGCAAAAAAGAAAAAAGAGTAGGAGTGAAAAAAATGAACGCTGATATAACAAAAAACGGTTCGGAGAAGAAGCGTAAAATGACAAAAAAACAGTTTGTCGCTTCCTATGGTTCTTTGATCGGACTGATTCTTCTGGTTCTTATCATTACAGTGATTAAGCCCAGATTTTTAGATTTAACAAACCTTCGAAATGTATTTCGTAGTGCTTCGATTGATGGCCTTCTGGCAGTCGGCATGACCTTCGTTGTCCTGACCGGTGGAATCGACCTTTCTGTTGGTGCAGTAATGGGATGTGCCGGAATGTACTCTGCATATTT
>CAVFRH010000025.1:0-4904 GCA_963624695.1 bacterium
AAAGAACGCTTGGTGAATTGTTCTTCTTTCTGGTTGACGAAATGGCAGACATCACCTTTATGGTTGTAAAGGTGGAATCCTTTGTCGAAGCGACGAATGAGGATACAAGTCTATTTACGCAGTATTATGTTGTCTCACGAATGATCAGTTCTGGATCTAAAATGATCGAATTAATTTCTGTATCGGGATGCTCTATCAATTGAACAAGCATTTCAAAGGCAGCAAATCCTATACCTGATTTCGGCTGATTGATCGTCGTAATGGACGGAGAGGTCAGCCGAGACAGCTCTATATTATCAAATCCCACAACCTTGATATCTTCCGGGACACGGAGGCCGAGCGACTTTGCAGCCTTGACGACTGCGGAAGCAAAAATGTCAGAGGAAGTAAAAAAACTATCCGGCTTGACATCCCCACTCAACAGGCGGTATGCGGCAGCGTATGCCATTTCGTAGTTGATGCTGGGAAGATTAATGACCCAGGGAAGCTGAACAGACAATTCTGCCTCGTTTAGTGCATCCATAAATCCGCGATAGCGTTCATGTGTAAAATTACAGGATGGAGATCCGTTTACCATGGAAAATTTGGTGCAGCCTCTGGAAATCAGATAATCTACGGCCATATGTGCAGCCTTGTAATCATCAATGGTGATATAAGGAATATTGGAATCCGGATTCTGATTGAGACATTGTACGACCGGAATGCATTCCTGAATCCGGTTTACAATGATGCTCGAGGTGTTGTTGAGCAGAATGATTCCGGATATATTTAACTGTCGGATCAAATTCAGAAATCCGTCAATTGAGTTGTTGTTTAGCTGTGCTTCGTGGATCAGCAGTTCAAAGCCGTTGGTCCGTGCGGCTTTTGCAAGGCTATCGAATATTTCATTATAAAAGGAGTTGCTGATATCCGGAATAATTGCCATAACGAGAGGCGTCTGGTTATACTGGGCGTTACTGGAAGCAGAAGTGATATAGCCCAATTGTTCCATCGCTTTGTGAACCTTGTCTATGGTGCTTTGATGCACAAGTTCCGGATGGTTTAACACTCTGGATATGGTTGCCGGAGAAACATGTGTAATCTCGGAAATCTCAGATATTGTAATTTTCTTTTTTGACATAAATCCCTCTTTATCAAATGAATCAGTAATTTTTTTATATTATATCATATCTTTCCCCCTGAAACAATCAAATGATGAAAGGGATATGAAAATAATTTTCATTAATTTTCATTAATTGATCAAAATGTTCAATTGCAAACAGTTGAACTATGTGAAATGACGAAAATGATTTGAAACGACTTTGAATTATTGACCATATTTACTGAGGATGCTATATTCTATGTAAAATTTAATGAAAATAATTTCATGACGAAAGAGAGTGAGTGAAATGGTAAGAGTTGGAATTATCGGCTGCGGAAAAATTTCCGAGAGAAGACATGCGCCTGAGTACGCTTCTAATAAGGACAGCGTTATTGTTGGATATTACGATGCAAGAAGAGAACGCGCAGAAGCGCTGAGCAAACAGTTTGGCGGAAAGGTATACGATTCCATGGAGGAGCTGATCGCAGATCCAGAGATTGATGCCGTGAGCGTGTGCACCGCTAATAATGCCCATGCAGATGTGACGGTAAAGGTGCTTGAGGCAGGCAAGCATGTGCTCTGCGAAAAGCCTATGGCAATGACAGTGGAAGACTGCTACAGAATGTTAGACGCTGCAAAAAAAGCTGGCAAGTTTTTGATGATTGGACAGAATCAAAGATACAATATCGGACATGCCAGAGCCAAGGAGTTGATTGAGCAGGGCATCATCGGAAAACCACTGACCTTCAGAACCAATTTTGCGCACGGTGGTCCGGAGCGCTGGGCGGCAGATCCGAATGCGACCGAAGAAGAAAAGAGAAATATCTGGTTTTTCGATAAGAAGATTGCCTCCATGGGAGCTATGGCTGATTTGGGTATTCATAAGGTTGACTTGATTCAGTATTTGCTAAATCAGAATATCACAGAAGTGACTGCCAAAATCTTAACCTTGGATAAGAAGGGGAGCGATGGCAATCTGATCGAACTTGAGGACAATGCAATCTGCATCCTGAAGCTGGAAAACGGGGTAATCGGAACCATGACAGTCAGCTGGACCGACTATGGAGAAGAAGATAACTCCACTGTTATTTTCGGAACCAAGGGTCTGATGCGACTTTACGATGGCAGCGAACATACCATTCAGATCAGCACGGATCGAGGAGATCGCATCTACTATGATCTGGATACCATGATGACTAATACCAATCAAAGGGAATCCGGTGTGATCCGTAGATTTATTCAGTCGATTGAAGATAAAGATTGGTCCGATGCTGCGGATGAGAGAAGTGTAAATGCAATTCGGGCAGTCCAGGCGGGTTTTGAGTCAGCCGAAAAGGATTGCACGATTAAGCTAAAGCGGTAAAGGGGGAATCGGAAAGTGTGAGTGTTATGGTACAAAAATAGAGAGATGAAACAGCTAAAATTTAGTGTATCAAGGGGGAAATATCATGGAAATTAAAAAGGCTTCAAAATTATCAATTGCTATGTATGGTCTTGGCGATTGCGCAAGTCAGTTTGTCTGGACCTTCATTGGCTCTTACCTGAGCCTGTATTACACAGATGTCGTAGGACTTGCACCTATGGTGGTATCTGTATTAATGCTTGTTGCAAGAATTTGGGATGCAATCAATGACCCGATGATGGGAGTGATTGCGGAAAACACCAATACAAAATGGGGACGTTTCCGCCCTTATATTGCAATCGGTGCACCATTCCTTGCATTGGCAACCGTACTTACCTTTACCAATCCTTTCAGCGGCAGTTCAACTGCAGCCGTAATTTATGCCTATATCACCTACATTGTAGCCGGCATGATCTACACTGTTGTAATGATTCCTTATGGATCACTGCCTGCAGTTATTTCTGAGGATGGCGCCCAGATCAAGGCAGCTTCCTCAGTAAAGATGATCGGAATGTATGTTGGTATGTTGATCGTAAACGCTGTAACAGCTGGTCTTACCTTAAAGTTTTCCGCACCGGGAGCAACCGTTGCAGATGGAAGCGGATATACCAAGACCGCTATTTTATATGCAGTAATCTCTATCCCGCTTTATCTTCTTGTAGCTAAATTCTGTAAGGAAGTTGTCAAGAAGCCTGCAGCAAAGAAAAACTCTGTAAAGGCAACCTTCAAGAACAACTTTGCAACCAGATATGTAACACTTATGGTTTTAAATGGTGCAGCCAGCATGCTTATGTTGATGCTCCGTATTGCAATGACACCTTATTACTGCATCTATTGCCTGAACAATTTTACTGCAATGGCATCCCTTATGACTATTCCAAGTATTGTTGGTATTGTATGTAGCTTTATCGCTCCTTATGTAGCAAAGTGGATGGGAAGCAAGCGCGCTATTATTTTAATGACAGCCCTTCCTATTATTGGATATGTAGTAATCGGTTTTGCACCATACGATAACATGGGACTGATCACCTTAGGCTTCGCCCTGACCGGTATCTCTTATGGTGGACTTGGTTACGCAGCTATCGCAGACGCAATTGATTACACCGAGTACAAGACTGGTGTTCGTACAGATGGATCTGCTTTCGCATTACAGGGACTTGGCGGAAAGTTTGGTTCCGCAATTGCCAGTTCTATTTCTTTGGCTCTTTTATCTGCAGTTGGTTATCAGGCAAATCAGGCACAGAGCGCAGCAACCATGGCTGGAATCAAGAACATTCTTACCATCACTCCTTCAGTAATGCTGATTGCAATGATCGTCATCTGGATATTCTGGGATCTGTCCGATGAGAAGATGACTGAGGTTCGTGAAGAACTGCACAAGAGACATGAGAGTGCTGCAAATGCGGATGCAGAAACAAATTAGAAATTTGTTAGGAGGAATGATTTAAAATGTCAATCAATTATACAGAAATTGGCCATGTTTGTATTAGATGCAAGCATTATGATGGCTTGGAAGATTATTATTCCAACCAGCTGGGCTCCAAGAAGGGCTTTGATCTACAGCTGAAGGATGATCAGATGCCACCATACACCTATCCGAAATTTGACGGTGGAGAAACCTGGCTTTGGTATTATAAGCTGGCAAAAGGACAGTTCATCGAGTTCTTCGTTGAGAAGATGTTCCCATTTAATGTGGATTATGTCAGCGACAATAAGACAGAGAATCACTCTTATCTTGCTGCCGGCTTTGGGGATATCAATGAGGAGAATATCCTTTCCGGAAAGGCCTTTGAGATTACTTCCTATGATCCGGAAAACAATGGATATGTTGTCCCGGAAGGTCAGCTGGGCAGGATTGAGGAATTGAAAAATATCATCTTAACCTGCCGTCATTATGAGGAAACCAAGAAGTTTTACCAGGAGGATTTAGACCTGGAACTTGTAGGCACCTGGAATTTCACCTCGCATTTGATCGAGCTCTTTCAGGGAAAGGGCTATCACGAACTGAAAGCAAAAGAGGGAGATGAATTTTGCGCAGTATACAAGGTGAGCGGGGATCAGAACATCGTTCTTCTTAACGTTCCTTTTAATGAGGTGACAAATGTTGGAGATCAGGGCTTCTTGCATTCCTGTCTGATGGTTTCAGATATCGTAGAGACAGCAAAACATCTCGAAGCCCACAAGGTGACTCCTTATATGGGACCTACCATGCTGGGCTGGGTAATGCCAATGCCTTATCCGGAGGATCCAATCGCTGCAGGAAAGCAGGGCCAGTGCGGCTCCCTGGCAATTTATGTCAGAGATCCGGAAGGAAATGATGTCGAGCTGATGCAGTATACAAAAGACAGTCTGCAAAAAATTTATTAACTCAAACTTCCCACACCAATAAGGTGTGTTGAACCTTGAAAATTCAATATTTCA
>CAVFRH010000026.1:0-2012 GCA_963624695.1 bacterium
ATGTAGGAAGTACTGCATTTGCAGCGGTTGGAGTAGCCGGAAGTGTTATGAACCTGTTTATTTTTATGCTAAATGGCGGCTGCAATGGAATTTCAGTTATTTTCGCAGAATTATATGGACAAAAGAAATGGGAACTGCTGAGAAGGGAGAGTTTTCTGTCTCTGGTATTTGGCGGAGGTGCGACGATTGGACTAAGTCTGGTGAGCCTGCTTTTTCTTTCACGTATTTTAGCTGTGATCAAAACACCGGTGGAGGTAGCTCCCTATGCATGGGATTATTTATGGATCATTCTTCTGGGGCTGCCGGTTACTTTTTTTTATAATTGGTGTGCGGCAGTACTGCAGGCGGCGGGAGATACAAAGATACCATTGTGTACACTGGTGATCGCGATGTGCCTGAATACGGCACTTGATTTTCTTTTTGTTGCAGGACTGCATATGGGGACATCCGGAACGGCTGCTGCAACAGTCACAGCACAGCTTACTGCATCTGTGATCTGTATGGCAGTTATGAGAAAGAAGCATCCGGAATTCTTTTTCGGACGTAAGGATTGTGTCATGGATTCAGGGATGATAAAAAAGACTGCCAAATATGGTTTTGCCTCAGCACTTCATCAGTCGAGCCTGTATATCGGAAAGCTTCTCGTGCAGGGAGCAGTTAATACAGGCGGAACAGACATGATATCTGCCTATACTGCGACCATGCGCATCGAAGGATTCGCCAATTCCTTCAGTGACAGTGGCTCTGTAGCGATTTCCGTGTTCGCAGCGCAAAACCACGGAGCCGGAAAAAAGGACAGAGTCAGTTCAGGACTCAGACAGGGGCTGGCAGTAATGATCACTCTGGCGGTGTGCCTTTCTATTATAATGATGTTGACTACCAATAAAGCGGTAATTCTGTTGATGGGAGATCCATCTTCGGAGGTTCTGAAAAATGCAGACCAATATATCACTGTCATTTCCATATTCTATTTTCTGTGCTTTACAGGAAGCTCTTTTGTAGGGTTTTTCAGAGGGATTGGAAGAGTGGAGGTTCCGGTGATCGGAACGATCATCCAGATTTCCGTGAGAGTTGTGTTATCTTATCTGCTGATTGGAAAGCTTGGACTTAAAGCTGTTGCTCTGGCTACAGGAATCGGCTGGGCAGTAATCGTGCTTTATCAGATTTTGCAAATATCGTTCTCATCGTATCTTACCTCTCCTTGCGATGCTGATTCTGGAAGGTGTGAAAAGCAGCAAGAGCTTTAATTCTTTTGGCTTGAAAACAAAAAAGTCTTGACTTGGAGTCAACTCTAAGTAGTATGGTATGTATTGAGGTGAGCACTCTGGTAACACCGATAGAGAAAATCACGCAGTGGATTAATCGAGTTCAGAAGTTTCTCTGAAGTAAGGAGGCGAGACATGACAATCAAGGAAGTATCGGAAAAATACGGAATATCGCAGGATACACTCCGCTACTATGAGCGAGTTAATGTCATCCCAACAGTCACGCGAACCTCCGGCGGAATTCGTGACTACCAGGAGGAAGATTTGAAGTGGGTTGAGCTTGCTGTCTGTATGCGCAATGCGGGGCTCCCCATTGAAAGCCTGATTGAGTATCAGCGGCTGTTTCAGGCGGGAAATTCCACCATACCGGCAAGACTTGAGCTTCTCACAGGACAGATGGAGGCTCTAAAAAAACAGAAAGCACAGATTGAAGAGACAATGAACCGTCTCGCCTACAAGATATCAAGATATGAGGAAGCCATGAAAACAGGTGTGCTGACATGGCCGAAGAAAGGAAAGGACTGATATGGCAAAGCTTATAGCGTTTTACTCAAGAGCCGATGAAAACTATTTCGGCGGTAATATGAAATATATAGAGGTCGGGAACACGGAGAAGGCGGCAAAAAGATTCACCCCTTCTGCACACATGAAGGTAGCGGACTTTCCGGCACTGAGCATGATATTCAAAAGGCCGCAAAGGGCGCAGCTGTGGGAAAAGGCATTGCCATCCACGGAAGCAGTGTGGAC
>CAVFRH010000027.1:0-30257 GCA_963624695.1 bacterium
CATTATCTGCTGTAATGTACTGACCGGAACCATTTACTCTGCTGATAGGTGTTCCGTCTGTTAAGACATTTGTAATGCAAGCCATCATGGTCGTAACTGTATGAGAAAGTGCTCCCATAGAAACGGTTCCACGAATCAGGCTGCTGTTGTCGATGGAGCTGTTAATGTTCTCCACAATCTCTGTTGTTTCATCTACAAGGAAAATTGCAACATCGTCACGATTTTCTTCTTTGATTGGTGAATCGGCGGATGTAAGATATGCGTTTACGCCAAGTGCTGTTGCAGCATTTACACAAAGCACTACATCATAGTCCTCTTTTAAAAGGAACTGATTCTCTGCTGTGTTGCGGCCGTCATCTGCACTGTTTGGATCCTCTGTATCGTAACGAACATAGCTTACCTTGCTGTTTTCAGCAATTGTTTCCATATACTGGGAACGCTCTGTATTTTCGGTTGTATCGGTTGCTCCTACAATCAGGACATCTACAGATCCATCCTCTGCGTCTGGGAATTTCTCATCGATCCAGTCACTGGCCATCTGTGCTGCCATTGTTCCGTAAACCTGCTCATCTGCAGAAATCTGAGAAATTGTGACATCATCTGAAGGAATTTCATAAGCGAAGGCCATTACTGGTACGCCCTGTGCCTTTGCATCGGAAACAACTGAAGCCAGTGCATCTGCGCTTACAGCAAATACAATAATCATATCCATGCCCATTGTAATGTAGTTTTCAACCTGCTGGATCTGAGTATTGGCATCTGCATCCGCAGAATCTACCTGCAGTGTTGCTCCTACTTCCTCTACTGCTGCCTTGAGCTGTTCAGAAAGAGCTACAAAGAAGTCACTGTTTAATCCCAAAATGGAAAAGCCGATTTTCTTTCCCTCAAGTGTTCCGTCGCCTGTATAGTCTGCAAGGTTTGCGATCAATTCATCATCCGTTATGGTGATCCCCTCTGCGTCAGATGCAGAGCTGTCACTTGTGCTGCTCGCCTGTGCCGATGAGCTTTCTTCCTTTGATTCGGAAGATGATGCGGATGACGCTGCGGAAGCACTGCTTGTGGAAGCAGAGCCTCCGGAACATCCTGCCAGGGTTGATGCTGCCAAGGCAAGAACCAAGGCCAAACTTATGAATTTCTTTTTCATTTTCTTTTCCCTTTCTTGTGGATTTTTTACAATTTGATTGTATTGTAAATTCAGTTTTTAGTCAAAATCACTTTTTCCACATCATAAAGGAAGTTTTTAAAATTGTCCGTTTGGACAGAGGCAATCCATGTTGTCCACACGCATGGTGCAGTCCCAATGCTCTGCCAGCTTGCCGTTTTCCAGTCTGTAAAGATCAAAGACCTTCGCTACTACTCCATGATCCATGGAGCATTTGAAGAAGACACAGACCATATCTTCGTCCTGCAAAAGCTTTATGATTTCTGCTTTCGGATGATTGCTTAAAAACATATGCATGAATTCAATAAAGCCTTTTTTTCCGTCTGCAACCTCCGGCGAATGCTGCCGGTAGCTGTCCAGCATATAGTCATCCAACTCCGACAGATCCCAATTATTAAAAACCTTTTCATAAAATTCCGCTACAATTTCTTTATTCGATTTCATAAATGCCCCTTTCCGGCAATCCCCTTTATTTTATAAAATCAAAGCCCTGGAAAATGTTTACCCCAGTATATTTTTTTGCCTGCTCTGTACCGTCCAGAACACGCTCTGCTCCAGCTGCCATGGCCTCCATTTCGAATTCTCCCGGATAAGCTGTAACCGGTGCGATCCAGCTGCAGTCTCTAGAAATTTCTGCCACCAACTGCTTGTTGTAAACCATACCGCCTCCCAGGAGGATTCCGTCAATGCGACCCTTTAAGGCAACTGCCATAGAACCAATGCATTTTTCAATCTGGTAGATCATAGCCTCCCAAAGGATTTCGGCATATTTATCTCCCTCTTCCGCTCTTTTGGTCAGTTCAATGGCATCGGAAATTCCAAGGTGATTTACAAAGCCGCCGCTCTTTGTACAAAGTGCCTTTACCTCAGAAAGCTCCTTGGTTTTTAAGAGATTTACAATATCGGATACGGCAATGCTTCCGCAGCGGGTAGGTGTCATCGGTCCCTCTCCGCCTACAATGTCATATCCATCGATCATTTTTCCGTATTTGTGTGCCGAAACGGAAATGCCTCCTCCGATGTGACATACTACAAAATTGCAGTCTTCATATTTTTTGCCAATGCTAGCTGCATGACGGATAGCAGTTTCTTTTAAATTCAAGGCATGAAGATGAACATTTCTGTATACACCCTTGATTCCTGTCATTCTGGCTACATCCTGAAGCTCATCTACATCCGGCGGATTTACTACAAAAGCCTTTGCTTCATATTTATCTGCAAATTCCTTTGCAATGCTTGGTCCAAGGCCTGCCGGGTGTACTACACCATTTGCACAGTTGATCGAATGATCCAGTACCAGTTCATCGATCGGATACACGCCGCCTTCCATAGCAAGCAGACCGCCACCTCTTCCGACACAGGCATCCAGGTCGGAAAGATCTACATTATTTTCTTTCAAAAGATTTTCAATGGTCTCTCTTCTGTAAACCAGCTGATCCTTCAAGGTTTTGTATTCTGCTAAAACGCTGGCATCATGGCTTACATTTGCAGAAAATGTTTTTTCCCCATTTACATACAATGCAATTTTCGTGGAGGTAGAACCCGGATTCACAGTAAAAATTTTGTAATTTCCCATTTGCTTTCTCCTTTTTAATTCCTCACTGAATTTTCTAAAAAAGCCGCTGCATCCAGATTTTAAACATGCAGCGGCCCTTTTATTTTTCTTTTACT
This sequence comes from bacterium, assembly GCA_963624695.1. Classification (GTDB taxonomy): domain Bacteria; phylum Bacillota; class Clostridia; order Lachnospirales; family Lachnospiraceae; genus Alectryocaccobium. Next base: position 2,834 of record CAVFRH010000027.1, read on the forward strand.
ACCTATACCAAAGCCGGTATTTCTTATTTTTCTTCTGCTTCTTCGTCTAATTCAAAGTAAAGAGTGGTATATCCATCCATTGGCTGGAATACAGCTTTTACCGGAACCGGAAGCTTTCCGTCGATTTCTCTTGCTTTCTTTTTATTGATTCCAAGACAAATGGAGTTGATTGCCGGACCTTCCTCTAACTCAACCTCGCCGCATACATAGCGAAGTCCTCTGCTCTCCAGTTCTGCTCTCGCATTCATCGGGCCGGTAAATACAAAGCTTTTCAGCTTTCCTTTTCCGCTCAATGTTGTCCACTCTGTCTCGTGATATCCGCAAGTGTTGCATGCAATGTGAGGTGGGAATTCAATTGCTCCACACTCTTTGCATTTTCTTGCATAAATAACGCCCTCATCCAGGCCTTCATAAAACTTTTTTACGATTCTTTCCATCTTCATAAGTCAAGTCCCTCCTTAATCCACTGTTCTCAGGATTGTGCATCGTACATTCTGTGCTCCGCCAAATCCTCTAAGCATTGTGTGTTTCGGCAGTTTCTTAACCTGATGAGCACCAGCCTGATTACGCATCTGCTTAACAGCCTCATAAACATCAGCCATACCTGACGCACCCATTGCATGTCCGTAGCAGGATCTTCCTCCGTTGGTACAGATCGGTCTGTCTCCATCGTAAGCAAGACGTCCTTCCAATGCATATTTCCAGCCTTCTCCTCGCGGAATGTATCCAACCTCTTCTGCAGAAAGGAACTGAGAAGGAAGAATGAAGTCATTGACCATAAGCAGATCCATATCTTTTCCGGTAAGACCTGTCAGCTCGTAAACCTCCTGAGATGCCTTCTGGGTAGATTTCATTTCCTCATGAGGAACGATTGCATCCAGAACACCAGCGCCGGTTCCAAGAACCTCGATTGGAGTCTGCTTCATGTCTCTTGCCATCTCTGTAGGCATTACGATACATGCTGCAGCACCATCTGCTGACGGAGCATTGCTGGAAACACGAAGGTACTGTGTCATCTTTGGATTGTATGGGCTCTTCATGTACTCCCAAACATCATCGAAGCCTTCCTTCTTTGCAAGATCATCGAAGGTAGATCCGGTATAAAGTGCAAGCGGATTGATTGCTGCAGCACGTCTAGCGTGATAAGCAAGCTTGCAAAGTACATCGTCAATTACATCTGCAGAAAGATTGTAGGTTTTTGCATAGTAGTTGATCCAGTCATCGTGGTTCATACCAGGAGCACCGCCCAGCCATCTTCCGTAAGCACGATCGAAAATAGTATCCAGATCCGGGAAAATAGCTTCCAGTGTAACCGGGATTCGAATGTGGGACGGCTTGTTTTCTACCGGCTGTCCGCATGCCATCTCGGCACCACCAGTCAGAACACAGTCATAAGCACCGGATGCAACTGCCATTACAGCCTCTTCCAAAGCAACGTATCCTGTACAGCATCCTTCGGAATGTGCGATTGATCCTTTTCCCCTCATTCCGAACCAGTCAGCAACCTGAAGGTTCATGGTCTGGGACTGCTGGAACATATGTGCTGCATGTCCGTGGAAGAAGTACTGAACATCTCTTGGCTCAAGACCTGCATCTTCCATTGCCTCTAAAGCTGCATATCCGAATAACTCACCATGGGTAATTCCGTTATATGGATGATTCGGATCCGTTACTGTATCCATAAATGGAGTAGCTCCTACACCGACAATGGATACACTTCTCATATTTTTTCCAAGTTTAACGAGCATTTGAATTCCTTCATATCAGAAATGATATGTTTCCTTTCTATATAATTCAGTATCATTCTGCTGCTGCACGAACAACACTCATTGCCACATTTCCTACAATTTCATCAACCGGAGCACTTCTGGAGCAGTCGCATACTACTTTGCGGAAGCCCTGCAGCATCGGTCCGTATGCATTTGCTTTTCCGAAAATCTGAACCAGTTTTACGCCGATGTTTCCTGCATTTAAATCCGGCCAGATTACGATGTTGGCATGGCCAGCAACTTCACTTTCGTGTTTTACCTTCTTTGCACCTACCGCAGGCACAACTGCCGCATCCATCTGGAATTCTCCATCAATCTTCAGATCCGGACGTCTTTCATTTGCAATCTTCTTTGCCTCCCTGATCTTCTCAAGGATTTCATGTTCTGCACTGCCATCTGTAGAGAAGGATAAAAGTGCACATCTTGGATCCCATTTCATTAAAGCTGCAACGGTATCGCAGGCTGAAATTGCAATACTGGCAAGCTGATCTGCATCCGGATTTACGCATACTGCAGAATCTCCGAACGCAAGCAGGTTTCCTTCACTTCCTTCGTATCCTGGGATGTCAAAAATTCCTACGCTGGAAGGTGTTGTAATTCCTTCTGCCAGACCTACCATTGTCATTCCTGCCTGGATTACATCTCCGGTGGGAACATTGATTCCCGCAAAGGTAATGTCTACATCACCGACCGCCTGCATTGCCATTGCATAGTAAATCGGATCTGTGATTCTTCTTCTGACTCCCTTTTCCTTCAACATGGTATTTGGATCTGCTACATATCTCTGTACAATGTCTGTAGTTACGTCCTCATCTTTCATGTCGACAATTTCAATTTTTTCCGGATCGAAGCCTCTTTCCTTGCTTAACTGTACAAGCTGGGCTTTGTCACCAACCAAAACGCTTTTTCCAATTCCAAGCTCTTCTACCTTATAGGCTGCCTCCATCATGATGGCATTTTCGCCCTCCGGGAAAGCGACTCTTTTCGGGTTCGCCTTGGCCTGCTCCATAATCGTATCAAGAACACTCATGCTATTTCTCCCTGAAATTACATTTCTTCCATCACATAGTCTGTAAGATCGCCCATGGTTTCAAATTTCAGAAGATCTCCGATTGCGATCATGACATCATACTCATTCTCGATCAGAGAGCACATGGAAATAACCTGTACGGATTTTTTTCCAAGTTCCTCTGAAATGTTTGTTTTCTCGTTGATAGCAGCTGCATCCTTTCCAAAAGATTTTGCTGCGAATTCGATAAGCTGACTCAAAACTTCTTCTCTTGACATAATATTGTACCTCTCTAAAAACCTTATTTATCATCATCAAACCTCAAAGCTCTAAGCCTTGGGTGTTTGTTATGAACGCTGTAAAACGGTGTTTTTGTTCCCACCTCTTCAAAGGGAATCAGTCTCCTGAATTTTCCCTCTTCTTCTGCCTGCCCGAGAATCGTCTCGAACAGTTCCGATCCATGCTCTTTTCCCACCGGACAAGCCTCTTCATAGGGGACTGCCGGATGGATTGCCCCCGTAGGGCAAAGCATTTCGCAATAAGTACATCCACGGTTGTAGTCACATCCGTTTCCGTTGCAGCCGTATTTTTGCGGCTCAGCCTCTAAATCAATGAATCCCATGGTGCAGTTATCCATGCAGATATGGCATTTGGGATAAAGGCATTTTTCCGGATCTCTGACAAGAGCTCCATGTACATTGTGGAAGCCTCCAAGGTGCTCAATCGCAACATTTGCATGGAAGAGCTTCATATTTGGTTCGGGAGTCTTTGGAAATTCAAAGCTTTCTCCCTTTAAAATCGTTTCAAATTTTTCACCCAGCTCCTGTCCCCAGTCATACATTTCCTGAAGATCCGTTTCATCCGGGTGACCTGCTGTATAATAGGGCTCCGGGAAAATCTGGATCGCACAATTGCCATACCAGTCTTTCCAGTCCACTACCTTCAGGCCCTTTTTCTGAAGGCGGGGAATTGCTAAAGGAAAATACAGATCCGGCAGCGTGCCGTGAGTGTTAAAGCAAAAGGAAAGCTTTCCTTCCAGCTGTGGCATCTCCTCTACAAACTTTCGCATGTTGGGAGTCATTTCATACCAGATTGGAGAACCAAAGCCGATGACATCGTATTCTTCTAATTCTTCAAATTTGGCATCCTTCAAAAATCTTACAGTCACCTCAGCCCCGGTACTGCGAAGGCCGTCACGAATCTTTCTGGCGGCCTTCTGTGTATTGCCGGTCTGAGAATAGTACACAATCAGTATTCTCATTTTTCTCTAATATCTTCTTATTTAAATTAAGCTGCTGCTTTTTTTACTTTTGTTTTTGCATTCTGCTGAATGGTATCGAATCCGATGGAGGCGATCAGGATCGCACCTTTTACGATGTACTGTGTATAAACACCCATTCCTGCAAGCTGCATACCATTGGAAAGAACACCAAGGATCAGACATCCAACCATTGCACCACGGATCTTTCCTGCACCACCGATGAAGCTTACGCCGCCAAGTACGCAGGCTGTGATGCCATCGAACTCAGTACCAGGTCCAATTGTGGAGTTTGCAGAACCACCACGTGAAACTAAAACGATAGAAGCCAGACCGAACAGAGCACCTGAAATTGCAAATACGAGAAGTTTTACTCTCTTTACATTGATACCTGCAAGGTGTGCTGCCTCAGGGTTGCCACCTACTGCATAAACAAAACGTCCAAAGCAGGTCTTGCTCATGATAAAGCTGAATACTACTACAATGATCACGAAGAGGATGATGGGGATGGAAATCGCTCCCACATAGCCCTGGCCGATTCCTGTAAACTCTGCCGGAAAGTTAAAGAAGGATTTTGATCCGGAAACGGTGTAGGAAATACCCTGATACATGGTCATGGTCGCAAGAGTTACGATCATGGGATGTATGGTAAGCAGGTTTGCGATAAAACCGTTAAACAGTCCAAGTGCAACACCAAGTACCAGACCGATTATGATTGCTACCGGAACCGGAAGTCCTGCCTGAGTCATGGACATTGCCATAACAACACCTACAACAGACATTGCATAACCAACAGAAAGGTCGGTACCACCGGAAATCATGATCATTGCGATTCCCACTGTTGCAATAATGAAATATGCATTCTGTGTACAAATGTTCAAAAGGTTCTTAACTGTCAAAAAGTTTGGATTTAAAATACCAAATACAACACAAAGCGCGATCAATATAAGGATCATTACTTCGTTTCTTAAAATCGTTAATACTTTATTTTTACTCTCCATAGCTCCCCCTTAATCGTTTGACGCAAGGTCGAGGATTCTCTCCTGACTGAATTCCTCACGCATAAGCTCACCTGAAATTTTTCCTTCGCACATAACAATTACTCTGTCTGACATACCAATCAGCTCTTCCATATCGGAACTGATCATGATAATGGATTTTCCCTGTTCTACAAGCTCTGACATCAGGGAATAGATCTCGTATCTGGCGCCTACGTCTATGCCGCGGGTAGGCTCATCAAAGATGATGATGTCAGAATCCGTTGCAAGTACCTTTGCAAGAACTACCTTCTGCTGATTTCCACCGGACAAGTTTCGAACCATCTGTTTCAGGGAAGGTGTCTTGATATTCAGTTTTTCTTTGAATTTCTCTGCACTATCTTTGATCTTTCCGTTGTCGACCAAACCGCCGCTGGTCAATCTCCTGATATTAGAGATTGCAATATTCCATTCGATGGTATTGTTCAAAAAGCACCCCTGTACCTTACGATCCTCAGGAATCAGGCCGATACCTGCTGACAGTGCATCCTTCGGAGAGTGAATCTCTGTTTCTTTTCCATTCAAGACAATTTTTCCGGAAAGCTTTTTATCTGCTCCATAGATCAGTCTTGCAAGCTCTGTTCTTCCGGCACCTACCAGACCTGCTACACCTAAAATTTCACCTCTGTGAAGCTTAAAGGAACAGTTGTCGTTTCTGTATCCGGAGAAATTATCAACCTCCAGCACAACCTCATCGGTAGCACAGCTGGACGTTCTATATGTATTTTTCAGTTCACGGCCTACCATTAAAGCGATAAGCGCATCTCTGTTAGTTTCTTTTGTAAGTACGGTATCTACGTAATTTCCGTCTCTCATAACCGTTACGCAGTCGGTAACTGCAAACAGCTCATCCATACGATGGGAAATGTAGATAATGGCAACATCCTGTGCCTTCAATGATGCGATGATCTCGTACAGCTTTTCTACCTCTGACATGGTCAGCTGTGCTGTCGGCTCATCCATAACCAATATCTTTGCATTTTTGGAAACTGCCTTTGTGATCTCAACCAGCTGCTGCTGTGCCGGTGAAAGATCCTTTACAAGCATTCTCGGATTAATATCGATTTTGTATCGATCAAAAATTTCCTGACTTTCTTTTACCATGGTTTTCATATCGACAAGACCATGCATCTGTTTTCCCAGATAAATGTTTTCTGCAACCGTCAGGAACGGAATCAGATTGTATTCCTGATAAATAACTTCTACACCATGTTGTCTTGATAATGCCGGGGTCATGTGACTGTAACTTTGACCTTCAATAACAATCTCACCCTCATCATTTTGAACTGCACCGGATAAAACCTTGATTAAAGTAGATTTTCCGGCACCGTTCTCGCCTAAAAGCGCATGAACCTCTCCCTTTTTAAAGATGGCACTGACCTTGTTCAGAGCCAGAACGCCGGGGTACCGCTTTGTGATATCCTTCATTTGCAGTATTACTTCGCCCATTAAATAACTCCCTCCAGCAATCCTCTCGCTGCGGGAGTCCGCAAGTGCGGACCCCATTAGCGAAAAGCTTTTCGTTACTTTTTCCCAAACTCTGCTTTATTTTGCTGCCAATGTCTCAGGTGTTACAGGAATCGCTGCTCCATCTACGTGAGTGATTGGTGTTCCGCCTGTAAGGATCGGCATAGATGCTGCGACAAGAGCCTCTACTGTATCGCTGATTGCGCCCATGGAAATGGTTCCGCGGATTGCACTTTCGTTGTCGGTAGAAGAAGTGATCTTTGCATCTACCTCGTCTGTCTCATCAACTGTGAAGATACCGAACTTAGAAAGATCTTCAATCGGTGAATCAGTAGACATTACATAAGAGTCAACACCAAGTGCTGTTGTTGCATTTGCTGCGATAACACAGTCATAAGTTTCTCCAAGGAACATGTTCTCTGCTACATTACGTCCCTCATCTGTGCTGTTGGAATCTGTTGTATCCTGACGGGTAACAGTAACTTTGCTGTTTGCTGAGATTGTCTCTTCCATTGCATCACAGCGGGTTCCAAGTTCAGGAGATGTTGTAGAACCGATCAGAAGAACCTTTACCTCACCATCTTTTGCATCCGGGAATGTTTCATCGATCCAGTCGCTTGCCATTTCAGCTGCAGCAATACCCATGGTATCTTCTTCTGCAGAAATCAAATGTGTTGTAAGATTCTCAGAATCAACATCCATAGCAAATGCGATGGTCGGGATTCCTTCTGCCTCTGCCTGATCCATAACTGTGATCATGGAATCACCATTCAATGGGAATACAACGATCAGATCCATACCCATTGTGATGTAGTTCTCAACCTGCTGTACCTGAGTGTTGGAATCGCCGTCGCAGGAATCAATCTGAATGTCAATGCCCTGTGCCTCAAATGCTTCCCGAATTCCTTCTGTCAAGTAAACCATGAAGTCATTTCCAAGAGTCTGAACCGTAAGGCCTACTTTTTTGCCTTCAGCAGATTCTGTTCCGCAATAGTCTTCATAGTGCTCTTTCAGGTATGTATCTGTCATACGGTCTGTGCTTGCCTCCTCAGAGCTTGAGGATGCCTCACTTGTGGAAGATGCCTCACTTGTTGAGGATGCTTCGCTTGTAGAAGATGCCTCACTTGCAGAAGCAGTGCTTGTGCTGGATGCACTCTTGGATGAAGTGCTGGAAGAACTGCTGCTTCCACAGCCTGATGCCAGGGCTGCTACCATTGCCGACGCCAATACCACACCTACGATTTTCTTTCTCATTAATACCTCTCCTTTCACCTTTTCGCTTCTTTCAAAGCATATTAATGATTGATGTTGTATTTATTATTATAAAAAATGCCCTGTAAAACCATGACACTTTCCCAATTTTTGTTCATTTTTTCAAAAATTGAGCATTGTGCAAAATTTAACAAGGCATTTTTGTTCACTTATAACAATTATTTATTCTTTTTTGAGAGTATAACTATAAATCATTATTCTCCAGTTACATACTCCGCTGCAGCTTCACCGGCCATTCTTCCGGTATTTACTGCAAATCCCATACTATTTCCAGGGAGGGTAAAGTTGTAGCTGTCGCCGTAAATTGTGTTTGCATCTGTGCCGGCTGCATACAGTCCTTCGATGGGAATCTGGTTCTCATCCAGCACCTCACCATAGCGGTTGATTCGTACGCCGCCTATGGTTCCGTAAGCTCCCAAATAGAATTTACCGCAGATATAGCCGCCCCTTCCGGTGATCGGACGAAGGAATTTCCGCTTTTTGTGGAACTTTGTATCCAGACCGTTTTCACACATTTCATTGTATTCATCCATGGTTGCCTGAAGCACCTGCGGATCGATTCCAATCTGCTCAGCCAGTCCTTCCACCGTGTCTGCCTGAGCATATCCCATATACTTCTGCTCTACGGCCTTCTTGGCAACTTCATCGAATTCAAAGAAGCAGTCTGTAGAATGAACAAGATCTACGATATCCGGACCATTTTTCTGATAGCCTCTTAAAATTCCTCTATCCATAATGCAATAGCCGTAATTTCCGAGCTGCAGACGGAGTGCATTTCCGGTATAGGTTGTATTTCCCATATCACCTTCATCCATAAAGCGGTCACCAAACTGGTTGATCAGAAGGTTTGGCTGACGAAGTACTCCGTCCAGAACAGACCAGGTACTGTTGTCCGGTATCTGATAAATTGCTTCGATATTCAGACCAAACTTCGCTGCTCCGGCCTTCCACATCATTTTCAGTCCGTCTCCCTGAAGACCCGGCATATGGAATGGATAGAAATCCTCCTGCAGGTGCAGACCGAATTCCTCTGCTACCATTTCCTTGTTTCCGATAAATCCTCCGGTAGCAACGATTACTGCCTTTGCTCTTGCCTCAATCTCTGTGCCATCTGCTGCAAGAGCCTTTGCACCTACAACCTTTCCGTCCTCAACGATCAGATCGGTAGCGGCCGTTTCCAGATAAAACTGCGTTCCCTGTTTTTTCGCAGTTTCTGCCAGGATTTTAGCCATTTTTCCAGCTGCCCTCGGTCCGATCACGCCATTGTCAGCCTTTACAATGTGCCAGGTAGCCTCGGACTCCTTGAAGTAACGGAAGGCTCCAAAAAACTCTACTCCCATTTTCTGCAGCCATTCGATGGTGTCTGCACTCTTGTGGAAGTAAGCGGATACCAGATCCTCGTCTACCCGATAGTGGGTATATTCCATGTGCTTTTTCAGTGCTTCTTCTACCGTAATGTTGTTGAAATTTTCCCTCTGAATCTTCGTGTCAATTCCAAGTGGTCCCATTCCCATGTTTGCGGCACCGCCTACCGCATTTGCCTTATCAAAAAGAATGGTCCTTGCACCACCCTCGCCTGCGGCTACTGCTGCCGCAAGTCCTGCCGGTCCGCCTGCAATGATAACAATATCTGTTTCCAGCTTCTTCACAGCTCCTGAGCTCCTTTCCTGTCTGTTGCTAATCGCCTGAGTATTTTTTTCCGACTGTGTGACTACAGGAAGCACGGCTTTTGCATTTCTTCTGGCCTGCCGTTTCAGCTTCGCAAGTGCTTTGCTGTCTCTTTCTGTCCTCACTTCAGATGCTTTTTCTGATTTTTTCGCTGCAGAAACATTTTTCAGCCGTACAGCCTTCTGACTAAACTTCTTTCCTCCGCTAAGCTTTACAACTGCTCCGTTTGCACAGGCTTCAAGACACTTTCCGCAGTGACTGCAGCCAAAGGAATCAATGACAGACGTAAAGCCTGCTTTTACTTCAATCGCATCCTCCGGGCATACTTCAGCACACTTGCCCTCTCCAATGCATTTGCTGCTGTCAATGCAATAGTTTGTATATGCCTCGCATTTTCCGCTTCTGCAGACCTTCTTATGGATGTGCTCCTCTGCTTCTTCTGCAAAGTTATCCAGGAGGCTTTCTGCCGGGGCTGCTGCATTTTTTCCAAGGGAGCAGTTATTTAAAAAGCTCATAGACTCGATCAGCTCCCGGACAAGCTCCAGATCCTTTCCCTCTGCTCTTCCCTTTTGTGCATCACTGAAAATGCATTCCAACTGGTACAGTCCCTCCCTGCAGAAGGTGCATCTTCCACAGCTGTCCTTACGCAGATTATGCAAAGCCTTCTGTGTATTTTGAATCATGCAGCTTCCTTCCTCCATTGGGTGGATGACTCCGCTTCCGTACCGAAAAGAGGGCTGCAGCATAGCATCTAAAATCTCGTTTGTATAAAAGCGGTTTCCGATCTCATAGGCAGCTGCCTTGGTCTTGATTGCACTGATCCATGGACTTCCGTAGGCAAACTCTCCGATTTCTCCGTTTTTCTCTGCAAGGATTACACCAGCTGTCCTGCCAACCAGACGATCTGCAAAAGCTGCCAGATAAGCAGGATGCAAAAAGAGTGCATCCGGATAATCCCTTTTATTCACCAGATCTTCTATTTTCACTTCTGAAAGTGCGATCTCCATTTTCCGAGCTGCGGCCTGCAGCTTTTCGGCTTCTTCTTCTTTTCTTAAAAAAGCAATGATTTTTTCTGCAGAAAATGCCTTAGAAACAGCCAATGCACCTGCCAGTATTCCCTCCGGATTTCTTTCAAAAAGGCATCCCAGCATTCCGTCTCTGTCTGAATTGTGCAAGGCAATCACGAGTTCTTTGCACTCCTGAACCGACTGCACAGGAGATTTTATATCATCGTAATCCTTAAGCGTTCGAAGGCCTTCCAAAAGCTGCTCTGCCGACAACTCTTTTACCTTACTGAGAGCTTCTTTGTTTTTATTCAGCATCTTTCTTCACCTCCTGCTCATAGTCACTCCAAACCCGTCCGGGAGCAATCTGGAAACGAAGCTGACATTGAAGACATCGTTCCGCCTCCCCACAGATCTCACTGTCACAAATGCCGGTAGAAATCTGTCTGAAGTCATGGCAACGCTCTTCTACTGGAAGGAATTGCTCTTCCTTTCTTTCCAGTTTTGAGAAGCCCTCTTTCTTTCCGATTGCCGGATCTGCTTCGGTTTTTTCTACAAGATTTTCCGAAATGTCTCCATCTCCGCCCAGATATTTGTCGATCTGAGAAGCTGCATCTCTTCCGGCTGCTACCGCAAGTATGACGGTTTTGGTCCCGTATACTGCATCTCCGCAGGCGAAAATGCCGGGAACGGAAGTCTGAGCCCCGTCACCCACTGCAATGGAATTTGCTCTTCCTCTTTCCAGGCCGCAATCCTCCGGAAGATTTGTTCTTTGTCCTACTGCAAAAATCACAGTGTCCCCTTCTATGATGTGTTCCGAGTTTTCTTCTTTTACGATGATTGCCCGTCTGTTCTCATCAAAGGTAAAGCTCTTTACATTGCTGAACTTCACGCCCTCTACATGGTCGCTTCCCAGGATTTCTTCAAAGGTCTGTCCAGGATTTACGCAAACCCCTTCTTCCTTTGCCTGCTCAATTTCTTCATCGCTGGCTGTCATGATTTCACGTTTTTCAAGACAGGCAAGAGAAACCTCTTTTGCACCAAGGCGCACCGCTGTTCTGGCACAGTCAAAGGCCACATTTCCGCCGCCAAGGACAATGACCCGCTCGCCCATTCCGGTTTCAAGACCCATCGCCGCATTGCGCAGGAAATCTGCATTCAAAAGAACGCCCTTTAAATCATTTCCTGGCATAGGCAGCCGCACACCGGCATGGGTACCAACCGCCATCAATACTGCATCATACTCTTTGAGCAGCTCTACCGGGTAATTTACTCTGCAGTTTGTCTCTATTTTTACGCCAAATTTCAGTAGATATTCGGTTTCCTTGTCCAGTGTTTCATCCGGAAGTCTGTAAACCGGAATACCGTAGCGCATCTGACCACCGGTCTTCGGATAAGCTTCCTTCAGCACCACCTCATGCCCCTGCTTTGCAAGGTAAAATGCTGCTGTCATTCCGGCAGGACCTGCTCCTACAACGCAAACCCTCTTTCCGCTAGCCGGAAGCTGCTTGCTGTTTTTGATCCAAAGAGAATTGTCTGTATGCTCTGCAGCATATCGCTTGATGTTTCGGATTGAGACTGCTTCATTTACCTCTCCTCTTCGACATTTACTCTCACATACATGACTGCATACTCTTCCAAGTGCCTCCGGGAAAGGCAGTCTTTCATGAATGACTGCTGTGGCTTCATCGTATTTTCCTTCTTTTACCAGGCGGACATAGCGTGGGATATCCAGATGTACCGGACATTCATTCTGGCAAGGCAAAAGAACCGCCTTTTTCTCAATTGGAGAGTAATTGATTACATCCCGGATGGATCCGGTTGGGCATACCTCCGCACAGGCTCCGCAAAAGCGGCAGTCCTCGTCTGTCAAAAGCTTTTTATGCAGGGTTCCAATGTAGGTTTCCATCTCTTCCTTCTGGTAGGTTAAGACTCCAACCTTTCTCATATCCTTGCAGACACGTACGCAGCGGCCGCAAAGAACGCATCGAAGCATATCGTGGATAATCAGCGGATTTTCCTTTTTGGGAATCGCTTTTGCCCGCATACGCATTCGGCTTGGAGTAACCCCCATATACTGGATCAGAGTCTGGAACTCACATCTGCCGTACTTCGGACAGGTGGTACAGTCCTCCGGATGGGCTGCCAGCAAGAGTTCCATTGCAAGATTTCTATGTTTTTTTATGCTTTCATTTTGCGTTACAATGCGAAGGCCTTCTTTCGCCTTCAAGGTACAGGACGGAATGATTTCTTTTTTTCCTTCTTCCTGTACGAGGCAAAGACGGCAGGAACCAAGTTCCGGAAGATCGTGATGATGGCAAAGATGCGGAATATAAATTCCGTTGTCAAGGGCTGCCTCCAGCATCCCTGTGCCTTCCTCCACCTTGAGTTCCTTCCCATCTATCCAGACAGACACAAGTTTACTCATTACAGACCTCCCTTATTTCTTTCCGACATTGATATAGCGCTCTTTTTTCTCCTTAAGGTTTTCCACACGAATCTGCGTCATTGCACCGTTGCGGATTTCGTTGGAATGCTCCCATTTTCCTGCTTCCTTCAGTCTGGAACGAAGGATCTGCTCCGGTGAAAAGCTGGCTTTCAACTCTCCGTCCACAATGTCCAATTCTCCTTCAATACCACAGATTGGGCATTCTACTTTCTTTCCCTTTCCGGTGATGGTAAGCATTCTTTCGTGACAAACCGGGCAGCATCCTTCATCGTCTCCGCGATATTGGATTCGCTCCTCCTCTGTCTGTGCACGAAGTGCCTCACAGATGTTTTCGCCCATCTTCTTTGCTCTTGCGATCATATCAGGGCGGCCGATTACACTATCGTAATCCATTGCACCGTAATAATTTATCTTGTCAATTACATCAATTCCCATAGAGAGAGTTCCTTCAAAAAGGTTCGGAATGCCAAGTGAGGTCCAGTTTTCTGTTCTTGCACCGCCAACAGAAACCAAAGCTCCGACTCTTTTCTTTAAAGCACGTACATCCGGATAGGTAGATGGGTCTCTTTGCTCCTTCTGACCCTTTTCAATTGCAGGCATAACGAAGGTAATGTCATGACCCGGTCCGATACGGTCACAGAAATCCTTAAACTTTCCGCTTGGAGCCAGAACATAAACCGGTGCTCCCATAATAACTGCATCTGCCGAATAAATTGCCTCCAGGATAATGTGAAAATCATCCTTCTGGAAGCATTCTCCATCCTGTGTTCCCATCATAAGATGCACAACACACTGGCAGCAGCCGCGACATGGCTTGATATCCATTTTTTCGCAGTTCAAAAATTCGATATCATAGCCTTGTGCTTCGCACTCGATCAAGGCTTCCTTGATCAATATTTCCGTATTGCTCATTGCTCTTCCGAAGGATAATCCGACAACCTTCTTTTTTCCCATCTTTCTCTCCTCTGCTTCTTTACTTTTTTTCATTTTTTGTGTAAAATGACTGTTGATTGGTTTAAATATGCAACGCAGGCCTTTATTTATAGAGTAATTTTAACATCTTAGCGTTTTTAAAGAAGGACATTTTCCGTTTTTTTGTACAAATACACTTTTGTTTCGGAGTCTATAATTACATAAAGGAGTCAAACGTGCCAGCAGGAAATAAAGAAAAAAAGAGCAGTGATCGTGCTCTTGCAACAAAAAATCATATCGAAACTTCTTTTCTGAGTCTCATGCGCCATCACCACTGGGACCGAATCACCGTAAAACAGCTCTGCGATGAAGCTGCTGTTACCAGGGGAACTTTTTATCAATATTTCAGCGGAATTACAGATCTGATGGAAACCATCGAAAACGATACCATCTGTGAAATACAGACCACTCTTTCAAAGGCTATGCAGAACTTTAAGCCGTCCAATGTCCTTTTTACATCTGATTTTGACCGGGATTTCAACATTAAACCTTCCCGCTTTACCATTACCTGGTTTCAATATTGTCAGGAAAACAGTGAAAAACTTTACTCTTTGCTCAACCTGGAGTATTCTGAACGCCTGTTTATAAACCGCGTGGAGCAGATCATTTCCCATCACATATCCTATACCATGAAATGTGAAGGCCTTCCCAACGATGTCTTCCGCCGTCAATACCTGAATCTTTACACCGGTCTGTATATAAAAGCCTTTTATTCCTGGATGAATGATGAAGAAATGAAGATGCTTTCTCCGGAGGATATGGCTCTGGTGGTTGACAGTATCCGAACTGGCGGCATCTATACTGCCAGAAGAATGCGAATGGAGACCTTTAAGTAAATCAACATTTTATAAACAAACGAAAAAGCTGGAGATGTTTTTTTCTCCAGCTTTCACTACTTTATGCCTTTTCAAATTCTGTCAGTTCTTTTTCCTTTTCATCCAGATACTTCTTCCAGGCCTGCGGATCAAGAAAAGGATTTTCGCCCGGATGCTCCAGCATATAGGCTCTCTTCTTCAACAGATCCACATTCGCTGTATGATTTCCCATGAAAATATCAACTTTTTGGTCTCTTACACTTGCAAGTGAACGGTGATATTCTTTTCTTGCTTCAAATGCTGCATCGCCAATTTCTTTCAGGTAATCTGCCTGCAGGGTATTGAATCCAAATCCTCCAAAGTAGCCAACCCGCTTCTTCTCTTTTCCATCCGTTACATCAAAGAAACATGCAATACAGCCTTTTGTATGTCCCGGAACCAGATGAAACTCGATCCTGGTATTGCCAAATGTCAGAATGTCTCCTTCCCGAATGGACACATCCACGTCAAACAGTTCATCCATGCAATTTCCGCTCTCCTGGATCAACGCAAGCTCCGGGTTCTCGCGAAACATCTTTACATCCGGTTCTCCCATATAGATCTTTGTTCCAAACATCCGCCGAAAGAAATTTACCGCTCCGAAATGATCTGCATGTCCGTGAGACAGGATCAGCCACTTTACATCAGCCGGGTTAAATCCCATCTCCCAGATGGATTGAATCAGCATGGCTGTAGCTCCGCAGTTTCCTGCATCAAACATAAGTAGCCCTTCCCCTGTATCTACAATATGCACACATACCCAGCTGTCTCCTACATAATAAAGATTCCCGTATATCTGAAATGGCTTTACATATCTGCCTTCCTGATTTACCCAGAACTTTCCGGTTCTTTTTTCAGATATTACTTTTTTCTTTTCTAAATATTCCTGATAATCTGATTTTATAGACATAATTTCCCGCCTTACGATAACATTATTTTTCAAATCCGCACATTTTTAGAAAAAAGCTGTAAAATCATGGGATATTTTACAGCCTTTTTATACGAAGGATAAAACGCACAAGAGGAAGTATAAGAATTCTTATACTTCCCTGCCACGGTGCAGGGTCTCTTAGAGACCCCAGCACGTATATTTTTAATAATTAGAATAGGAACGCCAAAGCACTAGCCGTAACTACTACGATCATTATAAGCAAAAGCGGTCCGCCGATCTTAACGAAATCAGAGAATTTATATCCTGCCGGTAAGATCTGCATGTTAACAGCAGTTCCGTAAGAAGTTGCAATTGCAAGGTTTGAACAAGCTGCGATTACAATAACCCACGGAATCGGGCTGATGCCAAGTGACAATGCCATTGCAATTGCAATCGGGCTCAGCATTGCTGCTGTTGCATTGTTTGACATGAAGTTTGTAAGTACACTTGTAAGTACTGCGATTACGATTGTCAGAACTACTACAGATGCATTCTTTCCACCGAACAGATTCAGTACTGTGTCAGCGATCAAAGCTCCACCACCGGATACATCAAGACCGGTTCCAAGTCCGCTGATACCACCGATTGTGATAAGTACGTCCCAAGGAAGATCGGAATATGCTTTCTTTACCGGAAGGCATCTTGTTCCAAGTACAATAACTGCACCGAGCATTCCGATTACACCGATGTTGAAGTGACTCTTGAATGGCTGGAATCCACTTACTACAAAGAGGAAGATGCAAAGGATCATTGTAAATGCAGCAATCTTTCCTTTTCTCTTTGTAGCCGGATCCTCTACGCTCTGCTGTGCTACAGGAGCATCTGCATACATATTTCCAACGTTGAAATCAGGGCTTTCCGGTTTTAATACCTTTTTCAGTAATGTATATCCGATTGTTCCCCAGAAAACAACCTGTACAATAGCTGCAGGAAGCATGATCTTTGTCATATCGAACATTCCAAGACCTTCTTCGTATCCTTCATATCCCTGAAGAACTGCATTTGCTGCAAGCTGTGATGTGGATCCTACCAGTGTACAAGCACCACCGATGATAGCTGCTGTACCAGCTGGGAAGATTACCATCTTGGAACGGATACGTCCGTTTGATCCTGCTGCTACTACTGCGATCAGAGGCATCCAAATCGCAACGGTTCCGTTGTTGCTCATGAATGCTGACATCAGACAGCATACTGCACTGACCGTGACAATGAATCTTCTCTCTGTCTTAGCCAGGAATGAATTGCCGATTGCCTCGCCAATTTTCTGTGCAACTCCGGTCTCAAACAGAGCTGCACTTACAATACACATACCAACTACCATTGCCCATCCAGGCGCGCTGAATCCGGCATAGACGTCGGAAAGACTCATTTCCGGAATAAAGATTCCCATTGCTACAGAAGCACCCATTGCCACAACACTCATCGGCAATTTGTTCCACATAAACAATACAATTGTAATCGCTGCAATTATAATTGCAATTATACTTGAACTCATAAACACGTCCCCCACGTTTTTATTTTCTTGTTATACTTCAGCCCATTCCGCCTCTTTCCACTTTTCATGATCATATACGGACTTGTCTGCTACGAATGGCCATTTCTTTCCTGCTGCCACTGCCAGGCATCCCTTTACACACATCTGCGCCATCTTGATTACGGCTTCTCTTGTCTGTGCTGCAGAGTGCGGGCTTGCGATCAGATTCGGACAATTCAAAAGCGGATCATCTGTTTTCGGAGGCTCATTGCAGTATACATCTGTTCCTGCACCTGCAATTTCACCTGCCTTTAATGCTTCTACCAGATCTGCTTCGTTGATGATTCCTCCACGGCTGCAGTTGATGATCAGTGCTGTCTTCTTCATCTCTGCAAGCTGTTTCTTACCGATCATATTTCTTGTCTCATCAGTCAACGGTACATGAATTGATACCACATCACTAATCTTTAACAAATCTTCATAATTTTCGTAATATACAGCTCCGTATCCCTCTACCTGCTCTTTGGAAAGGAATGGATCGTAAGCTGCAACCTTCATACCACAGCCCTTGCAGATCTTCGCTGTCTCGCGTCCGATTGCTCCAAGTCCGAGAATTCCGACTGTTTTTCCTTCCAGCTCAAATGCTTTCTTGGCTCCACGGATTTCCCAATTTCCTTTGCACATTTCCTGCTGTGCTTCAAGAAGGTTTTTTGAAAGTGCAAACATCATTGCGACTGCATGCTCTGCAACACTTCTGTTGTTTGCTCCCGGTGTAATAACGACCGGAATTCCATGTGCGGTTGCTGTCTTTACATCTACTGAATCATATCCAACTCCTGTACGTCCGATTACTTTCAGATTTGGACTGTTTTCAATTGCATGTCCGTCACATTTTGCAATTCTTACGATCAGTGCATCTGCATCCTGCATCTCATCCAGATAGTTGTTTGGATCCTGATTATCTGCTACATAGATATCAGCAATTCCATCCAGCATCTGAAGACCTTCCGGGCATACTGCCTGTGTCATTACAAATTTCATGTTCTTTCCTCCGTCTTATGTAAAATCCAGTGTAATTAATCCATGCCTTTTGCTTTGTTTTCTTCCAGTACTTTTGCCAATGCTTCTACACCTTCATCACACAGATAGTTGAAAGGTCTGCGGCAATCTCCTACCGGATAGCCAAGCATCTTAACTGCTTTTTTCACTACTGTGTTTGGATTGCCATATTTGAATACTGCACGGAAGCTTGCGATAGATTCCTGCGCTGCCTCTGCCTCTGCGATTTTTCCTTCTTTGAAGAGGTTGTAGATAGAAGCTAATACATGCGGATATACATTGGAGCATCCTGCGATTCCACCAAATCCGCCCTCTTTCAAAGATGGAAGGATCAGGGAATCATTTCCAGATAATACATAGAAGTCTTTCTCAAGATCCTGTGTCTGATGGATATATGCTTTTAAGTTCTCCCAATCTCCGCTTGAATCCTTTGCTCCGATGATAATATCTACATCTTTTGCAAGTTTTGCAACGGTCTCCGGAAGAAGTTTATTTCCTGTACGTGCCGGAATGTTGTAAAGCACGATTGGGGTATCTACATGTTTTGCAACTTCTACATAGTGATCGTATAACTCTTTCTGAGATGCAACTGCAAAGCTAGGTGTAATAATAGAAAGAACATCTGCTCCAAGCTTCTCAGCTTTCTTGCTCATGCGGATTGTATCTGCTGTTGAAATACATCCGGATCCTGCATATACCGGAACTCTTCCTTTTACCTGGTCGATTGCTGCTTCCAGAACCTCTTCTTTCTCGGCTTCACTTAAGATGTAGCCCTCTCCGTTTGTTCCAAATGGAAAGATTCCATGTACACCGCCAGCGATCAGACGCTCGATCTGATTGCGAAGCTCTTCTGTATTAACACTTTCATCTTCTTTCATTGGTGTTAAAATTGGTGTAATGATTCCTTTCAGCTCTACTTTTTTCATTTTGAATCTCCTTTCAAAATTTTCATTTATTACATTTTTTGATTACTTTTTCTGCAATCCTACAAAAAATGTCCTCTGTTCCGAACCCACCGGATTTTGAAATGATCTGCACGTTTCTGCCACCCCTTACGAGGTTTGAAACAACCACACCCTGTTCAATCTCGCACACCGGTTCAATCTGTGTACAACCGACTTTTTTCATGTAGCCCATCAGAGTGTCTCCGCCTGTCATCAAAATTGTGACATCCGTGTGCTGACTTACAATCTCATCTACTATACATCCATGGGTATCTGAAATTCTGAATCGAACTGATTCCGAAGGGATCTGATGTTCTTTTAAGAATTTTTCTTTGCTGTCATCCTGTTCAAAGGTATCCACGATTACCCGCTTCTTTTTCTCGCAAAGATCAATGACAGAATTCATAAACTTCTTTCCGGCATCTGTTTTGTAATATTCCGGCATCAGTTTCTGCATTGTTGTCAGGTGAATTCTTTCGAATTCTCCATTCTTCTCTGCGTATTCAACCTGCTTTTCTGTAATCTTATTCAAGCTTCCGCATGCAACATACAATCCCTTTGTTTCTTTGAATTTCAGCTGTTCTTTTCTGGTGAAATCCAGTTTTTCAACCAGACGTTCTGCAAGTCCTGCACAGCCTGCGATCAATTTCAGTTGTTTTTTCTCCAGCAGTTCTTCCAACCGATTGTCTATATCTTCTGTACTTTCCGTGTCACACACAATAATATTTGCATCGTTCTTTTCCAGCTTCGGAATTGCTTCCTCCTTCCGGATGCAAAGAACCTGAATATTACTCTGTTCTTTTATAATGTCTGGGATATATGACTTTTTTACCGGTTCAAACGGATCTTGTCCAAATACACTCTTCTCCAGTAATTCTCCGTCGATGTAGTGCATTCCATTTCTGGTAATCCTGTGAATTTCCGGATAGCCTGGCAAAAAAAACACTTTCCCGTCTTCTGCTGCATCTGCTACTGCTGTCAGCTCTGCTCCGATGTTTCCGCGAAGTGCAGAATCTGTCTTTTTTAGAATGATTCCAATCTTCTTGGAAAGTGCCCATCGTGCAATCCGCTGAACCTCCAGATACGCTTCTTCCTTCGGCAAAGGCCTTGACTCACTGTCAATTACAAGAACCTCTGTATCTTTTTTGATTTCATAATCCTCTATCCTGGTCTTTGTAAAAACCTGTGTACTGATTCCTCGTTTTTTAAACTGGATTCCAGTATCCAACGCACCGGTAAAGTCGTCCGCAATGATCAACAGTTTTACCATTTTTTTCTCCTGCTGTTATTTGTTTTCTGCAAGACGGATTGCATAATCAATTGAATTCACAAGACTAATCTGATTACACTCACCTGTTCCTGCAAGATCGAATCCGGTTCCATGATCCACCGATACACGGATGATCGGAATTCCTAATGTAACATTAATTCCTGAAACCGCATCCCATTTCTTCAATTCTTTGTTGTATTTAAATCCTTCTACTTTCAGAGGGATATGTCCCTGATCGTGGTACATGGCAACAACGATGTCGTACCATCCGCCGATTGCTTTCGAGAAAATGGAATCCGGCGGAGTTGGCTTTTTCTCCGGAATGTTGATTCCTTCTGCAAGTGCTTCATCGATTGCAGGCTGAATTTCTTCAATCTCTTCTGTTCCGAACATTCCATTCTCACCACAGTGTGGATTTAAGCCCGCAACACCAATCTTCGGTTCTTTGATTCCGATTGCCTTACATGCATTGTTGGCAATTCGGATGCATTCAAGAACTCTGTCTTTTTTCACTCTGTCGCAAGCCTGTCTGAGTGATACATGTGTTGATACATGTACAACTCTCAGATCGCCATGTGCTAACATCATGGTGTATTTATTTGTATTTGTGTAATCCGCATAGATCTCTGTATGTCCGGAATAATGATGTCCTGCCATGTTGATTGCTTCTTTACAAATGGCATTGGTAACGGTTGCATCGATTTCATTCTTCATTGCCAGTTCAATTACTTTTACAACATACTGGAATGCTGCTTCACCGCACATCTTAGATACCTTGCCGTACATATGCTTTTCCATATCTACCAGCTTCATATCATATACATCAATTGTTCCGAATTCGAACAATGCATCTTTTACATCCTGTACTGCGTGAATCTTGATCTCTGATTCTTTTCCAAGGATCTTTACTGTCTTTTCCATGCAATTTGCATCACCGATAATGATCGGTCTGCATCTTTCATAAACGGAGGGATCAGCAAGTGCTTTTACAGATATTTCCGATCCGTTTCCGGCAGGATCACCCATTGTAATTCCTATGATCGGTCTCTTTGCCATTGTTCTATTCCTTTCCTTCTGATTACTTTAATACCTTCAGGTAAATCTCACGGATATCATCCAGTGATAATTCTTTCATGTTGTTTACAAGAAGTCTCTTCTGATCGCTTCCTGCTTTTACCAGAAAGTCAAGGTCTTCCATCTTTACTCCGAACTCATTTAAATCTGTCGGGATGTTTGTTACCTTTACGATGTCTGCAATCTGCTCGATCATGTAATCTGCTTTTTCATCTACGCTCTTTGTTGCAAGCTCCGGGAATACTCCATCACATAATGCAGCAAGTCTTTCTTTGCATGCATCTTTGTTGAATTCCATTACATGTGCAAATAAGATTGCGTTTGATACACCATGTGCAATGTGGTATTTGCCGCCTAACGGATAAGACAATGCATGTACTGCTGTTGTTCCGCTTCCTGTAATTGCAACTCCTCCGTAAAATGCACCAAGCATCATGTTGCTCTTTGCTTCCATGTTGTCGGCATCGTTATAAGCTTCTCTGATATTGTGGAAAATCAGCTTTGCGCCTGCCATTGCATAGGTATCGGAAAATGGTGTTGCTTTCTTTGATGTAAAGCACTCTACGACGTGAGCAAGGGCATCTACACCTGTTGCTGCAATGATAGATTTTGGAAGTCTTCTGATCATCTGTGAATCCAGGAATACATAATCCGGAATCATGTTGTCATTGACGATACCCTTCTTTGACTGTTCCTCCGGAATTGCTACGATTGCATTACATGTTGCCTCAGAACCTGTTCCGCAGGTGGTTGGGATCATCAATGTCTTGATCTGCTTTTCTGCAATGGTCGGATCTTTCAGAAGATCTGTAACTTTGTAAGAAGCTCCCTTTAATACGCTGCAAAGTTTTGCTGCGTCCATAACGCTTCCTCCGCCAATTGCAATAATGAAGTCTCCTTCATACTGATCAGCTTCATCCATTACTCTTTCTACGTCCTGGTAAGCCGGTTCTGCAGTCAGATCATCGAAGATCTTATATTCTGCATCTGTTGTATCAAGAATCTTTGTCAGGACATCCAGAAGGCCGGTTGCCTTGATTCCTTTGTCTGTAAATACCATAATCTTTTTTGCATGTTCTTTTTCAATAATGGAAGGAACATTTTCAATGCATCCTTCTCCTCCGCAAGTGTATGACGGTATTTTAATCTGATAGCCCATTTTTGTCCTCCTATGTTTTATTTTGAAACATTTTGTTTGTTGTTTATTTTCTTTTAATATAATACTTGTCTTGTCCTCCCTATTCAACCTTGTTTCTCTCTTTGTTTTTTCATTTTGAAACACACCTGTTATTTTACCGTTGCATTTTAAAACGCTGCGTATTACAATCACTGATATACATAAAACTCACAGGAGAATCTTTCTTATGCACAAAGTAAAAATACTCGCCATCGCTCCTTATGAAGGACTGGCAGATACCATCTCTTCCATTGCACAGACCCGCAGCGATATTCAGATTACAGTTCAGATTGGTGACTTGGATGCCGGAAAAAAAATTGCCAGCGAACTGGCGCACAATAATTATGATGTTATTTTGTCCCGTGGCGGAACCTCAGAATTAATCCGTTCCAGCATTGAGCTACCTGTTATTGACATCCAAATTTCCGGATACGATGTTCTTCGTACCATCAAGCTTGCCGAAAATTACTCCGGCAAATTTGTAATCGCCGGATTTTCTTCAATTACAAGCTGTGCCAGGGTTCTTTGTGACCTCTTGCAATACGATATCGATATCATTACCTTTACCAGCGAAAGCGATGCCAAGCCCTCCCTTCGTAAAGCCATGAAAAACGGCTGTTCCCTTGCTTTGTGTGATATGGCGGGTTCTAAGGCTGCACAAAGCCTTGGAATGAATTCGCTCCTTATCTCATCCGGTACAGAAAGCATCGAATCCGCAATCGAAGAAGCCGTCAAATTTGTACATTCCTCCCAGCATGTACACAAGCAGAAAGATCTCTTTCAGGCACTTCTTTCGAATGAAGAACATGAATTTCTAATCTATAATCCAGCTGGCACTTTATGGTTTTCCAGTCTTGCCGATGACGATCACAATATTGCACTTATAAATCTGGTACAGACTTATCTAAAAGCCTTCTTAAAAGTTCCAGATCAGACCGTCACCAGGCAGATCCGCGATAAAGTATACATTCTCAAAAACCGTCATCTGATCTATGACGACCAGAAATATACCGCCATAACAATTCGCCAGCAGGAGGCTTTATTTTCTGAAGAAAACTCTACCATCATGATCTATAATCATCTTGACCAGTCATCTTCCGATTACTCCGGTGAATACAACAGCTCTCATCAGATCGGTAACACCGCACATCTGATCCAGGAATATTCCAAGAACAACCTTCCTGTCCTGATCATAGGTGAACCCGGAACCGGAAAAGACAAGATTGCCAAGCAGTTATATGAAAACGGACTATATAATTCCGCTCCGCTTTATATCATTAACTGTGAACTGATGGGGGAACGAAAATGGAATTCTCTCCTGAATAGCGACAATTCTCCTTTTACAAGTGTTGGTACCACGATCTATATCAAAAACCCGGGAGCGCTTTCCAAAAGTCAGCTGGATGAGCTTTTTTCCTATATTGAAAATTCAAGACTTGTAAAACGTAATCGTGTCATCTTCTCTTTAGTACAGGACACCACGGTTGAGTCCCAGAGTACCTTATGCCGCTCTTATTTTGAAAACAAGCTATGCTGTCTGACCATCAACCTCCCTCCCCTGCGTGAGCGTATCGAGGATCTTCCGAGCATAGCCGCCCTTTACATTCATCGTATGAATATTTCTACCGGAAAGCAGGTCATTGGCTTTGAAGCCGAGGCTATGGAGCTTATGTGTGCATTTTCCTGGCCCCATAATCTTGATCAGCTTCATCATGTCATCGAAGAACTGGTCATTATAACAAAGACGCCTTATATTAACTGTCAGGATGTAAAATCTATTCTGGAAGCCGAACCCGTCCAAAAAACAAGCGACGCCTGCTCCGGTTTTGATTTTTCCGGAACCCTTGATGAGATGAATTACCAGATCATCCAAATGGTTCTGAAAGAAGAACACGGTAGCAAAGAAAAAACCGCCAAACGGCTCGGCATCAGCCGAAGCACACTCTGGCGGGTCTTAAAAAAATAATTATTTCTCTATATTAGAAAGATGCTTCCTGGATTTCTCCAAGAAGCATCTTTTTGATTTCTAAGACATTTTTCTCTTTTTTATTCCTGCGAAGATAAACGTCCCGCTAAGCAAAGCACTGAGCATTGCGATCAGCAGCATTGCAGGCACACCACTGTTTTGAATCACAAATCCTCCGATAGGAGAACCTGCCACTGGCAGCTTTTCTTGCATATTTTGGTATAAAAAAGCTCCGCATCTTAGCGGAGCCCTTTCATAATTAAATTATTCTTCTACAGGTGCTTCTTCCTCTGCAGCATCTTTTGCTTCAAGAGCTTTCATGCTAAGGGAGATCTTCTTCTCGTCTTCGTTAAAGTCTACAACCTTAACTTCAACTTCCTGTCCTACGCTCAGTACATCTGAAGGTTTCTCAACTCTTTCTCTGGAGATCTGAGATACATGAAGAAGTGCATCTACACCTGGCTCCAGCTCAACGAATGCACCGAAGTCTGTCATTCTTGCAACTTTTCCTGTTACAACAGATCCTACTGCATATTTCTCAGCAGCCATGTTCCATGGATTCTGATCAGCGAACTTAAGGCTGAGTGCAATCTTCTTTCCATTGATGTCTTTGATAAGAACATCGATATCCTCGCCAACTTTAAGGATCTGCTTCGGATTGTCAACTCTTCCCCAGGACATCTCGGAGATGTGAAGGAGTCCGTCTGCTCCGCCAAGATCGATAAATGCACCAAAATCGGTAACATTCTTTACAGTTCCGGTAACTACATCGCCAACAGCGATCTTGGAAAGCAGCTCTTCCTGAGCTTTTTCTCTCTCAGCTGCTACGATCTGCTTACGATCACCGATGATTCTTCTCTTTCTTGGGTCAAACTCGATCAGAACAAAGCTGATTTCCTGACCAACAAATTTCTTCAGGTCGCGCTCGTAAACATCAGATACAAGGCTTGCCGGGATAAATACTCTTGCTCCCTCATAGGAAACGCTGAGTCCGCCGTGCAGTGCCTGAACAACCGGTGCGGTAAGAACTTCGTTATTTTCGAATGCTTCTTCCAGACGCTTGTTTCCTCTTTCAGCTGCAAGTCTCTTGTAGCTAAGAAGAACCTGTCCGTCACCATCGTTTACTTTAAGAACCTTAACCTCCATTGTGTCGTTCGGTTTAACAACATCGCAGAGATTAACGCTGGAATCATTTGAGTATTCCTGTCTTGTAAGGATACCGTCTGCTTTGTAGCCGATGTTGAGAATGATCTGATCCTCTTTTACATCGATGACAGTACCTTCTACTACCTCTCCGTTGTGAATTGTTTTGATGGACTCATCCAATAATTGTTCAAAACTCATTTCTGACATAATTTTGAACCTCCTCAATTAATTTTTTTGGAGTAGATGCCCCTGCTGTTATACCTACATCACTAAAGGACTGGAAGGTTTTTGATTCCAAATCAACAATGGTTTCAATAAAGTAAGTACATTTGCATTTGCGTTTACAGATTTCATACAGTTTACTGGAATTCGAACTATGTCTGTCGCCTATGACAATCATAGCATCTACTTTTTCGGCGATCTGAAGTGCTTCGTTCTGTCTTTCTTCTGTTGCACTGCAGACCGTACTACATACCCTTACACTATACTTCATTTTATCCAAGATTTCAACATATTCTTTAAACTTTTGGTAATTGTATGTCGTTTGAGCTACGAAAGTCACTCTTTCCTCTTTTGAAAAATCAAGCTGTTTCAGCTCTTCCGTCGAATCGATTACAAAGCAGGGTCCTTTTGCCCATCCTTTTATGCCCTCTACCTCCGGGTGGTTCGGATTGCCGGCAATGACTATGACAGATCCGTTTTCACTGTCCTTTTCCACAATTCGATGGATTTTTGATACAAAGGGACAGGTTGCATCCACACAGTTCAAACCGGAGCGATGCATCTTTTCCCAGATTTTCTTCGAAACTCCGTGGGATCGGATAATCACGGTTCCTTCCTTTATGGAATCCAGTTCCTCCTCACTTCGAATAACCCTTACTCCCTTTTCTTCCAGCTCTTTTACCACGATTTCGTTGTGAATAATGGGGCCAAAGGTATATACCGGCAGGGTACTGTTTTCGATTTCCGCATAAACCGTATTGACTGCCTTATTTACTCCAAAGCAAAATCCAGCAGTTTTTGCCGCCCAAACCTTCATTTTTCTGCTTTCTCCTTTTGAAGCTCCATGATTTTCCCAACTGCCTCTTCAATGGTCATGTAAGAGGTATCAAGCAGCACAGCATCCTCTGCCTGTTTTAAAGGAGAATGCTCTCTTGTCATATCCTGATGATCTCTTGCCTTAATATCCTCTTCTATTTCCTGCAGATTGCCTTCGATTCCCTTTTCCTTTAACTGCAGCATACGCCGCTTTGCTCTCACACAAACCTCTGCCGTTAAAAAGATCTTTAGTTGTGCATTTGGCAGTACAACTGTTCCGATATCTCTTCCATCCATTACAACATTCATACTTTCCGCCATCTTCTGCTGCAGCTCTACCATTTTTTTTCGAACCTGAGGCAGCTTGCTGACAGAAGATGCTGACATACCTGCTTTTTCTGTCCGGATCGCCTTGGAAACATTTTCGCCATTTAAGAAAAACCCCTGCCCATCTTTTCCGGCCTTAATCGAAATCTCCGCCTTTTCTACAAGTGCCTCGATTTCCCCCGGCTCCTTTGGCCAGCTTTCATTTTGATCAAAAAACAAACCCATGGCACGATACATTGCTCCTGTATCGATATATATA
>CAVFRH010000028.1:0-4488 GCA_963624695.1 bacterium
GTTGCTGTTCCTGTCTGCGAGCGGATAGTTCTTTCTTAAGGGAAGCATTCTCTGCAATTAATTTTTGTAAATCGAGCTCTTGCTGTGCAGTCTTCTCCTGCTCTTTGACTAATTCTTCCTTTGTAGCATTTGCCGCCTCTTTCGATTCCCTGGCTTTCTCTATGCGAGCTGTAATTGTTGACTTATCAAAGGAGCGTTCCGCATACTTATCTGAATAACAATAGGCAATATAATCCAGATAGATAAAAAGATTCTCAAGGCATAGCATTGCCTCATCTCGCCCCAGCTTTTTATTGCTATGAGCGACATTGTTTCCGCATCGACGGATATAGTCCATTCGTTTCCATAAGTCCGGGCCAATGATCTGGCGATATTCCTCTGCATTCATTAAGCTCTGAAGGTTATCCTGATATGGCATCTCCAGCTCTGCATCAACTGAATACATCCATTTCAGAGCGAACTCCATCACCCTGCGGCTGTTTATAATACTGGCCTCCGGATCCATAAGTATTATCTTCTCCGCAGATATTGCTACATCTGCAAATGCAGAGAATTTTGATTCAGTTTTTAGGTAATCAAAGTTGGTAATCATACGCACCTCCAATCCTATTTTAACCAATGTTGTTATCCAAAATATTTTTGCATCAGACTATCAAATAATGTCTGAGTTTCATCCAACGCTTTCTGAACGGCAAATTTTGATTTGTCGACTTGTACTACGAAGGTGGCAAATTGTTCTTGTATATCCACTGGCGGAAGTGCAACTGGAATACTATCAAGGTTTTCCCTATTTAACTTCTTTTGATCAATTCCAGTCACCCATGCGCTAATATCTATAAGATTAATATAATACATGAGATAGATCATATTGCATTCCGGCTTACACTGCTGTACATGTGCGTGATTGTTGACCCAAATCTTTCCCTCTGCAATAAAAGCTATTGGTTTATTACGGAATTCTAAAGCCTTTCCATCTTCAGAAATAAGTAAGAATACTCCTTCCTGTCGATATTCATTTACATGATCTACAATTCCTGTCGCCCCATAATATGGATATTTGCCCTGCATTTTCTTTCTATCAGCGTCTTTTACAGGCTTCCTCTTTGAATCCAAATTATAAGTCACTTCCTTAAATGCTTTCTCACCCCATCTAATACCTAGCTCCTTGATATCTCCAAACAATTCGATAAATCGGGATTTGACGAGTTCATCCAATGAGGTCAACTGCGTGTTACGTTTTTCGATGAGAAGTTCTACTTTATCCAATATTTTAGCTATGTAATCCTGTTTCTCACGTAAAAGTATTGGAACCGGGTATTTCGCAACCTGCTTCGGCTGTGCACGAGTTAGTGAACCACCCATGCCTGTTACCTGTGAGGTTAATAACATACGAAATTTCGGAGACGAAAAATACCATCTCAAAAAGGCTGAATTCATTTTTCTGTTTCTTATAACAATCCATTCAGAAGATGCCAATAATGGAAATTCAGTATTATGTCGAACTACCCAAACTCGATTTATGCGAGGATTTATCTTACATATCAGAACATCACCTTCTTCAACAGTCACTTTTGTTGATCCAATATCAGCACCTGATATAACCTCTGGATATCCAGATTCAAAACTCGGAACGCTATATAATTCATACATTTGTTCAGGGGTTGCCAGCGGATTGACCGATGAACCAACATATTCGTTTATTTCAGAAATGCTTTTCGTTTCTATCATAGCATCCCCCTCAATTCTTTCAAACCTGCCGTAATCTCCTCCTCCAACTTATCTAGCTTATCCAAAATCTCGCTTGTGGGCGGATACTCTACTGGCACATATTCTGTCTTCTTATATTTATTGATGGACAAATCGTACCCATTCTCTACAATCTCATCCTTTGGAACGAAGAAGCTCTGCTCGGTACGTTCACGCCCTTCTTCCCGATCCAGATGATGGAATCGCTCGATGATATCCGGAATGTCGTTTTCATTTACTGGTGTTCTCTTATCATCCAGGCTAAATCCATCTGCGGTCATATCGTAGAACCATACTTTATCTGTTCCACCATGCTCTGTCTTGGTAAATACAAGAATAGCAGTTGATACTCCGGCATATGGTTTAAATACTCCTGAAGGCATGGATATGACTGCCTCAAGCCTCTGGTTTTCAACGATTTCCTTACGAATAGCCTTATGTGCTGTAGATGAACCAAAAAGCACTCCATCCGGTACGATGCAGGCACATCTTCCACCGATTTTTAAAATACGGATGAATAAGGCTAAAAACAGTAATTCCGTCTTCTTTGTCTTGCAAACCTTGAGCAAATCACCGGATACAGATTCTGCATCCAGGCTTCCCTTGAACGGCGGATTGGCAAGTACCAGTGAATACCTCTCCTTGTCAGGATTCTGATCAGAAAGAGAATCTCTGTACTCAATGTAAGGATTGTCTATTCCATGTGTCATCATATTCATAGCGCCGATACGAAGCATAGTGCGATCCATATCATAGCCATGGAACATATGATTCATATAATGATCCTTTTTCTGCCTGTCGTAGAAAATTTCTTCCTTCTTCTTTTCCTTAAGATATTCACCGGAAGCAACCAGAAATCCCGAGGTACCGCAGGCTGGATCACAAATCACCTCATCACTGGATGGATCCATCATCTCCACCATCATTCGGATAATATGTCTAGGTGTTCTAAACTGTCCATTTCTGCCGGACTGGGAGATCTTAGAAAGCAGATACTCGTACACATCTCCTCTTACATCAGAAGATTGAATCTCATTCATCAATGCATAGATTTCATCCAAAGAATCTACAACCTTTGAAAGTAGAAGCGGTGTCGGCAATTTAAAGATGGCATCATCCATATACTTGGAATAAGCACTGTTCTTATCACTATGAAGAGACTTAATAAATGGAAATACCCACTCCTGCATTACAGAGTACATTCTGTCTGCTGGAAAATCATGAAATACCGACCATTTCAGCTGATTGCCTTCTATTGTTCTCTCACCGATTTTTACTTCCTCTGCAAAAATGCTCTGATAAGGAAGGCCGAGCATAGCACTTTCCTTTGCTCTCATATTGTCTGAATCATCCAGATCATGGATAAACATAAGATAGGTAATCTGCTCAATAACATCTAAGGGATTAACCAAACCTCCTGCAGCGAAGATATCCCATAAACCATCTATTTTATTCTTTAATTCACCTGTAATCATTTAGTCCTCCACTTTCCACACATACTTTGTGTAACGGCCACCACCGATTTTTTCTATTTCACCGTTCTTAAGCAAATCTGCCAGTGTTCTTTGAATTGTCGTATCACTGATATCCGGATTCATTTCCATAAGTTCTGACTTGGTAATCGTACCTATATGATTTTTAATCATTTCACGAATACGGTCAGGCTTAGAAAACTCTGGGTTCGTCAGAAGCTTTACTCTGGATTCGAATTCACGATAAGTCCCTATAATAATACCAAGCATATAATTCACAAAAGGCTTGTAATCATTGGTATTCTCATGCCAGTTTATAGAACTGTCTTGTAATGCCTCATAATAGGTCTCTTTAGAATCTTCAATCATTTTCTCTATACTTATGTACTTGCCTACAATAAATCCTGACTGATATAGGAGCAGCAATGTAAGTAATCGGCTCATTCTGCCATTTCCATCATTAAATGGATGAATACATAGGAAGTCCAGAATGAACATCATATTTAAGATAAGTGGATCCACTTCTTCTTTGGCTTCCTTGTAAGCTTTGCAAAGCTCATCCACTGAAGCCGGTGTCTTCCAGGCTGGCACGGGTCTAAAATGTACACTTGCATTACCATCTGTATCCGTTTCCTGGATAATATTGTCAGAAGTTTTGAATACGCCTCCTGCTGAATTACCTATGAACTTATATAAATCTCTATGTAACTGAAGCAGATAGTTGGCATTAATAGGGATATAATCATAATTCTCATGAATTGTATTCAGTACATCTCTGTATCCTGCAATTTCAGACTCATCTCTGTTTCTCGGAGTTGTTTTTGACTTTACAAGATTTTTCAATCTATCTTCTGCTGTTGAAATACCTTCGATTCTATTGGAACTTTCTGTACTTTGTACTTTGGCAATCTCCACCAGCTCTTGGAGTTCATCTTTATGCGCTTCCACAAAAAGCCTCTGTTCGCCCTTGAATTCATTTATCAGTGTAAGTTTCTTTACTATCTCAGGAATCAGTAGTTCCTTCCATTTTTCTTTGTAATTGTAATCTCTCATTCAATTACCTCAACTAAGTTTTATCTTAGTCATTTAAATTATTTTTGACTAAATTGGCTATTGTTAAGCTATCATTATCAATTTCAGAAGTCAAGATTTTCAATTTTGTCATTTTAAATTGCTTTGACTAAATTAAAATGATCAAATTAAAATAGCAGGGCGAAGTCGCCGCCACCCGTAAAACGGGTGGCTCGAGATGCCGGGTATAACCCCTTGG
>CAVFRH010000029.1:0-17122 GCA_963624695.1 bacterium
CTCCCGGCTCTTCGTTCAATTTTCTTTGTGTCACTGATCGAAGGACGGATTCGGGAAAGCGAATATGAAAAGCTGTATGCAGAGTATCAGCTGGACATGAAGGGGCCTCTCTTTTGCTGTGTGGAGTTTCACACATCCGGAAATAATATTCCGGAAGGGATGAATCAGCTGCTTTTGTCCATGTCAGTAGAAAGAGAAGTAAAGGAAAGAATTGCCAAACAGTATTCCTGTCAGGAATTTATTTATCTTGGAAATGCGATTTTGATCGTAGAGCTGGAATCAGAGGAAATGCTTTCTGAACTGACAGATAGATGTGACACCTTTTGCAAATGGGCCTTTCGAATTATGGGAGCAGTAGTTACTGCGGGAATCGGAAGGAGCTGCTCACGGCTCTTAGACATAAACAGTTCCTATGAGGATGCAAGAGAAGCGGTATCCTATCGAGTTTTGTATGGCGGAAAGAGGGCAATCAATATCGGAGAAATTGTGCCAAAGGAGCAGCCTGTCAGAATTCAGCACGATGATGCCAGAATGCATGAACTTTTTAAAGCAATCCAAATCGGAGAAAATGAAAAAATAGAAGAGAAAGCCGAAAAAGAGGTAAAAAAGCTTCAAAGCAGAACAGAAACATTGAGTCAGTATAATCTAGCCGTTATGGAAATGCTGGGAGCATTTTACCACTTTTGCGACAGCAATTTTATCGATTTTGATGGGCTTTCCGGGATAAAAAAGCCCTATGAAAAGGTTCCAAATATGGATAGGGACACCTTGCAGGCATGGGTTACGGTTGTATCGCTGGCAATCAGTGAGAAGCTGAAGAAAATCCGCAACAATACATCAAGACATCTGGTAACAGACGCTCAGAGCATAGTAAAGGAAAGATATATGGAAACGGATTTTTCACTGGATACGGTATGTTCTGTTCTTGGAGTTTCCAATTCTTATTTTTCTTCTATATTTAAGAAGGCAGCCGGAGAATCTTTTATAAGCTATCTTACAAATTACAGAATGGAAATTGCAGCCAGGTTAATGCTGGAGACCAATGAAAAAAGCTCCGTGATCGCTGAGAAAACAGGCTATACGGATGCAAATTATTTTTCCTATGTTTTTAAGAAAAAATATGGGCTTTCTCCATCAAAATACAGAAGTAATCAGGGGAAAAAGGGTTAAAAGAAGGAGCAGTCGGTGAGTTATAAAAGAAGTTGGTGGGCAGAAAAAAAGAAAATCATCGAAAGAAAATGGCTTCTTTTTCGAAGCAGGGAATGGTTTGGCTTTGGAATACAGTCAATTATTATGTTTGTTCTTACGACGATGACCTTTATTATGATCATCATAATGAGCCTTCTGCTTTACAACCGGTATAAAATGTCCAGTGAACGGACGGCGGTCAGCAATACACAAGGGATGGCAGAGAGCCTTGTGGACAGATTGGATTCAGACCTTTTGGGAGTACGCAAGATTTCCAATGCGGTAAACTACAATATTATTCAGGAATTCGACATTTCCAGTCAGGAATTTCTAAATCAGTTCAGCCTTATGTATGAGGCAAATACGGAAACAATCGAAAGCCTGGCTCTTTATGACAATAATGGAGAAGTTATAATCTGTGAACCGGTGGGAGAGAAAAAGGCAGATTTTAAGGTAAAGGACCAGGAATGGTTTCAGTCTGCAAGAAAAGAAATTGAAAATATTCATTTTTCTACACCACATATTCAGAACCTTTTTGAGGACGGAAGCTATGAGTATAAAAAGGTAATATCCTTAAGCCGTTCTGTAGATATCAATAACAAAGAGAAAAGCAGCAGCGGTGTTTTGCTGGTGGATATGAAATATTCCGTGATTGAGGATGTGCTGGAGTATATCAATGACAGCTCAGAGGAGATTTATTATTATCTTTGCAGCATGGACGGAGAAATGATCTATCATCCAAGACAGACTGAGATCGAAAGGGGTCTGTTTACGGAGGAAAGCAGCCAGGCAGCTTCCTATGAGGATGGAGTATATGAGATTGGAAAAGAAAGTGTTGTTGTAAAAAGCATGGCTTATACCGGCTGGAAACTGGTAGGAGTGATACCGGAAACGGCGCAGACAGAAAGCCTTAGCAAGCTGAGACTCTATATATTGACCATTATATTGGTGCTTTTTATGATGCTTTTAATTGTAAACAGGATTATTTCTGCAAATATTTCCAAACCGATCCAAAGTCTGGCTTTATCGGTCAAAAACTATGAGGCGGGAGGAAAAAAGGAAATTTATGTAGGCGGTTCCCAGGAAATCAAAGACCTGGGATATGCAGTAAGAAAATCCTATAGACGGATTGAGCATTTAATGCTTGAAATTATTGAGCAGCAGAATGAAAGAAGGAAAAGCGAAATAGACGCACTGCAAAGTCAGATCAATCCGCATTTTCTCTACAATACATTGGAATCCATTACCTGGATGGTAGAAACAAAGAAGAATGATGAGGCAGTACTTATGATCTCGGAATTGGCAAGGCTTCTTCGAATCAGCCTGTCCAGAGGAAGAACGGTGATTTCGATCAGGGATGAAATTCAGCATAGCAGAAGCTACATGAACATCCAGAAGGTACGCTATAAGGAACGGTTCTCCGTACGCTTTGAGATTGATCCGCAAATAGAGGATTATTGCATTGTAAAGCTGATCATACAGCCGCTTCTGGAAAATGCAATCTACTATGGAGTAGGCAGCATGGATCCGGATGATGGAGGAGAAATCCTGGTGCGGGGAGAAAAAAGGGACGGAGACATTTTCATCAGCGTAGAGGATAACGGAATGGGAATGAAGGAAGAAGATGTGGAAAACATTCTTCTGGATGGAAGCAGATCGCCAAAACATGGTTCAGGCGTCGGGGTAAAAAATGTGCATTCCAGAATCAGGCTGATGTTCGGAGAAAAGTACGGATTGACAGTGGAAAGCGAGCTGGATGAGGGAACAAAGGTATGCATACACATTCCGGCAATTCCTTATAGCGAAGAAAATGCGCAGAAAATAGAAAAAGAAAGCTATGAGCAATGGGGGTTAAAGGATGAATAAAAAAAGGATTGCCCTTATTGTTGTTGAGGCAGGTCTTTTGGTCATGACGATATTTTTAATCACGAGAATATATGAGCAAAAGACACCAGAAAAAAGAATTGCAGTCATTGTACCAAATTCCGGAGATGAGGGATGGGATTTTATATTAAAGGGCATGAAGGAAGCGGCAAATGCAAATGATATCCATTTGATCATATGCAATACCAGCGACATTGAAAGTGCCCAGACTCAGGCAGAGCTGATTCGTGAGCAAAGGGACAATAATGTCAATGGATTTATTATCTATCCGGCACCCGGAGAGAAAACAGAAAAAATGCTGGAGGAAGAATGCAGCGGACTTCCCTATCTTTTGATTGTTCAGGATGTTTATTCAAGTGACCAGGAAAATGTAGTGGTTCAGCCGGACAACTATAAAATGGGATATTTTCTGGGTGAGCAGATGAAACAGGACGATGCAAATGGTCTGGAGGGAAAAAGCATAGGAATCGTTGCAGGATTTGAAAAAAATGCCCAGACCAAGGAATGTGAAGCCGGATTTTTGGATGCAGTAGGGGAAAGCGGCTGCAGCATAAGCTGGACTTATGAAAAGCAGAAGGAAAAGAATTTTTTGGATGAGTGGGACAGTTTTTCAAAGGTCGATTACCTGGCTGTCCTGGACTGGGACCTTTTAGATGACATCAGTGAGGAGGCGGAAGAGAAAGAAATTGCACTTTACGGAATAGGAAACAGTATGAAAGACATTTCACTTTTGGATAAGGGAAAGATCGAAGCAATTTCGGTAACGGACTATTATGCCCTGGGCTATGAAAGTGTCGGTGAAGTTGCAAAAAAGCTGGAAAACAGTTTTTACACAATGAAAAGCTATGAAGTAAGTACAAGGATTATCGGAAAGGATGAGCTGACATTACAGGATATAGAAAGGTTCATTTATTCTTATGAATAATTTTTTGAGAAAGAAGAAAATATGGTTTGCAGCGGCAGCACTTCTGCTTCCATGCCTTAGCGGTTGCTCACAGGAAGAGGAAAGCACCTCTGTTACGCTTCGGGTAGGAGTTGTGAAGTACAGCCAGAATGATCCCTTTATCAATGCCATGGCAGATATCTTGAAGGAAGATTTAAATGGGATGGAAACCGATGAAATGAAGATCATTGTTTCGGTACGAAGCGGAGATGAAAATCAGAGGGATCAAAATAAGATTGTGGAAGAAATGATTGATGCAGGCTGCGATATTCTATGTGTGAATCTGGTAGACAGGACATCACCTTCCACAATCATAAAAATGGCAAAGGATGAAAATATACCGGTCATATTTTTTAACCGGGAACCGGTCAAGGAGGATCTTTTGCAGTGGGAAAAGCTTTATTATGTTGGCAACGGAGCAGAACAGTCCGGAAGATTGCAAGGAGAGGCAGCAGCAAGCTATATCAAGGAGCATCCAGAGGTAGATAAAAATGGAGACGGGGTCATACAGTATGTGGTTTTAAAAGGAGAGGAAGATCATCAGGATACCATCATTCGTACGGATTATGCAGTAAATACCCTTATGGAAGGCGGAGTGGAACTGGAAAAGTTAAGTTACCAGTTTGCAAACTGGAGCAGGACCCAGGCGGAAAATCGTATGACAAAGCTGATTGGACAATACGGAGATTCTATTGAACTGGTTCTTTCCAACAATGATGAAATGGCACTTGGGGCAGTAGAGGCCTACAAGGCAAAAAATTATGACAAGTCAAGCTGGCCAATTATATATGGAATTAACGGTCTGAATGATGCACTTGAGGCAGTAGAAAAGGGAGAAATTCAAGGTACCATTTACAATGATAAGGAAGATCAGGCAAGAGAAATGGCAATTTTAGCTACCAAGATTTTTCAGGGAGAGGATTTAAGCAGTGCAGGTTTGGTGGACGGAACCTACTATACTTCCCAGTATCAGCTGGTAGACAGCTCAAATGTAGATGAATTTTTACAAAAATAGGCAGGATGACAGAATATGAGTGACGAATGGAAAGAAGCATTTTACACGGAGATGGATCCCTTCAAGAGACAAAAGCTGTTGGAAGAAGGCGGTGACAAAGAGGCGGAAGCGTTCAGAAAAGAACTATGGGAAGCGAGATACGGAAAAAGAAGACCAAACAAGGATCTTTTCATTGCAGCTCTTATGCAGCTGAAGTATCTGGCAGATGCGAAGGGTGCCGACATAGGCGGAAAAAGGAGAAGAGAGGCTGCCCGAATCTTAAATTCCATGCATATGGGAAATCTTGCAGAATACAGCCCAAAGGAAAGAGAAATACTGGTCCTTGAGATGGAAAATACCTTTTTAAAATATATAGAGGTAAGCAGAGGGGGAAGAGGCTTTACATCTGTGCTTTTTGGAATGGGGCAGCTGTCTGATGAAAGTGTTGCAAAAAAGTTGGCAGAGCAGATCAGTGATATAGCATTTAAGGCAGCCCACGGACTGCATATGGAAAAGGAATTTGTCCTGATTCAGGAGGGTGCACTTTTGGCCTTTCGTCGGGAATATCCAAATCGGGAGCATTTTTTAAGAAAATGAGAAAAAATTAAGGAGAGGTGAGCGGTATGAAAACATGGAGTGAAGCTTGGAGGATGACAGAAAACGGAGAATTGGATTCTGTTTTCAAAAAAATGGGATGCAGTGACTGCAAAAAATCGCAAAGCCGCACCTTGCAGGTATTAGAAGGATTTCAAAAAAGCTTCGGGGAGGTAAAAGAAAGAAAGGTGACCCTGTGCTCTGCACCGGGAAGAACGGAAATTGGTGGAAATCATACAGACCATCAAAGGGGAAATGTATTGGCAGCGGCAGTTACAATGGATTTTCTGGCCTGTGCTTCTTTGAATGGCACAAAGGAGGTTCGTTTTCAGTCTAAGGGCTGGCCGTTGACAAAGGTGGATATTTCAAAGCTGGAAGTTGTGGAAGCGGAAAAAGAAAGTACAGCCGCTTTAATTCGTGGAATTTTGGCGAAGATGTCTGAATCCGGCTACAAAATAGAAGGCTTTGATCTCTATACAGATTCTGAGGTTTTGCCGGGATCCGGCTTGTCTTCTTCCGCAGCCTGTGAGGTTATGATTGGAGTTGTTGGAAATCATTTATTTTGCGGGGATCATTTTAATGCAGTAGAAATTGCAAAAATTGGTCAGTATGCAGAAAATGTCTATTTCGGCAAACCCAGTGGACTAATGGACCAGATGGCTTCCTCTGTAGGATCAGCAGTAGCAATCGATTTTAAGGATCCCAAGGCTCCGGTTATAAAGCCGGTGGAGGTAGATCTGGAAAAGTTGGGATATGCACTTTGCATCATTGATTCCGGGGCCGATCATGCGGCTCTTACCGGAGAATATGCATCCATTCCGGTCGAGATGGGGGCAGTTGCCGGATATTTTGGAAAAGAGGTATTGCGGGATGTAGAGGAAGAAGCATTTATAGAGGCACTTCCGGAAATTCGAAAAAAGGCAGGCGACAGAGCAGTTCTTCGGGCCCTTCATTTCTACGCAGAAAATAAAAGAGCAGTAGAAGAGGCCGAGGCATTGAAAAAAGGAGATATGGAAGGCTTTCTGCAGCTGCTTCGGGAGTCAGGAAAATCTTCCTGGGAGCTTTTGCAGAATATTACACCAACCGGGGCGGTAGAGCATCAGGATATGGCATTGGCGATTACAATTGCTGAAAGACTGTTAGGGAAAAAAGGCGCATGCAGGATTCATGGAGGTGGTTTTGCAGGCACCCTGCAGGCATTTGTGCCGATCGAAGAGCTGGACAGTTTCCGGGAGAAGATAGAAAAGCTTCTGGCAAAAGGGTGCTGTCATGTGCTGGACATCCGGAATGCAGGCGGAATTGTTGTTTTACCATAAGGGTAAAAGGAAGGGATTGTTATGACAAGAGATGAAGCAATCAGTGAACTGGTGGAGTATGCAATTCAAAAAGAGCTTATTTTGCCTCAGGAGAGAATCTGGGCAGCAAATCTGATCCTAGGAGAGTTAAAGGCGGATTCCTTTGAGTGGAAAGAAACAAAGGGAGCGAAGCTTCCCGAAATTTTAGATGCCCTTACAGGTGAGGCCTACGAAAGAGGAGTTATTGAAGGAGATTCGGTAGTCTATCGGGATCTTTTCGACACCAAGCTTATGGGACTTCTGACGCCAAGACCAGGTGAGGTAAGAAAAAAATTTGAAGAGTTGGCTAAGAAAGATCCAAAAGAGGCAACGGACTGGTATTACAAATTCAGCCAGGACACCAACTATATAAGAAGAGACCGTATTGCAAAAGACATGCGTTGGAAAACAGAAACGGAATATGGAGAGATGGACATAACCATAAATCTTTCCAAGCCGGAAAAGGATCCAAAGGCCATTGCGGCAGCAAGAAATCAGCCGGCAGCAGGGTATCCAAAATGCATGCTCTGTCAGGAAAATGAAGGATATGCAGGAAGATTGAATTTTCCGGCCAGACAAAATCACCGTATTGTTCCCATCAAAATAAACGGCTCAGAATGGTATCTGCAGTATTCGCCCTATGTATATTACAATGAGCATTGTATCTGCTTTAATAAAATGCATACCCCGATGAAAATCGACCGGGCCTGTTTTGAAAAGCTTTTGGATTTTACAGGACAATTTCCACATTATTTTGTAGGATCAAATGCAGATCTTCCCATTGTGGGAGGCTCTATTTTGGCACATGATCATTTTCAGGGCGGACATTATGAATTTGCCATGGCCAGGGCTAAGATCGAAAGAGAGATTTCTTTTAAAGGATATGAGGAAGTGTATGCCGGCATTGTAAAATGGCCTATGTCGGTCATCCGCTTAAGGACAGCAGATCCGGTAAGACTGGCAGAACTGGCAGAAAAAATCCTTCTAAAGTGGAGAGAATACAGTGATGAATCGGTTATGATTCTGGCAGAAACAAATGGAGAGCCACACAATACCATCACTCCCATCGCAAGACGCAGAGGAGAGGACTACGAGCTGGATCTGGTGCTTCGCAACAATCTGACCACCAAGGAGCATCCGCTGGGACTGTATCATCCCCATGCTGAGCTGCACCACATTAAGAAAGAAAATATTGGACTCATCGAGGTTATGGGTCTTGCCGTTTTGCCGGCCAGACTGAAAACCGAGCTGACAGTGCTGGCAGACATGCTGGTATCCGGGCAGGATCCGCAGTCAAATCCCCTTACTGCATCACATGCAGCATGGGCAAAGGAAATTCAGCAGAGAAATCATTTTACAAAAGAAAATGCCATGGACATTATCAAAAAAGAAACGGGCATGGTATTTGCAAAGGTTCTGGAGCATGCCGGAGTATACGCAAGGAACGAAAAAGGACAGGAAGCATTTTTACGCTTCATAGAATCCGTGTAAAATTTTATAAGAAAAGAGAAGAAACTGCCGCATTGGTATTTATTTGAATACGAGATGCGGCGGTTTTTTGTTTTGACTGGAAATTTCGGAAAAAAAGATGTAGTTACAATTTACATAAAAATTACAAAAGCGTGATTTTGGATTTTACCTGAGGTAAATAAGATAAAGCATGTACGAATCGAACAGAAAGAAATCTAATGATGAAAGGAATATCTAGGAGAGAGTATTATGAAAAAAACATTAGGTAAAGTAACAGCAATCGGTCTTGCAGCAGTAACTGCAGCAGCATTCGCAGGATGTGGTTCATCCAGCAGCTCAACAACAGCTTCCAGCTCAGCAGCATCTAGTGCAGCATCCAGCACTTCTGCTTCCAGCACAACAGAGGAGTCCAGCTCAAGTGAAGCAAAGAGCACAGAGACAAACACAGATCTCAGCGGAACAATCACCTTAGCAGGAAGTACTTCTATGGAGAAGCTTTGCGAGGCAATGTCTGAGAGCTTCATGGAAGCTTATC
Organism: bacterium; assembly: GCA_963624695.1. GTDB lineage: Bacteria > Bacillota > Clostridia > Lachnospirales > Lachnospiraceae > Alectryocaccobium. Next base: position 8,943 of record CAVFRH010000029.1, read on the forward strand.
CGGGTGTTACAGTTACTGTACAGTACACAGGATCCGGTGCAGGACTTGAGTCCCTGGCTGCAGGCAGCGTAGATATCGGAAACTCATCCAGATCCTTAAAGGACGAGGAGAAAGAGGCTGGTTCTGTTGAGAATATCGTAGCAATCGATGGTATCGCAGTAATCACAGACAAGGACAACAAAGTAAATGATCTTACAAGCGAGCAGCTTGCAGGAATCTACAAAGGTGAGATCACAAACTGGAAAGAGCTTGGCGGAGAAGATGAAGCAATCGTTGTAATCGGACGTGAGAGCGGATCCGGTACAAGAGGAGCATTCGAAGAGCTTCTTGGAATCGAAGATGAGTGCCAGTACGCACAGGAGCTTGATTCTACCGGTGGTGTTCTTGCAAAAGTTGCAGCAACTCCGGGAGCAATCGGATATGTTTCACTTGATGTAGTAGATGACAGTGTAACATCTGTAGCAATCGATGGTGTTGAGTCTACAGAGGAGAACATCGTTGCTGGTGATTATCTTCTTTCCCGTCCATTTGTAATGGCTACACAGGGTGAGATCTCTGAGCAGAACGAGCTTGTTCAGGCATGGTTTGATTACATCGAGTCTGAAGCAGGTCAGGAAGTTATCAAGGGAGTAGGACTTATTCTTCCACAGTAAAGGATGCTAAAATATGGATACTAAGGTAAATACAAAACTCTTAGGCGGACACAAGGGAAAACCCACAGAAGTTTCCGCAAAGGTAATATTCACAATCTGCGCAATTGCTGCAATTGTTGCCGTAGGATCCATCACAGTCTATATGATCATCATGGGCACTCCGGCGTTTGCAAAAGTCGGAGTGCTTGATTTGTTATTTGGAACTGTGTGGAAACCGACAGCGGCAGAACCTTCTTACGGAATTGCTTATATTATTTTGTCCTCTATCATTGGTACAGCCTTCAGTGTACTGATCGGAGTTCCGGTAGGACTTTTGACCGCAATTTTCTTAACCGAAATTGCAAAGAAAAAATTCGCTGCTATTCTTCAGTATGCAGTAGAGCTTCTGGCAGCAATTCCTTCTGTAATCTATGGTCTGATTGGTCTGATGGTTTTAAACCCATTGCTCTATCAGATGGAAAAGGCGATATTTGCAAATTCTGAAACCCATCAGTTTACAGGCGGTGCAAATATGATTTCCGCCATCATCGTTCTTGCGATTATGATTTTACCTACTGTGGTAAATGTCAGCGCATCTTCCATCCGTGCAGTGCCGGGAAGCATGAAAGCAGCTTCACTTGCACTTGGTGCCAGCAAAATGCAGACAACCTTTAAGGTGACCATTCCGGCTGCAAAATCCGGTATCCTGACCGGTGTTGTTCTTGGAATTGGTAGAGCACTTGGAGAAGCTATGGCAATCAACATGGTAGCCGGTGGATCGGTAAATCTTCCGTTGCCATTTAACTCAGTACGATTCCTTACAACCCAGCTTGTAAGTGAAATGGGATATGCTTCCGGAACACACAGACAGGTGCTGTTTTCTGTAGGTCTTGTTCTCTTCGTATTTATAATGATCGTCAATCTGGTATTGATGAAGGTAAAGAAGGGGGCTGAAAAAATTGACTAATAATAGTACAGGCAGCATTATGGTGAAAAAATCCAGACCCAAGGATACAATGCAGTACTTTTTCATTTATCTTTGTGCAGCATTTTCCGTTTTACTTCTGGTAGGTATCATTGTTTATGTATTGATAAAGGGTGTTGGCTCCATAAATTGGGAGTTCTTAACCACAGTAACCTCCGCTCTGAAAGGAACGGTAGGTATTGCAGGAAACATTGTTAATACCCTGATCGTTGTAATTATTACCATGCTGATCGCAACACCGCTTGGTGTCGGAGCAGCAATCTATCTGAATGAATACGCAAAGCCGGGAAAACTGGTTACTATTATTGTATTTGCAACAGAGACCCTTTCCGGTATTCCATCTATTATATTCGGTCTTTTCGGTATGGTATTCTTTGGACAGGTACTTGGAATGGGATATTCCCTGCTGACAGGTTCTTTAACTCTGTTTTTGATGGTTCTTCCTCTGATCACAAGAAATACACAGGAAGCATTGAAAACGGTTCCGGATTCTTACCGTCATGGTTCAGTAGGACTGGGAGCCGGAAAATGGCATACCATAAGAACGATTTTGGTGCCGTCTGCAATGCCTGGAATTATTACTGGTTTGATCCTTGCAATCGGACGAATCGTAGGTGAGTCTGCAGCGCTTCTGTTTACAGCAGGAAGCGGAAAGGCTCTTCCGGCAAACATTGCCGGACTGTTTGGAAAAATCTTCCAGTCCGGTGGAACACTTACCACACAGCTGTATTTGAGTGCAACCAGTGAGGGAGATTTCTCAACCGCCTTCGGTATTGCCGTTATCCTTTTGATCATCGTATTTTTGATCAATCTTGGAACAAAGCAGCTTATGAAGAAATTTGACAAAACGAGGATGAAATAACATGGCAGATAACATAAAGATTTCCGTGGAGGATCTGCATTTATACTATGGAGAAAACCACGCATTAAAAGGGGTAAATATGCAGATTCGTCCAAATGCAGTTACCGCCTTTATCGGACCTTCCGGTTGTGGAAAGTCTACTTTCTTAAAGACCTTGAACCGTATGAATGACCTGGTAGAAAATGTTAAGATCACAGGAAAGGTTTTGCTGGACGGCGAAGACATTTACGATCCGCGTGTAGACGTTACGGTACTTCGTAAAAAAGTCGGTATGGTATTCCAGCAGCCAAACCCATTCCCAATGAGCATTTACGACAACATTGCATATGGTCCCAGAGTACACGGTATAAAAAATAAGAGCGATCTGGATCAGATTGTAGAGGAAAGCCTGAAGGGAGCTGCAATCTTTGATGAGGTAAAGGACAGACTGAAAAAATCAGCACTGGGTCTTTCTGGTGGACAGCAGCAGAGAATCTGTATAGCAAGAGCACTTGCTGTACAGCCGGATGTACTTTTGATGGATGAGCCTACATCAGCTCTGGACCCGATCTCGACTTCTAAGATCGAGGATCTGATGGAAGAGTTAAAAACAAAATATACGGTTGTAGTTGTTACACATAACATGCAGCAGGCAGCCCGTGTATCAGACGATACAGCATTCTTCCTTCTGGGAGAACTGGTTGAATTTGGTCAAACAGAGAAAATTTTCTCCTACCCGCAGGATAAGAGAACAGAAGATTACATTACAGGGAGATTCGGCTAATGAGACTGAAATTCGAAGAACAGCTGAAGCAGCTTAACAACGAAATGACAAATCTTGGAAGCATGATCGAGCAGGCAATTCAGGGAGCCATTAATGCGTTTCTTGCCCAGGATGTTGAGGCAGCAAAAAAGATTATGGATGAGGATGCGCAGATTGATCATGAGCAGAAGAAAATCGAGAACATCTGCTTTAACCTTTTGATCCAGCAGCAGCCGGTAGCAAAAGATCTTAGAAATATCACAGCAGCCTTAAAGATGGTTACGGATATGGAGAGAATCGGAGATCATGCTGCAGACATTTCTGAAATTACAATCATGAGTGCTGATATGCCATATAAGTTTGATACAGACAAGATCAAAAAAATGGCAGGGGAGGCAATTCAGATGCTCCTTCGTGCAATCGAAGCCTATGTAGAAAAGGATGTCGAAAAGGCAAGAAGAGTTATTGCGCATGACGATGTCGTGGATGATCTTTTCCTTCAGGTAAAGAGACAATTGGTTGACATCATGAAGAGCAATCCGGATTATGAAGAGCATGCAGCAGATATGCTTATGATCGACAAATATCTGGAGAGAATTGGAGATCATGCAACCAATATTGCTGAGTGGGTAATCTTTTCCATCATCGGAGAACAGCAGTAAAAATTTTATAAAGATGATTAATGGGGCTGTGGCATTAGGTGCATAATGCAACAGCCTTATCTGTAAAGAACAAAAATAATTCAAGTGATTTTTTGAACGTATGTAAAATTTAGTTTTGCTTTTATGTAAAGAACATGTAAAAACCACATCAATTTACGTGGAATTTACAAAAAGTACTGGTAAAATCCGCTTAATTCCTGTATCGTGACATTGTAAGAAAAATGTAAAAAATATGTCAAAAAGAGAGGGAACGAGATGGATATTTTCAGTTTGCTTACGATGTTTGGCGGTTTAGCGCTTTTCCTGTATGGAATGAACTATATGGGAGACAGCCTCGTAATGCTGTCCGGAAGCAAGTTAGAGAAGATACTGGAAAAACTTACCGGAAATCAGTTAACGGGACTTTTACTGGGAGCAGGAGTTACAGCAGTAATTCAGTCTTCCTCTGCCACCACTGTAATGGTTGTAGGCTTTGTAAATTCCGGAATTATGAAATTAAGACAGGCAGTAGGTGTTATTATGGGTGCCAATATCGGTACTACGGTAACCTCCTGGCTTCTGTCTCTTACCGGTGTTTCCGGTGACAACCTGTTTTTAAAGTTTTTGAAACCAAGTTCATTTTCACCGATTCTGGCTGTTATCGGTATCATTCTCATTATGTTAAAGAAGAATGATACGAACAAGAAAAACATCGGTGGAATCATGCTGGGCTTTGCAATTTTGATGTTCGGTATGGAAACAATGAGTGATGCAGTGGCACCTTTGGCACAAAATGAGGCCTTTACCAGTGTATTTACCGCATTTTCCAATCCGATTCTTGGCATGATCATTGGTGCTGTACTGACAGCAATCATACAGAGTTCCTCTGCATCAGTCGGTATTCTTCAGGCTCTTTGCCTTACCGGAATCGTAAGCTTCGGATCTGCAATTCCGATTATTATGGGACAGAATATTGGTACCTGCGTAACAGCACTGATTTCTTCTCTCGGAGCAAACAAAAATGCAAAGAGAGCATCCTTTATTCACTTGTATTTTAATCTCATTGGAACAATTCTGTTTATGATCGTATTCTACAGTATAAACAGCTTTGTACACTTTGAATTTTTGAGTCAGCCTGCATCAGCAGCAGGCATCGCAGTAATACACAGCCTGTTCAATATTGGATGTGCAATTGTCCTCTTCCCATTCGGAAACGGACTTGTCAAGCTGGCAACTCTTACTGTCAGAGACAAAAAGGATACACCGGAGCTTGAGGATGAAAGACCGGAAGGTCTGAAGGCATTGGATGAGCGTTTCTTAGACCGTCCTTCCTTTGCAATCAGCATCTGCCGCAGCACAACGGTAGAAATGGCAAAAACAGCCAGGGATTCCTTCAAGCTTGCCATGAAGGTACTGAACAATTATTCAAAAGAGGATGCACAGAAGGTCATTGAAATGGAACAGCTGGTAGATGACTACGAGGATCAGCTGGGAACCTTCCTTGTGAAGTTGTCCGGACATGACCTGACCAGACAGGACAGCCGAACCCTTTCCATCCTTTTGCATGTATTAAATGATTTCGAACGTATTTCAGATCATGCCATCAATGTAATCGAAGCAATGCATAAGCTGATTGATGGCGGTGAAAGCTTTACACAGGAAGCAAAGGAAGAGCTGATCGCATTCAGCAAACCGGTCAGCGACATACTGGATAAAACAGTAGAAGTATTTGAAAAAGATGATTTGGAGAAAGCAAAGGAAGTAGAGCCTTTAGAGGAGGTAATTGACGACCTTTGTATGGAAATGAAGCAGCGGCATATCAACAGACTGCGGGCCGGAGTCTGCTCCATCGAGGCAGGTCTTCGACTGGAGGATATTCTTACAAATTATGAAAGAGTGTCGGATCATTGCTCAAACGTAGCAGTATCGCTCATTGAAATCAATGCAGACGAGTTCGGTACCCATGCCTACATCAATGTGAAGGTAAAGGAAAATGATCCCTGGTTCCAGGAAGAGTATTCCAGCATGAAGGAGAAGTATATGCTGCCATAAGGAGAAAAGAATGGCGCTTATTTATATTGTCGAGGATGATGTAAGCATCCGTGAAATCGAAACAATTGCATTGAAAAACAGTAATTACATGGTACAGGCCTTCGACAGAGGAGCTGAGCTTTACAAAAAGATGGAGGAGATCATACCGGATCTTATTTTGCTGGACGTGATGCTGCCGGGAGAAAATGGCTACGATATTGTCCGGAAGCTGAGAGCAAATCACCAGACCAAACGGATTCCGGTCATCATGGTAACGGCGAAAACCTCCGAAATGGATATGGTAAAGGGACTGGACGATGGTGCGGATGACTACATTCGAAAACCATTTTCCGTCATGGAACTTTTGTCCAGGGTAAGGGCTCTGCTTCGAAGAACCCAGGAGGAAGCACCAAAGTATCTGTCCGTAGGGGAAATTACCCTGGATCATGACAGACATATTGTAAGCGCCGGAAATGAAACCATTGAGCTGACCTTTAAAGAATATGAGCTCCTTCGCTATCTTATGATCAATGCAGGAGTTGTTCTTACAAGGGAGTCCATTATGCGTTTTGTCTGGGGAACGGATTATGAAGGTGAAACCAGAACAGTAGATATGCATATTAAGACGCTCAGGCAAAAGCTTGGAAGTCACGGAAAACAGATTGGCACAGTTCGAAATGTAGGATATGTGCTTCAGGAGTATGGAGAGACGGATTCATGAAGCAAAAGATCAATATCCGTCTGGCGCTGGTGGCTGCAATTGCCGTAATCGCAACAACCATAGGCGTTACTCTGGTATATTACAATATTTTTCAGAACCGGGTTCGTTCGGATCTAAAAACAAATGCAGAAATCCTTAGCAATACTGGGATGTTTCAAGAACTTTATGCGGATCAAAACACGAAAAATATCCATACCTTCGATAAAATGAAGGAGGATGGGCTTCGAATTACCTGGATCGATTCAGACGGATCCGTTCTTTATGACAATGATACAGATGAAACCGCCTTGTCTAATCATCTGGATCGACCAGAGGTAGAGCAGGCACTGGAAGAGGGAAGAGGAGAGTCCATCCGAAAGTCTGACACCATGAACATGGACACCTTCTATTATGCTCTGCTTTTAGATGACGGAACCATACTTCGGGTATCCACAGATACGGGAAGCATTGCCAGTGTGTTCTTGGCAGCAATCCCGGTACTGGTTACAATTGCAGCAGCAATCATTGTGATCTGCATCCTTTTGGGACATATGCTGACAAGGCAGTTTTTAAATACATTGAACAAAATGGCAGAGCATCTGGATGAAAAGACAGATGTGGTCATTTACAAGGAGTTAAAGCCCTTTGCAGATAAAATCCGCAGTCAGAATGCAAATATTTTGGCGGCAGCAAAAATTCGCCAGGACTTTACAGCAAATGTTTCGCATGAGCTGAAAACACCACTTACGGCAATTTCCGGTTATGCGGAGCTGATTGAAAACAACATGATCGATCCGGGCCAGGAGGTGCATATTGCTCAGGAAATCCGCCACAATGCAGAAAGACTTTTGATCCTGATCAATGATATCATTAAGCTTTCGGAGTTGGATAGCAACGAGGCAAGAGAGGCACTGACTCCGGTGGATCTCTATGAGGTAGCAAAAGAGTGCTGCAGCGAGTTGCAGGTAAATACTGTAAAGAACAATATAACACTGAAGTGTCAGGGCTCCCCTGCTGTTTTTGCAGCAGACAGGGAAATGATGCGAGAGCTGATCTATAACCTTGTTCAAAATGCAATTCGTTACAACAAGCCAAATGGTTATGTGAATGTGTTTGCAAGAAAGGAAGAGGAGCACGTAGTCCTAATCGTGGAGGACAATGGAATCGGTATTCCAAAGGATAAGCAGGAGCGAATCTTTGAGCGCTTTTACAGGGTGGACAAAAGCCGCTCCAGAGAAAGCGGTGGAACCGGTCTTGGCCTTGCTATTGTAAAGCATATTGCACAGCTGCACGATGCGAAAATAGATCTGGAAAGTGATGCAGGAAAGGGCTGCCGGATAAAGGTTACATTTTAAAAAGCGAAAAGGAGTACAATTTGTACTCCTTTTTTTGTGCGAAAAAGAGATTTTCTGTGTATAATGAAGACTATGGATAGAAATGAATTAAGAAAAAAAGAAGAAGAATACATAAATGTAAAGGAATCTGTGCTGAAAAAAGCCCAGGCGGATGCCTTTGAAGGCGCTAAGAGGAAAACCCTAGAGCCTGTGCTTGGAGAAATCGCCTTTGAAATCTGCCTGGAATTGGGAG
>CAVFRH010000030.1:0-8506 GCA_963624695.1 bacterium
TTCAGATATTTTTCTTTTATAAACTGTATGAAAAAATTTTACACCTAACGTTCTTTCTCCGGTTGTTTTTAAATTTAAATTTTAGAGATAAAAAATTTTGTATTGACAAATTTTATTTTTTGCAACATAATCTCACGTAAAGCGAGGGAGCCAAATGGCTGAGAGGAAGTTCGACTTCGACCTTTAATACCTGATGTGGATAATGCCACCGTAGGAAGCGTCAAATGATGAATACCGGATTTTATTTTCTGGATTGAATGGACTGCCTCCTGGGCAGTCTTTTTCTTTTATCGAATTAAATTTGCATCAAGAAATTTTGTTCGGTATGCTGAACAAATACTCTAAACAGCTTTGAAATGTAAACTCTTCTGTTTTCGCATGAAAACAGCTCTGTATCCGGGGGGAGCGCCTCTGATACGAAAACCGCACTAAATTGCGGATATGCGATGGGAAGCCGTGTTCCGGCGCGAGAGGAAGCCAATAAGCTTCGACCGACCACATTTTCTGTGGGTTAATCGTTAGAGTTTGCATTTCGAAGCTGTTTTTTTAGTTACAAATCTTGACCTCTACTCTCTCACTCTCATTAAAAAAAGAAAGGAGAAGAAAATGATCAAAATCAATGGTGAAACGCTGGACTTAAACCAAATAAAGCTTACAGAATATCTGAAAGCAAATGGATACCAGGCAGACAGGATTGCAATTGAACTCAATGAGGAAATTCTTCCAAAGGCCAAGTACATGGAATGCATACTCCACGACGGAGACCTTGTGGAAATTGTCAGCTTTGTAGGAGGCGGCTGATGAAACTTCCTGCTGTTAACTTTAATAACAAGATATTGAATGAGTCGAGAAAGGAAAAATCATGTCAAAAGATACGTTTAAACTTGGAAATAAGGAATTTTCTTCACGTTTTATTTTAGGATCCGGAAAATATTCCCTTGAGCTGATCAAGGCCGCAGTTGAAAATGCAGGTGCGCAAATCATTACATTGGCGGTAAGAAGAACCAATACAAAAGAATCTGAAAATATTCTGGATTATATTCCAAAGAATGTTACTCTTCTGCCAAATACTTCCGGAGCAAGGGATGCCAGAGAGGCAGTGCGGATCGCTCATATGTCCAGAGAGCTTGGCTGCGGAGATTTTGTAAAAATAGAGATTATGCAGGACAGTAAATATCTTCTTCCGAACAATAATGAAACCATAAAGGCAACCAGAATACTGGCAGAAGAAGGCTTTGTCGTCCTTCCCTATATGTTTCCGGATCTCTATGCGGCCAGAGAACTTCAAAAGGCAGGGGCTGCAGCTGTGATGCCTCTGGCAGCTCCGATTGGATCTAATAAAGGCTTATCCAGCAGGGATTTTATACAGATCTTAATTGATGAGATCGACCTTCCCATAATCGTGGATGCAGGAATCGGAAAACCTTCCCAGGCCTGCGAAGCAATGGAAATGGGTTGTGCTGCTGTTATGTCCAATACTGCAATTGCAACTGCAAAGGATATTCCGGCAATGGCATCTGCATTTAAAAATGCGATTGAAGCCGGAAGAAAAGCATATATTGCAGGACTTGGACGGGTATTGGAACGCGGTGCCAGTGCATCAGATCCTTTGACTGGTTTTCTTAGAGATTGATGGGAGGAAAATGATGGCAGAAAATAATTTTTTTATCGATTCTAACAAGTTAGGAAAAGCTGCGCTTGAAAAGAAACATAGGCTGGAAAGAGACCCATCATCCAGAACAGACCATATGCAGTATATGAAGGGAATGGAACAGATTCAGTCAGATGTAATGGAAAATGTAATGAAAGAAGTAGATTCTTTTGATTATAGCTCCTATACCCAGGCGGATGTGAAGCGGGCATTGGCATCGGAAAGATGTTCGATTGAGGAGTTTAAGACACTGCTCTCTCCTGCTGCTGCCCCATTTCTGGAGGAAATGGCTAAGAAGGCCAAGTTTGAAACCAGTAAACATTTTGGAAATACGGTATATATTTTCACACCTTTGTATATTGCTAATTATTGCGAAAATTATTGTATTTATTGCGGATTTAACTGTTACAACGACATTGTCCGAAAGAGATTAAACAAAGAAGAGATCGAAAAAGAAATGAAAATAATCGCTGACTCCGGCATGGAGGAAATTCTAATACTTACCGGAGAAAGCCGCGCTATGAGCTCCGTAGAATATATTGGCGAAGCATGTACACTTGCAAGGAAATATTTCAAAAATGTCGGTTTGGAAGTTTATCCAATGAATTCGGACGAATATCGCTATCTGCATGAATGCGGAGCGGACTATATTACCGTCTTTCAGGAAACATACGACACGGACAAATACGAAACCCTGCATCTTCTGGGACATAAGCGTGTCTGGCCCTATCGCTTTGAATCACAGGAACGTGCCCTTATAGGAGGAATGAGAGGTGTTGGATTTTCGGCTCTCCTGGGTCTTGCAGATTTTAGAAAAGACGCTCTTGCTACTGCCCTGCATGCTTTTTATCTTCAGAGAAAATATCCTCATGCCGAATTTTCTCTTTCCTGCCCAAGACTTCGCCCAATCATAAACAATGACAAAATAAACCCACTGGATGTACACGAAAAAGAGCTTTGCCAGATCTTGTGTGCCTACCGGATCTTTTTACCGTTTGTTGGAATCACAGTATCTTCCAGAGAAAGCAAAAGCTTTCGAAATGGTATTGTAAGGATTGCAGCAACAAAGGTTTCAGCCGGAGTATCTACCGGAATCGGTGATCACGAAGAAAAGTATTGCGGACATTCCGACGAGGAAAGTGGCGATGAACAGTTTGAAATAAACGATGCCAGAAGTTTTTCAGAAATGTATTGCGACATTCAAGGCGAAGGCCTGCAGCCGGTATTAAATGACTATGTTTACATATAAAAAAATTTGCATTACAAACAGACATCTTGTAAAAGGCGATTTTTTTGAACGGCTAGAAAAGGTTCTGCAAGCAGATGTGGATATGCTGATTTTAAGGGAAAAAGACCTGAATGAAGAAGAATATCAAAAATTAGCAATTTCCTTTCTGCGGCTGTGCGAAGAGCATAAAAAAATTGCGGTGCTGCATACCTTTGCAGATACCGCAATAAAGCTATCCTGCCCTGCAATCCATCTGACATTTCAGGATTTTAAAAATCTTTCGGATCAGAAAAAAACACAGTTCAGGCAAATTGGAGTCTCAACCCATACCGTAGAAGAAGCCATTGCAGCCCAAAAGGCAGGAGCCTCTTATATCACTGCAAGTCCTATCTTTGAGACAGACTGTAAAAAAGGAGTTCCAGGAAAGGGACTTTCCTATTTGCAGACTGTTGTGAATGCGGTTGGAATCGACATCTATGCTCTCGGTGGAATCAATCAATTCAATTATGAGCAGTGCTTAAGCGTGGGTGCAGCAGGAATCTGTATGATGTCTGAATATATGGGAGGTGATCTTACTTGGATGAAAGAAAGACAATGAACAGCCTTTCACGCTATGAAAGACAAATAATATTGCCGCAAATGGGCATCGGGGGACAGAAAAAACTGCTTTCCTCCAAAGTACTTGTAATTGGTGCCGGAGGGCTTGGCTGTCCGGCTCTTATTTATCTTGCCGGTGCCGGAATTGGTACAATCGGAATTGCAGATGCAGATTGTGTAAGTGAAAGTAATCTGCACAGACAGATTTTGCATCCCGTAAAAAATGTCGGGAAAAACAAGGCAAAGTCCGCAGCAGAAGCACTTACTGCCCTGAATCCGAACATCAAGATAAATGTATATCCGGAATATATCAATCCCGACAATATATCCCAGATTATAAGGGATTACGATTTTGTGATTGATGCTGTAGACAACTTCGAAACAAAATTTCTGATAAACGATGCCTGCGTACAGGTGAAAAAGCCATTTTGTCATGCAGGGGTAATTCAGTATCACGGGCAAATTATGACCTATGTGCCGCAAAAAGGTCCCTGCTATCGCTGCATTTTTCAGGAAATCCCAGAAAAAGGAAGTATTCCAAACTGTGCTCAGGTCGGGGTGATGGGTGCAGTCTGCGGAATACTTGGTTCTATGCAGGCCATGGAGGCAATTAAATATTTATGCGAAAGCGGAGAACTTCTTACCGGTAAAATGCTGATCTACGACGCCTTTGCATTAAAATGCAGAAGCGTAAACTTTCCACACTGCTCTCCCACCTGCCGTGTCTGCGGAAAAAATGCAGATCTAAAAGATGTTCGGGAAAATCGAAAAGAATATCTACGAGGCGTATAGGGAAAAACGGGATTGCTTTTTGCTCCGGACAACCGTATAGTAAAGGAAGCAACTGTTCGGGAAACTCCATTCTGAGCAGAAGTGGAAACTAGTTGAACGGAGCAAAAATCATGGAAAAAAAAGAAAGCTATCGCTCGGTCACGGATCGCGACAATATACTTAAACTTCGGGAGGTTTTAAAAACGCTTCCAGCCTTTGCAGCGGATTTCTTTCGCGGAACCAGTACGACTACTGCTACCAGTACCAGAATAAAATACGCTTACGATATCCGTATTTTTTTTCAGTTTTTAATCGAAAACAATCCCCTTTACAGGGACTATACTATGACTTCTTTTACTGTGGATGTGCTGGATCAGATTACAGCCTTGGATTTGGAAGAATATATGGAATACCTGAAGGCTTACAAGCACCCTGATGACGGCGAATATATTACCAATGGTGAAAAAGGCATTAAACGAAAAATAAGTGCCCTTCGGGCTTTTTATTCTTATTTTTTCAAAAGGGAGTTGATCAAAACAAATCCGACTCTCCTTATCGATATGCCAAAGCTGCATGAAAAGGAAATTATTCGTCTGGATGCCGATGAGGTTGCGGCTATGCTGGACTTCGTGGAATCCGGAAATGGAATTACATCGGAGCACCAAAAAAAATATCATGAAAAAACAAAGGTTCGGGATCTGGCCATCATCACTCTCCTGCTTGGAACAGGCCTTCGAGTTTCCGAATGTGTTGGACTCGACTTGCAGGATGTAGATTTTCGAAACGGATCGGTTCGTGTACTTCGAAAAGGCGGAAATGAAATGATGGTGTATTTCAGCGAAGAAGTAGAAAAAGCCCTGAAAGACTACATCGAAGAACGGAAAAATATAGAAACCTCTGCAGAATACGAAAATGCTCTCTTTTTATCTTCACAAAAGCGGAGGATTTCGGTAAAGGCTGTAGAAAATTTAGTAAAAAAATACTCGTCTTATGTAACAAGAAGCAAACATATCACTCCGCACAAGCTTCGAAGCACCTATGGCACGACGCTCTATCAGGAAACCGGAGATATTTACCTGGTTGCAGATGTTTTAGGACACAAAGATGTAAATACAACAAAGCGGCATTATGCAGCAATGTCTGACAGGCGCAGAAGGATGGCGGCCTCAGCCGTTACGCTTCGGGAAAAGAAGGAGGAAAACGAAGATGTACTTTGAGAAGATTAAAGAAACTGATCAAAGGAAATTTTAGAAAAATCCTTTACATAAAGCTTACTGATTTTCTTTAGCTCTTCTGTCTCTTTTGCAGAAGAAAAATCATATACTCCCACGACCGTAAAGCCTGCATCGTGGGCCGTTTTTGCAGCAAGGAAGAGATCTTCAAATACATAGATCTCTTCTTTTTTGCAGGAAAAATGTTCCGATGCCTTTTCGTAAATAAAGGGATTTCCCTTGTTTGTATTGTATTCTCCGCAGGTATAGATTTCATGAAAATATTGGTCTATGTCAAGCCGTTGAAAACATTTCCAAAGATAGCTTTTATCGCTGGAGGTCGCAACGGTCATGGGAATTTTCTTTTCCGAAAGAAACTCCAAAAGTGACTTTACACCAGGTTTTAGCTTCGCCTCATGAAGATAAAAATTTTCCACCATAGATACAATTTCCCGCATGATCTCATCACGGCTTTTCTTTATGGCATAGTTGGTACGAAGATACTCTGCTCCCTGATTCAAAGACATGGTATATAATATCCGGTCAAGCTCCGGATCCGAATCTTTCCCCTGCGTCCTTAAATAGCGGTTTCCCATTGTCATCCAGATGTCCATGGAATCCAGCAAAGTTCCGTCTACATCAAAAACAGCTGCCCTTATCATAGAGCAGTTACCTTTTCTGCCAAAGAACGAAGTTCTCTTGCTGCTTCTTCAATATCAGGATTGGCAAAAATGGCACTGATCACTGCAACTCCGCTGAGTCCATTTCCGGAAAGCTGCAGGATGTTCTCTTTATTGATGCCCCCGATGGCAACAACAGGAATGTTTACGGCCTGACAGATTTCCTTATAGATCTGATGATCGATCACATTTACATCGCTTTTCGAGCCGGTCTGGAATGCGGCACCAACTCCAAGGTAATCCGCTCCGCGACTTTCTGCAAGCAAAGCCTCCTCTACAGAATGGGCGGAAACACCCAGGATCTTGTCCGGTCCCAGCTTTTTGCGAACGTCTCCTGCTTCCATATCACTTTGTCCGACATGAACACCGTCTGCGTTGCAGGCAAGTGCAACGTCCACATTGTCATTTATAATGAAAGGAACTTCATAATCTGCGCAAAGTCGCTTTATCTCCAATGCTTCCTGCAAAAATGATGCATGCTTTAAATTCTTTTCCCGAAGCTGCAGGAAGGTAATGCCTCCCTTTAAGGCTTTTTCCACTTGTGCATAGAGAGTCTCCCCTTTAAGCCAGTTGCGGTCTGTAACGGCATATAGTAAATAATCTTTTTTATCTGCTTTCATAGTTCGCTCCTTTATCCAGTGCTGCTCCGTTCATATTGTAGACAGCATCAATAATTCGATTTCGATAGGTGGCATTTCCGTCTCCCGGCTGCATATAATCCCATGCGATTTCTCCAGCCAGTCCCATGGCAATATCGGCAGCCACCGCTGCATTCAAGTAATCATTGCGGTTTGCTGCAAGAAAGGAAGTCATCAGTGCAGAAAGCTGACAGCCGGTACCTGTGATGCTTCGCATTTCTCCCTGTCCGTTTTTTACCAAGAAGACAGCTGTGCCATCTGAAATAATGTCTATGGTTCCGCTGACGGCAACAATTGATTCGCAGCTTCTGGAAAATTCTTTTATCAGGGCAATATGCTGTTCCAGATTCTCCGGATTTGTAAGATCACAGGCAGCGGCATCTACTCCCTTTGTAGATCCGGCCTGCTTGGCCAAGGCTTTTATTTCAGAAATATTTGCACGAATTGCCGTTGGTTTCAGCTCCTGCAGTATTTTCACTGCAGCATCTTTTCGAAAACCACTGGCAGAAACACCAACCGGATCCAAAAGGATTGGCATTCCCAGTTCCCTGGCCTTTTCCCCTGCCAGAAAAATGGCTTTTAATTTTCTTTCATTCAGAGTGCCGATATTAATGGTCAGTCCCTGACAGATTGAAACGATATCTTTCGCATCCTTGGGATCGTCTGCCATAATCGGACTTGCTCCGGCAGCAAGTACCATATTTGCCACATCGTTTACCGTTACATAATTGGTAATGCAATGGATAAGCGGTGAAGTCTTTCTTACATGATCCAGAAATTCTCCAAACATACAACTCTCCTGTAATATTCGCATTTTCTAATCATAAGTCACTGCTGAAAATATGTCAATTTGCATTGACAGAAAATAAAAGGAAGCATATAATCAAAAACGGTTAAGAAAGACCATAAAAAGTTTTCAATTTAAAACATTTCCTGATAAAGGTACGTATCGAGGGGGAGCGCCCTGGATATGAGCTCTTTTCAGATGACTTGTAGAAATGGTTTATCTGAAAAGGGATTTAGCGATGGGAAGCCGTGTTCCGGCGCGAGAGGAAGCCAGTAAGCTTCGACCGACTGCATCTTTTGCTGCAGTGACATCGCGGAAATGTTTTTGGTTGAAAACTTTTTTTGTTGCAAAAGAAAGGGGAAGAACATGAAAAAAACAGAAAATAGTTTGACACAGAAACTGGCTTTGGCAGGTGTTTTTATTGCACTTGCAGTTTTGGGAAGTTTGATCAGCGTTCCCATTGCAGGGAGCAAATGTGCGCCGGTGCAGCATATGGTAAATATTCTTGCCGCTGTATTTTTAGGACCCGGATATTCTGTAGGCGTTGCCTTTTGTGCAAGCCTTTTAAGAAATCTTCTTGGAATCGGAAGTCTTATGGCATTTCCGGGAAGCATGATCGGTGCTCTGTGCTGTGGACTTATGTTCTATCTTACAAAGAAAATCAGCCTTACCTGCATTGCAGAGGCAATCGGAACAGGAATTTTCGGAGGCATCGCTGCTTATCCTGTAGCTTTGCTTTTGATGGGAATGCAGCCTGCCGGCATGTTTGTTTACGTTGTACCGTTTTTAATCTCTACGGTTGCGGGAAGCATCCTGGCCTTTGTATTGTTAAATGTTTTAAAACACGGAAGGGTTGTTCGTATTCCAGCCTAAAAAACTGTAATTTTGAAAAAAGGAATCTATAAAAGAGTGCGATCTCTTCGATAAATTCCTTAAATCTATA
>CAVFRH010000031.1:0-4744 GCA_963624695.1 bacterium
TATAAAAAAGGCTGCCGCTTTCGCGACAGCCCAAATAAGGTTTTTCTATGTTATGCACCGATTCTTTCACAGATATTGTCTCCATAGTTCTCAAGGAATTCATTGAAATCATCGAATGTTACATCCGGATTGTATCTGTAAAGAAGGCTCTTGTACTCTTCATCTGTGATCAGCTCTGTTCCATCAGAATACAGCTCTCTGAAGGCTTCTACATTGTCCTTTGTAATAACGAATACCTGAAGGTTATTGAACATTGCTGCCTTTCCTTCATCATCCACAATCTTATGTCCGTCAGCAAGGTTTACTGCAAGAACCATAGCAAGAGAACCTGAAACGCCCTGTCCACCATTGTTTGCGGTAATGGTTCCGTCTGCGATCTGATCAAAGGTATCCGGATTGATGTCTGTTCCGTACAGCTTGATCTCGGAGTAGCTTGAATTTGCAGTCTTAACAGAAGCTGCACCAACAAGGTAGTCACCACCTGAGCAATAGCAGCTGTCAACCTGATCTGCATATCCTGTGAAGAGGTCTGTTGCTTTTGTAACAGCTTCAGAAGGATCTGAGCAATGCTGTACAAATACTACCTTACCGCCAAGCTCTTCGAATTTATCTGTATAACCCTGAATTCTGTTGTCATGAGAATAATCACCTACTGCAGCAGCAAGGATCATGGTTGATCTGCAGCCATCCTCATAAGCGATCTCAGCCATCTGAACACCCATATCATAAGGATTAGAGCAAACACCGCCTGCAAAGTTTTCATACTCATCACATTTGGCCTGTACGTCATCATCCGGGAAGTTTGAATCAAATGCAAAGACAACACCTGCTTCAATACATTTCTCTACAACCGGAGAGAATGTCGTTGCAGCCATAAGCTCCGGAATAACGATATCCGGATTGTTCGTCAGCTGATTCTGCAGCTGGGATACAACTACATCTGCTGTAAACTGATTGTCTACCTTGTCTGTTGTGCAGCCGATGAGCTCTGCCAGTCTCTCATCATGCATCATGATTTCATCCAAAGGATATGCGCCTGCACCAAAGGTATTAATGGCGATGGAATAGCTTTTTCCTTCTGCATCTGATGCGCTTGCTTCACTTGTAGCTGAAGACTCACTGCTTGCGGAGGATGCGCTGCTGGATGCTGATTTGCTCTCTGATGCTGCACTTGCAGATGAAGATGATGCGGAATTTCCACATCCTGCAAACATTGCTCCTGCCAGTACCCCTGCCAGAGCTACACTAAAAATTTTCTTTTTCATACTTTCTTCCTTTCTTCTCTTTTCACTGTTCTAGTAACTTTTACGTTTTATCTTCAAACAGTGTTCGGCATTTTGTATAATGCCATTTCCCTTTTTCCGTCTTTTATTATGCATAATTTCGAATCGAAAAGCAATACTTTTTTTTCATGCCAATATGAGCAGAATTTTATGCTTTTCTCAATAAAATAAGGGGTTCGCGAATTTTTTCCTTTGCATTGCGGAAAAATTCGGTTCGCCCCTTTTTCTCATCATTTTGCGTATTTTTCGTAGTCATCCAGAAAATTATAGGTCCAGTCATCCTTGTGATAACCAATCACGGTCCGCAGGTTGATATTGTGTACACTACGAAAAATGTTCATGTCGATTACTGAACTGGTCTTTCGAAATTCTGCTATCAGCTCCTTCATTTCATCTCGCTTTGATCCCTTGCCTCCGCCGCAGCTGACACAATTTTCCGTAAATCGGCATGCACACTGAATAAATCCCAGATGATTGTAATCTCTCCATGCTTTAATTGCTTCTTCCTTAATCAAATACATCGGTCTGATCAATTCCATTCCGGAAAAATTCTGACTGTGAAGCTTTGGCATCATGGTTTCAATCTTTCCACTGTAGAGCATTCCCATCAAAGTTGTTTCGATTACATCATCAAAATGATGCCCCAGTGCAATCTTATTACATCCCAACTCTTTTGCTTTGGCATACAGGTGCCCTCTTCTCATTCTTGCACACAGATAACAGGGATTTCTGTCTATGTCCGCCACAACATCAAATATATCGCTCTCAAAGACTGTCAGCGGTATTCCCAGTACCTTTGCATTGTTTTGTATGATCTGCCAGTTATCCTCTCTATATCCCGGATTCATTACCAGAAATACAATCTCAAAAGGAATTTCTCCATGCTTTTGCAGCTCCTGCAACAGCTTTGCCATAAGCATAGAATCCTTTCCTCCGGAAATACAGCACGCTATCTTATCTCCCGGCAAAATCAGCTGATAATCCCTCATTCCCTTCGTAAAAGGCCGCCAGAGCTGCTTACGGAATTTTTTGATTATGCTGCGCTCAATCTGTGCAGTTCTCTCCTTCAGTCCCTCTTCACTCTTTACCATTTCTTCCAGCGTCTTTCGTAAAAAGGACCGATAACCACCCTCTAGATTGCAAACAGAAAAGCCATGTTCTTCCAGATATTCACAGCTCTCAAAGCTCCTCTCCCCTGTATAGCAAAGAACGCAGATCCTCTTCTCTTGGTCTAATTCTTTGCATCTTTCTTCTATTTCATCCATCGGAATATTGACGGCACCTTCCATAGAACCCCTATCAAAATCCTCTTTTTTTCTGATATCCAGAATAATTGTATGATTCTTATCAAATGTATCTAACTCTTCTATTTTAATTGTTTGCATTAATTTTCTCTCCTAATCTGTCACAACGCATTATTTATACCAAACTTGCTGTACTTTTTCAATCTTTCTGTTCTTTATTCTCTCTTTCCGCCGTGCTATAATACCCCGAACAAAAGGAAGTGAAGTATTTTTCGCTTCATTGAAAAGGAGATTTCATAATGATCTACATTCCATCCTATTCAACTGATCCGACCTGGAATCTGGCTCTGGAGGAGTATGCGCAAAAAAAGCTTACCCAGTTTCCGGAAATAATCATGCTCTGGCAAAATGATAATTCCATTATTGTGGGAAGATATCAAAACATGGCAAGAGAACTCAATCTGGCAGAAGCAAGGGCAAGAAATGTGAAGGTTGTACGCAGATCCACAGGAGGCGGAACTGTATATCATGATCTTGGAAATCTCAATTTTTCCTATATCTTTGACTGTAACGATCCGGAGCACTTAGAGAAAGCCCAGCTTTCACAGCACATTTTAAGAGCTTTAAATTCCATGGACATTCATGCCGTTTTCAGCGGGCGAAACGATATGCTTTTAAATGGGAAAAAATTCTCCGGTACAGCCCAATCTCTCTTTTCAAAGCGTTTTCTTCATCACGGAACGCTTCTGTACGATTCCGATCTGACTGTACTGCAAGACGTTTTAAATGTTGATCAGTCGAAGCTTCAATCCAAGGGAATTTCCTCTGTAAAAAGCCGTGTAACCAATATCAAAACGGAGCTTGGACTTACCCTGTCTGTAAAAGAGTTTTGGGACAAACTCCGCCTGGGATTTGGTCCCATGGAGGAATATACTCTCAGCAGTAAAGACCTTGCCACCGTAAAGGAAATCCAGAAAAATAAGTATTCTGCATGGGACTGGAATGTTGGCGGAGAACCTCGCTTTTCTTTCTGCAATGAAGAACGCTTTCCTGCCGGTTTATTAACATTAAAATATAATGTCGAGAAAAACCACTTAATGAAATGCAGCATATCCGGCGATTTCTTAGGTTTGTATGATATTTCCGCACTGGAAGAGGCTCTTACCTGCTGCGAGTATCATCCAAATGCTGTAAAACATGTTTTGGACTCTATGGACCTTTCCCTTTACCTTGGCTCTATTACAGCCGAGGAATTTCTTGACTGTATGTTCAAAGATGCTGTTTTCTAATTTAAGTGCAGTATATAAAGCCTTTTTCGAAAACACTTTTAAAACTCTAGCCAAGAGTTAAAGCCTGCTTCACTTAACTGCGGCATATCTTTTGGGTATGCGTTTTTTGCTGTTTCAAAAATTCTGTATATATCATAACTGTCATCCTTCTGCAACGGTCTATGAATCAGTATCACTTTTTCCGGATTCAGCTTTCGAAGAAATTTTTTATTCTCTCCCAATAAAACCTGATAAGGATTGATAAATGCTGCTGAAAGCAAATGCTCGCAAAGACCATTTATTCTTTCTGCCTCACGCACCAGAAATGTTGCATCTCCCGCAAAGAAAAAGCTTTCCTTTTCTGTATTAATCAGAAAAGAAACATGGGGCTCTGCACGAAGTTCCGGCTTTCCGTCATGAATTGTAGTTATTGCATAAATTTTAAAGGGACCGATCTTAAAAAAGGCCAGGTCTTTCCCCAATTTCTGTTCATTTACATTACTTTCTTCCCAATCAGGTGCATAAAGCAAGAGCTGTTTTTTTTCATCTACCACTTCAATCAATTTGCTGTCAAAATGATCTATATGCTTATGTGTAAAAAGAAGCGCCTGCAAATTTTTAAAAACGCCTGTCTTTGTCCGACAGTCTTCTACTGTCTCCTCAAAGGAATTCGAATACCCAAAGTCCCTTCCTCCATGCAATCCATCTAAAAATATTCCAACTTCATCTCTTAACAGATAAAGTCCGCAATTCACTGTATGATATATACTAGTTTTCATTTTCTTATTTACTCCACGTATTTTCTAATTTCCCAAAAAACTTTTCAACACTCAATTTCTATACAGAAAATCTATACAGAAAAAAAGCATCCGAAAATCGGATGCTTAACGTAAAAAACTCCCCGAGCGGGGCTCGAACCTGCAACAACTCGGTTAACAGCCGAGTGCTC
>CAVFRH010000032.1:0-8382 GCA_963624695.1 bacterium
TCTTAGGCTGGAATAAGGTATAATCCATGCGAGAAGAGTTCACCTTACCTGTGCGACTTGTGATCTTACACTGTTCCAAAACAGTTGTAATCTCGGCTGTTTCCTGATTATTGTACATAAATCGAAAGCTTGCATCGACTCGATCTGTAAACTCTTTCAATACCGGAAGAGTCATCTTAAAATGCAAACCATCAAATTTTTTCTGTATCGTTGGCTGATAAAAACTCTGCCCACTAATCTTTACACCTTCCAGTGCAAAAGTCTGGCTGATAAATTCCAAGACCTCTCCTCGTGCCTTGGAATCTATCGCCTGCTTGATCATAAACTTATCAATTGTTGTAAGTCCCCTATTAAGCTCTTCGTCGCTTTTATAAGGAACTCCTTTCATTGCTTCTCCAAGACCTGCTTGAAAAAGCATTTGCAAAATATTTTTCTCTGCTGTATAAGCAGCCAGCAAATCATTACACAATGCGACACACAATTTTCTATTCTCGTATATCTCATAGCCATACTGATCTGTAATTTGTTCAAATATTTTTACAATCTCAGTCGTATGCCACATAACTTCCCTCTCATCGCATTCCCACTTAGCATCCCATCATTTACACTTCGGCAAATCATCTTCTGCCTTATGAGTCTTTTTCATAAACCGATCTGTTACATTAAAATATTCGTAGCTGATCTTCCCTCCTACGGAATCACCTATATCCCAGGTCACATCTGCCTGATAGGCCTTTCCATCTATATTGACGATGTTCCATGCATGAGGTCCCCAATCTTTTCCCTGACCGGCCTCACCCATGGCAACAATGCATTTCATATCCAGTGCATTTAAAAGCACTTTCATTGCTTTAGCAATTCCCTCACACTGAGCTGTCTGCTTCGCAAAAACTCCAATGATGTTGTGAGAGAAGATCACTCGATGGGGATCAGCCAGATCTGTTCCCTGATGGTCGTATTTGATATTCTTGCAAAACCAATCATGGATCTTCAGTTCTTTCTCATATTCCGACCCTTCTGTCAGATGCAAATCGCCTGCCAGTTGATTAACCGTATCTTGGATTTTCCGATTAAATTCCTTAACCTTGTCCTGGCTATAGAAATACTGTGGACAAATTGCCATGTGACCTAGTCCGTCTGTAGCCATCTTACAAGTTGACTGATTCACGTAATAAATCAAAGGATTATCCTTGGTCATAGCTTTATAAACTTTCCCAAATACTTCCTTTGGAAGAACACCTTTTATAGGGATCGGAATAAGCTCTTCATGAGCCATCAAGCCTTTATAAAACGCCTTGTAAATCGCCTGCTCTTGCACATTTAATTGATGATAATAATAGCGATCTACTATCAACTCTGTTCCATCTCCATCCCATTTGAATCCTCTGTCGCATAGGCCATCACAACTGTAACATCATCGCCACAGCCCAGTGTACTGGTCTCTTTCAGCCATTTTTCCAGGTTCTTCTCTACCGCCCCACAGCCATGCTCACCCAGCATATCATAATAGCCTCTGCAGGTCTTTTCAAATTCCCCCTCACTAACGTAGCTATTGGAAAAGCCATCTGTTGAAAGCATATAAAGATAGGGAACATCATCAGCAATATCTTTTCTTCGCACAGATGCCACTGCCTTTCTCCAGGCATCTACCTTAGATAAGGAATGTGTCTCTGTTCCTAAAAACTTCTCCGGTTCTACCAGTGCTGATATTTCACTACCAGTGATGTAATTAATATCTCCATCTCCAATCTGGAAAGAAAAAATAAATTGATCCGTGATCAGCATTCCAAGCAATGTAGTGCCATAGAGGGAATAGACCGCTTTCCAGTCAATGTTTCCATCCTGATCCACCTTGCTCTCATCCTTATTTTTATAAAAGGACTGCTTTACTCTGGACTGCCATTCCTCACAAATATCCTGAGCAAAGCGCATATCGCCTTCTCGATTTAAAAAAGTCAGAAGGCTTTCCATGCCAGCATCTTCTTTGCTATAGCTATTCAGATAATTCTTGATCACTGCGCAGAATGTATTAACCGCTATCATGGAGCCTCTGTCACTTCTTGGGCACTTGGAGCTTCCGTGGCCGTCCGCTACTGCAATGATGGTGATTTTATCGGAAATCTGTTCAATCTTATGACTGTCCTGAAGAGGTAATCCATTCTTCTCATGTGTCGCGCCTTTCACGCTTTTCCCAAATACATGCAGCATTCAGATCCCTCCTTTTTACCAAACAGCTCCCTCATCAAAGTCATCAGGATCCGGGATATTACTCATATCAATAACAAGTGGTGCACCATTATTTGCCGGTGCAAATGGATCGGCTGCTGGTGTACTGCTGGCTCCTGCGTTTGCAACACTATTTCCTGCCGGAGCAGAAACAGCATCCACATTCATTGGCTTGCTGGCTGGAGCAGATACCATAGAAGCAGTGGTTGAAGCCCACTTGATCATCTTAGCAAGAGCTGCTGCATTATTAGCCTGAAGAATCAGTTCCTTATTTCCTGTGAAATCTTCCAAAATATCATCTTCTGCATCTTTACCAATAGAAATCGCGATCTTAACAGCTTTCTTAAACCAAGGAAGTGCCTTTAATTTATTCAAGCCTTTCTTGTAATCGTCTGTCGGCATTCCATCAGACAAAAGAACAATGACCGGAGGCAATGCTCTGCTTGGCATGGGAGGAATCGATAACTGAGCTGCAAGAAGGTCAAATGCCTTGCCCATCTCTGTTAATCCATTAGCCTCCAGTGGATCCCAGCTATAGTCCTCTACCGGAACCGGTTTTGCGGTAAGCCAGCTGGCTCCTGATGAAAACTGCAATGCACGAATCAGAAGCTGTGCATTAGGATTATTGTCAGCTGCAGCTGCCATTTCCGGAATATACTCCTCGATCGCATTATTTACAATATTAATTTTGCCATCATATGACATGGATCCTGAGCAATCTACTACCCAGAAAAAATGAATCGGTCTGCTTGCCAGTTCTCCGCCAGGTCTTTGTAATTCTTTCTCTCCCATAAGAATGTCCTCCTATAACTTTCCCTTTTCTATATCGTCATTTCCAGCCAGGCCATAACGATTTGGCCTTATATTTATAAAAACTTATCTGAACTCTCCTGTAGCCTGTGAAAAGTGAATCTTCACCCCTTTGGCAATACCAGCACTTCTGCCAACTTCTACTGGTATCTGCGTGCCATCTGCTTTTTCGTAGGTCCAGTTCAGTTTATCTTCATTTCGAA
This sequence comes from bacterium, assembly GCA_963624695.1. Classification (GTDB taxonomy): domain Bacteria; phylum Bacillota; class Clostridia; order Lachnospirales; family Lachnospiraceae; genus Alectryocaccobium. Next base: position 3,240 of record CAVFRH010000032.1, read on the forward strand.
TGCCCCAAAGAGCCGGATTTTTCGGATTCTGCACCACTTCGCCAACTACAGTATCCATATCAAAATCATCATAAATATGATGGCTCATGAGCTTGGAATTTTGATTCAAAATCACTGTTTTATTGCCAATGATCAATCGCCTCGGCACCTGCACCATTCCCTGACAATTCCAGCAGGTATGAGCCACACCGTTTGCTTCCAGGCTCTCATCATAGAAAACACTGGCTCCGCATGTACATCTCATCATGCCACTCATCATATTGGCAAATAAGTTCATCCATTCCGGTTCTGTTACGCGTTTAGAGGGAGTCGTTAATCCCACAGTAAAGGATTTTGTAAATAACTCTCTTAGCTTCTCCGGATAAAGTGACCAATAAATATTGGCATTATCATGAATTCCCGGCACCGGTCTGTTTGTTTTATTCTTAGGATCAAAGATAAAGATAGGATTTGTGCCATAAAGCTTGACTCTTGCAGCCATATCCATACATTTGATGGTGGCTTCCTGCTTTCCTTCCAATGGATGATTCACCATGAAAAGATAGAACAAAAGCACTGCCAGGGAATAACGATCGGTATCTCTGGATGGTCTTTTTTCTCCTCTGACGATCTCAGGAGCCATAAAACCCGGAGTACCTAAAACTCCGCCCGGTTTACTGTTATCATATGAAACATTATCGTTATCACAGATCAACACATCCCCGTTATCTGGATTAAAGAACAGATTTCCAAAGGAAATATCCTGATACTTGGCACCTGCCGCATGCAGATTTCGATATCCTTTAGTCAGATTAAAAGCCGTTCTGCAAAGCACATAAAAAGACGGATTTACACGCTTTTTCATCAGATCCACGATGCTCTTATAGTTCTTGGGACGAAGCGGCATAATATAACCAAAAAGATCACTCTGCATAGGAACGATCAATTCTAATGGCCACAGGAAGGAACTGTCTGGAGCACCTTTTGCAATGATTTCCTCCAGAAGCTTCTTCTGCCGAATCGTTGCACTGCCCTTGAAATACCATTTCAAAGCATAATGTTTGCCGCCGCATTCCACATCATAAACTTCACCCTGTCCGCCTGCTCCAAGCAGACTTACAATTGTATATTTATTTCCACTCTCTGAAGTGAGAATGGTTCCATTCTTCAATTGTCCATCCATTATGGAATCCTCCTTTGCTGAATCAGCTGCAACACCTGGTATAAGATATTTCCATCTTCCACATACATGTTGTAGCTTTTATTTCCAAACTGCAGAACACAGGCATCGGTATAGGGCTGCACCGTTGTGAGATAGCGATATGCCTTATCAAATCCTGTCTCCGGAGATTGAAATACGATCCTTTGATTGGTCACATATAGAATGCCACGATGCTGTACCAACTCATCATATTCCGTCGGAGTAGCTACACCCGAGCTCCAGCGATTTCCTTTCAGAAGTCCCGGCGAGCTATGTCCTACATGCTTGTAAACCTTCTTTTTCTTGATCTCCAGGTGAATGGCCTTATCAATGTAATGAATCTTCTCACCCTTTTTCAAAAAGAGCTTGTCTGTATTCAATATCGGCAACCGCCCTGCCTGAATCTCCTGCTTTGCAGAAAACGGCAGAATTGAAACTATCTTTGGTATTCTCTTTATGCCAAATAATGAATCAAAAAAGCCCATGTAAATCACCCTTTCAACTATATTCTACCCGATCAAATCGGATCATGTGTCGCATCCCAGGCGACTTTACACCAGTTGGTATTTAATCTTATTCTTCCTGCAATATTCCTCCGCAAAAGATCCAAATGAGCACTGGATAATAAACTGCTTATCCGTTCCGGTAAAGGCATCCTGTCCAATCTGCTGCACACTGTCCGGAATAATAATAAAATCCAAACTACTGCAGCCAAAAAAGGCTCTCTCACCAATCACATTTAATTTTTCATGCAATTCAACCTTCTTTAATGCTGTGCAATCCTCAAACATACGATCCGGAATCCTTTCCAGATTTTCTGGAATCCCGATATGATCAAGTGCCTGACATTCAGCCAACATCTCATCCCCGATCCAGAATACGCTTCTAGGAATATCAAGTGTTCGAAGGCCTGCACCCTTAAAAGCTGCATCACCTATGGTTTTTAGCTGCATCGGTAGGGCAATGGATTTCAGACTGCTGCAGTTTTTAAAAGCCGAATTTTCAATCTCTTCTATGCTGATAGGCAACACAACCTGATGAAGTTTCCTGCAATCTGAGAAAGCATTAAGGCCAATATACTTAATTCCATCTGTCAGGATAGCCTCTTCGATTGGAGCATTGGAAAAGCTCTTATCAGCGATCTCGATAACAGATTTATTTCCCGACCGATTTTGGAAAATAATGGTCTGATTCTTATCTCCTCGAAAACCATTTACCGCCAGGCCATTCCCTCTTCTGCTTTTCTCATAAACGAAAAGGTCACCATAAGATGTACCTGCTGAAACTGCCTTCTCATCCTTGATTGCAGGTCCTTTTCCCTTCTCTTGAAGCGAAATATCACAGGCCTTTCCCAGAATCTTCTGTCCGTAAGCCACGCACCACACAGCCACGATCCAATCTGCGTTGACTCGGCTGATACCATAATCTTCCATCAGCTGTTTCACATATCGAAAAGCAAAGGTATTATTCAAAATAGAAGCTGTCTGTATATCCTGTGCAATACCCATGTTATAAGCAATCAAAAGCAGATTCAGATTCTTGGCCTCTCCCGGAAAAAGATCCCTTGCCATGGCTGCAAACTGTCTCTTATCATCAATTACATCCTCATGTCCACGAAGCATTGCTTCAAAATCCTGCTCGAAAATAATCTCTCACCCTCTTCATCTTATGTATCGCATACACTGTTCAAGTTAAAATGATAAAATCTTACTCTACGCCCAACGCTTTAAATACAGCTTCTTCCGGTGAAGAATAGAATATCAGGCTAAATGCTCCAACTAAATCCGATGGCACTGTTCCCAGATCTCCCGCTGACGTAATCGGCAATAATACCTTCTTTGCCCCACTATCCAGACAAACCTGCAAGGTGCTTGCCAGGTCTTCTACCTTAATAAGTGTTCCGCCAATACTGATCTCACCTAATACAGCCAGGCTGCTGATCGGCGGCTTGCTCAAGGCTGCAGAAGAAATCGCAATCAAAGTCGGAAGCGCCAAGCTTCCAGTCATGCCAAGGCCCTGCATATCCTGATAATTGATAATGTAATCCTTTGTTGTAGTGCTGATAGTTCCGGAGATAGCATTCCCATTAGCCTTCAGATAATTAAAGGCTGTATTCGTTGCTTCCTTCGGCTCCTTGCCGGATCCAATACCTGTGCAAGTCAACTTACCATTACCAGGCATCATCTGCGTTTCCAGACGATAGCATCCGATCATTCCTGTCTTTGATTTCGATACAGTATAAAGAGTTCCCGGTTTTCCCATCCCTTCCGGAATCAGCTTGCCGCCACCCTGCTCAGGGACAGATACAAAATGCTCTTCAAAGCTGTCATTGTCGATGTAAGAGAAATTCACATCATAGAATTCCATTCCACCGATCTTCTTCAGCTGTTCCTTTACTCGACGACGAAGCTCTAAGGACAAGTCCATAATCTCTGCTACTTCTTCCTTGGTCACTTCTCCATCCGGATAAACCAGCTTGATAAATCCAGAAATCAGCTTGCGGATTGCAATAGCATCTCGCTGATTGATATTAGATCCCAACTTATAGAACTTCTCAGCAATGTCGCTATAATTGTCCTTTCGAAGCTCACGCATAAATTCAGACAGGTAATCTGTGATAAATCCATAATCATTGGTAAAGGAATCCGGTCTGTACTTCGGAATCTCCCAGCCTGGAATATAGGCATGGAAACGATCCAAAAATGCGGTATCTGTTCCCATTTCCGGTGGGAAGGGATCAAAGAGACTGGATGTTCTCTGCAAAGTCTCCACGCTCTGATTGATATTTCCAACAAATACCATAGATGCCTTGGCCTGAATCTCTGCCTTGCCACGTGAGAAAGATCCGGAAGCCATATAACCCTTCATGATCTGAATACCGTCTTTATCCTTAAACTTGATGCCAGCCACCTCATCAAATGCTACAACATCCCACATACCAACAAGACCTACCGTATGGTTGGACATGTTATAAAAGAGGTTTGCTACTGTAGTCTGGCCGCCTGCCACCAGAATACTGTTGGGTGAAATCTGCTCATAAATATATGACTTACCGGTAGATCTCGGTCCCAGCTCACAGAGGTTGAAGTTATTTTCTACCAGCGGAATCATACGAGTCAGAAGGAGCCACTTCTCTCTCATCGTTAATTTATCCGGTTCCATACCCGTAGAACGAAGCAGCACATCGATCCATTCTTCTTTTGTAAAGGCCTTACGTCCATTCTTTACCTCATCCATATCCACATGTGGCATCTGTATGGGAGTCAGCTTGCGAATACGAATTGGCTGGGTGTTCTTCTTATCCTCTTCAATAAATTCATATTCCATCTGCAGAATGCACCAGATACCACCGCAGAGAAGCCTGTCATAATCTTTCACATAATCCGGACTGATCGGAATCCCTTTTACTCCCAGATTGGAAAAAGTTGCTTCGTAGCGGTCTTCCTTGGTATTCAAAATAACGGTAATACGATCGATCACCGTATAGGATCCACGCTCACGCAGCAAAGACAGTATCTTCTGTGCTTCATCCGGACGCACATAATTATCACGCAAGATGCGCTTTACATTATCCACGCCTTCACTGATGATTTCCTCATCATCTGAATTACAATACTGCCCTAATAAATATTCCAAAACATAAACCGGAACATTGGCTCCCTCACGGATGGATTTCGTCAGATCCTTGCGGACGATACGTCCATCGTAGTGCTGACGGAGCTTATTCTTGATGATCTCACGGCGATCATCGGTTTCTGATATATTGCTAAAATCATCCATTTCCTTCATTCCTTCCTCTGCTTAGAATCCAAAATCATCCACCAGTGCCAGATCCATGATCACCGGATGTCTCCACTTCTCCAGTCCTGTTTCTTCATCGTAAACCACCAGATAATATTGCTTATCCTTGTCATACTTCTTATTCTTAAATGTAAATCTCATTCTGAAAATACGCTTCTGGGC
>CAVFRH010000033.1:0-12126 GCA_963624695.1 bacterium
TCGTGTTGGTGAAGATACCACCCTTTCCCAAATCATTAAAATTGTCTCTGAGGGTGCTGCCAAAAAAGCACCTGTGGCAAAAATTGCTGACCGCATTTCCGGGATTTTTGTTCCGCTTGTTCTCCTCCTTGCTGCCCTTGTAGCCTTAATCTGGCTTTTTGTCGGCGGCGGCAATATCGGACTTGCCTTGCAAAGAGGAATCAGTGTTCTGGTTGTTTCCTGCCCTTGTGCTCTCGGACTTGCTACTCCTGTTGCCATTATGGTGGGCAGCGGAATGGGTGCCAAGCACGGCATTCTTTTTAAAAATGCCCAGGCTCTCCAGGAATGCGGTCAAATGCAGATTGTCGCTTTGGACAAAACCGGTACCATTACTCTAGGCAGACCCAAACTGACTGATATTCTTCCGGAGGATAAGGTCAGCGAAAATGAGCTTCTTCAGATTGCCTGCAGTCTGGAAAGCAAATCGGAACACCCACTGGCAAAGGCCATTATGGAATACGCAGCAGAACACCATCTTTCCTTCCCGAAGTGCGAAAACTTCCGTGCTCTTCCCGGAAACGGACTTTCTGCCACCCTGAATGGAAAAGAATTTTTTGCCGGAAATGCCGCTTTTCTTGAAAAGAAGCTTTCTCTGAGTGCTTCGATCAAAGAAAGAGCTTTTCAGCTTTCCAAAGAAGGAAAAACGCCTCTCTTTTTTGCTTCAAAGGATCGATTTCTTGGTATCCTTGCGGTAGCTGATCCAATGAAAGGGGATTCTCAGGAAGCCATCGCTCAATTGAAAAAAATGGGACTTTATGTTGTAATGCTTACCGGCGACAATCAGCAGACTGCCGAAGCCATTGGCAGGCAGGCAGGTGTAAATGAGGTTGCTGCCGGACTTCTCCCCACACAAAAGGAAGAAATCATCCGTCAGCTGCAAAAATCCGGAAAGGTTGCCATGATCGGTGACGGAATCAACGATGCACCTGCTCTGACAAGGGCAGACATCGGCATTGCCATTGGAGCCGGAACAGATGTGGCCATTGACGCTGCTGATCTGGTCTTAATGAAGTCAAGGCTGAGCGATGCCGCTGCTGCTATCCGCCTTTCCAGAAAGACCTACCGAACGATCCTGCAAAACCTTTTCTGGGCGCTTATATACAATCTTTTGCTGATTCCTCTTGCTGCAGGAGCCTACTCCTCCTTAGGTCTTAGCATGAATCCGATGTGGGGGGCTGCAGCCATGAGCTGTTCCAGTATCTTTGTTGTCTGCAACGCCCTGCGGCTTAACCTCTTTTCGCTTTTTCAAACAAAGCATGATAAGCCACTTAAAAAGCAGATCAGGCTGCCAGAAAATGGTCACCTGCTTGCAATAGAATCTCAAGAAATGAAAGGAGAAACAAACATGACAAAAACATTAAAAATCGAAGGAATGATGTGTAAACACTGCGAGGCTTCTGTTAAAAAAGCTCTGGAAGAACTGGATGGTGTTTCCAGTGCTGCTGTAAGCCATGAAAGCGGATCTGCCATTGTAGAGCTGAGTAAAGAGCTGGCAGATGAGACTCTCGTAAAAGCAGTAGAAGACAAAGACTACAAGGTTACTTCTATTTCTTAAATAAGATCATTCTGAATTAATTTTCAGACGAAAAAAACCGGAGCTGCAGCACTCCGGTTTTTTCTATATATGAGGTATTATTATATAAAGGTTGAGGTGGCAAAAAAGACACCCTACTTATATAACCAAAGAAATTGGTAAGGATTATTTGCGGCTGATTGCCTTCTTTGCAGCTGCCACAATATCTTCAGCAAGAAGATTGTATTCCTTCATCAGGAATGCCTGATCTCCAACCTGTCCGAAACGGTTCTGGATTCCTACCATCTCCATCGGTACCGGTTTGTTCTTAACAAGTACATTTGCTACAGCAGAACCAAGTCCGCATCCTACCTGATGATTTTCTGCGGTTACGATACAGCCGGTCTCTGCAGCTGCCTTGAGGATCAGCTCCTCGTCAATTGGCTTCCAGCAGAACATATCGATTACTCTTGCAGAAATTCCTTCTGCAGCCAGCTGCTCCTGAGCCTTCAGTGCCTCATCCAGCATAATTCCGGAGGCAATGATGGTAACATCTTTTCCATCCTTTAAGGTAACACCTTTTCCGATCTCAAAATCAGAGCCGTCAGCATAAACTGTCTTGAAGCCCTTACGGATCAGACGAAGGTAAGAAACATATGGATAGTCTGCCAACTTTTTGGTAAGTGCATAGGTCTGTGCATAATCACAGGAATCAAGTACAACTGCGTTCGGGATTGTCATATAAAGAGCTCCATCCTCGAAAGGCATATGTGTTGCACCGTTAAATGCAGCTGTCACACCAGGGTCAGATCCGATTACGTGTACCGGAACTTCGGAATATCCTGCTGCCAGAAAAGCCTGATCAAATGCTCTTCTTGCTGCAAAGCATCCAAATGAATGTACATAAACTTTAAAGCCTGTTGCTGCAAGTCCGGAAGCAACACCCATTGCATTCTGCTCTGCGATACCTGCATTAAATACTCTGTCTGGATAAACCTTTGCAAGCTTTGGCACATTGATGCAGCCACCCAGATCACAATCGATGTGAGCAACGCTACTATCTGCTGCCATAAGCTCTGTCATAGCTGCGATATATCCGTCTCTGTTTCCTCTTTTATCCTGTTCATGTTTTCCAACTAATGTATAACTCATCTCTTCGCTGCCTCCTGTATCAAGCGTTCTTTATAGCTTCATAAGCAGCTTCTACTGCTGCGATTCCTTCATCCCACTCTTCCTTGGAAGGCTGTGATGAGTGTGCTCCTGTAGGTTCAGCAAAGGTAGCTCCCTTACCCTTTACGGTATTGAGAATCAGGCAGGTCGGAACTCCCTTTGTCTCGTATGCCTTTGCAATGGCATCGTAAATTTCTTCTACGTCATTTCCGTCTGCTACATTGATGACATTCCAGCCAAGAGACTCAAATCTTGCTCCAACTCCCTTTTTGTGACTCATGATTGCTTCTGTCGTTCCATCCAGCTGGCGTTTGTTGTCGTCTACCAGGCAGATCAGGTTGTCCAGATTGTAGTGAGCTGCAAACTGTGCTGCCTCCCAAACCTGTCCTTCATCTGCTTCTCCGTCTCCTACAGCAACAAATACTTTGTTGTCTTTCTTTTTCAGCTTTAAGCCAAGTGCTGCACCTACTGCCTCGCTGATTCCCTGTCCTAAGGAACCGGTAGTAAGGTCAACTCCCTTTGTTTTGTTTCTGTCTGTATGGGAAGGGAAATCGGTTCCCGGCTGATTGAGCTGATACGCATCACTTACCGGATAGTATCCCATAATTCCCAGTGTTGCATACATTACAGGGCCTGCATGTCCTTTTGATAAAACGAACCAGTCACGATCCTCCCATCTTGGATTTTTCGGATCTATTTTCATGTATGCACCATATATAACTGCCATAGCATCTGCCATAGACATGGAACCGCCCACATGACCAAATCCTCTTGAACCTATGATTTTCATTGTCTCCATACGGATCTGTGCTGCAAGCACCTTAAGTTCCTGCATTTTTTCCTGTTTGCTCATTTTTACCTCCTGATTGCCTTTGTAAATACGGGCCAAACGGCATTAGGATTTGGCCTTGTTGTTGGATAAAATCTTATTATTTAGCCAGTATTGCATCAACAGCAGCAAGAACTTCCGGCTTTTTGCATTTTTCTTTGAAAAGCTCATAACGAACTCCTGCAAAGCCAGCCTTGCATCTTTCGATCAGATCCTCGTCATCCAAAGAAGCAAGAACCTCTGTTAAAGGACGCTGTGTATAAGATTTCAGTTTGTTTGTACGTGCAGCATTTTCCTGCTCTGATTTAGCTGAGCTTGCAGGATATCCGCCGCCTGGCTCCTGAATGAAGAGCTTTTCGAAGATGTACTCAAGATTGATCTCTCCTGCCCATCCCCAGTTATATGCAAATGGAAGTGCCATACAGTTTCCGTTGTTTACCTGTGTGAACAGATAAGAGCTTACGCACTCAGAAACATGTCCGCAGACAACACCCGGCATAGCATTTGCTGCGATTACTGCGCCTTCTCCGGTACCGCATCCTGTTACAACGAAATCAGCTGCTCCGGACTCAAGAAGTGCTGAAATAAAGAATGAGTTCTGGATATAGGTCTGTCTGTTGTCCTCTGCATTAAACTGTCCGTAATTTGTTACGGTATGTCCGTTTGCCTCTGCAACCTTTTTGAGGATTGGGTAAACGATCTCATTTTTTGAACATGTGCTATATTCCATTACCAATGCGATTTCCATTTTCTTTTTCTCCTTTGAAAATTAAGTATATTGTGATAATAATACAGGTCTCTGCTTTCTTCCACTACAGAAACGGCAAATCTGTCTAGAAAATAAAACTGTTTTCTTAAAATTTGGGATGTCTTTTTCGTGTATTTTTCCTATATATGAGTACGGATTGCACCATAGATGCAATCCGTTTTCTCTTGCTATTTGATTTTTATAAATTGTTGATTGCTTTTCCATTCCAGCCGGCCATAAATGCCTCTCCGATTGCCTCACTGACTGTCGGATGTGCGTGGATGGTATGAATCAGCTCCTCTGCCGTAAGTTCATTTGTCATTGCGACAGAAGCTTCTCCGATCATCTCCGTTGCACGATCTGCATAAATGTGAACTCCCAGGATTTCTCCGGTCTCACCCTCCAGAATCACCTTTACCATGCCGTCTGTTGCATCGGCGATCAGGGATTTTCCGTTTGCCATCATAGGAAATCTTCCAACCTTTACATTGTCGTATTTTTCCTTAGCAGCAGCCTCTGTCAGACCGACTGCCGAAATTTCCGGATTGATGTAGATGCAGGATGGAATTTTTTCATAGTCCATCTCGGATTCTTCCCCGCAGATATTTGCAACTGCAACCATGCCTTCATGAGAAGCGGTATGTGCCAGCATGACTTTTCCGTTTACATCTCCGATGGCATAGATATTTGGTATATTTGTCTGCAGCTTTTCATTGACTGCAATGGTCCTTTTGTTGAATTCAAGGCCAATTTTTTCTGCTCCCAGTCCTTCGGTATTTGGAATACGTCCGACTGCCATAAGCACAGCCTCTGCTGCCATTTCCTGCTCTTTTCCATCCAGCTCAAAGAACACATGATTGTCCTTGACGGATTTTACTTTTGCTCCCAGATGGAAGGTGATGCCGTCCTTTTCCATCTTTTTCTGTGCAAGAGAGGAAATCTCCGGATCTACCATCGGTATAATGTGATCCATCAGCTCCAATACCGTAACCTTTGCTCCAAGCTTATTTAAAAGGTAAGCAAACTCAACACCGATTACACCGCCTCCGATTACCGCAATGCTCTCCGGAACATAGTCCAATTCCAGAGCCTCATTGCTGGTAAGAATATTATTTTCGCCTTCAAGTGCGATGAAAGGAGGTATGAAGACACTTGAACCGCTGGCGATAATAATATTTTCAGAAGTTATTTTCTTGTCTCCTACTGCAACTGTGTGATGATCTATAAACGAACCCCTTCCATTTTCAATGGTCACACCGTTCGCACGAAGAAGAGCCTGCACGCCGCCGGTAAGCCGTCCGACGATGGATTTCTTTCTCTGCTGGAGAGCCTTCATATCTACTCCAACTGCCGCTGCATCCACTCCGGTAACTGCTGCCGAAGCAGCCTCCTTTACTTCTGATATCACATCTGCCGTATGAATAAGGACCTTGGTAGGGATGCAGCCCACATTCAGGCAGGTGCCTCCAAAATATTTTTCCTCTACGATGGCAGTTTTCTTTCCCAGCTGAGCTGCCTTGATGGCTGTTTCATATCCTCCGGGACCTGCTCCGATGACTACTACATCGTAATCGTAGCTTTCTGCCTCTTTTGCATCCTCTCCCGGCTCTCCCTTTTCCACCTTGTCGCCTTCACTTTTCAGCCATGCAGCAATGGAACCGGTATCCTGGGTATAGCCCAGTTTCGGCATTACAACAACCTTTGCCATTGTACTTCCTCCTTACATCAATATACGGATCGGATTTTCCAGCAGCTCTTTATAGTATTCCACAAACTGAGAAGCGAGAAGTCCGTCAATAATTCTATGATCTACCGAAAGCTGGATATTCATCATCGGACGAATTGCGATGGTATCATTTCCTTCTGCATCGGTTACAACAACCGGTGTCTTTCTTACGGAGCTAATGGAAAGGATTCCTGCCTCCGGTGGATTGATGATTGCGGTAAAGTTTCCGATTCCAAACATTCCCAGGTTGGAAATTGAGAAAGTTCCGCCGCTATACTCCTCTGGTTTTAAGCGGCCTGCCTGTGCTCTTTCCACCAGATCTCTGGTTTCTGCTGCGATTGCACTTAAGGTCTTGTCCTGTGCATTTTTTACAACCGGTACGATCAGTCCATTGTCTCCAGCTACTGCCATACCTACATTTGTGCTCTTATAGTAAATGATCTGATCTCCCTGAAGAGATGCGTTCAGTCCCGGAAATTTCTTCAATGCCTGAGATGCTGCCTTTACAAACAGGTCCGAAGCAGCAATCTTTATATTACCTTTTTCATTGAGCATCTTGCGGAAGGCGAAGAATTCTGTCATATCTACCGAGTCGGTAAAGTAGAGGTGCGGTGCCGTAAACTTGCTCTCAGAAAGTCTGTCTCCGATAATCTTTCTGACTCCTGCATAAGGTACTGTCTTTTCGATCATCTGATCCGGCTTGCTCTCTACTGCCGCTGCCTTTGGTGCTGCTGCCTTTACCGGACTTGCTGCAAGCACATCTTTCTTCATTACTTTTCCGTTTACGCCGCTTCCCTTTACTTCCTTCAGGTCAATGCCCTTCTTTGCAGCAATCTTCTTTGCCAATGGGCTTGCCTTTACATCTTTTTCACAGATTCCGCCCTGATAGCCGGTTCCCTGAATCTTTGCAACGCTGTTCATATCGATATTGTTTTCTTTTATATATTTCTTCGCTCTTGGAGTGATCTTCAGAGAATCTGTGTCCACATCCTCTTCTGCCTGCGGAACCTCTTCCTCGTCATCCTCTCCGAAGATGTCATCTTCCTGCTTGTCTGCAACCTTTGCGGTAACATGAGAATCCAGAAGTTCCTGTGCATCCTCTCCCGGCTCTCCGATGACGCAGATTGGAGTCAAAACCGGAACGGTAATTTCCGGCTCCAAAGCAATTTTCAAAAGGGTACCGGAGGCATTTGCCTCTACGGTAACTACGGATTTATCTGTATGTACGTCTACCAGTGCCTCTCCCTTTTCCACCTTATCGCCTTCATTTTTCAGCCATGCAGCGATAGATCCGGTATCCTGGGTATAGCCCAGTTTCGGCATTACAACGACCTTTGCCATTTTTCTTTCCTCCTTTGCAATTACAGAAGCTTCTGGATTGCATCCAGCATGGTTCTTTCATTCGGAACAATAAATTTCTCCAGTGCCGGACTGAACGGAACAGGACAGTTCGGAGCACAAAGGCGGGTAATCGGTGCATCCAGATCATAAAATACATCCGGAAGGATATTGGCTGTAATCTCAGCCGGAACACCAAACTGCTCGCAGCCCTCATCGATAATGAGAAGCTTTCCGGTTTTCTTAACGGATTTGATAATGGTATCTCTGTCCAAAGGAACGATAGACTGAAGGTCAATCAGCTCTACGCTGACACCCTGTTTTGCAAAATGCTTTGCAACCTTCTTCATCTGTCCTACCTGGAAGGAACTGGCAATTACGGTGATATCTTTTCCTTCCCGAACTACCTGGGATTTTCCAAGAGGAAGAAGTAAATTTTCATCTGCATCATCCGGCATATCGTATTCCATGCTGAACTGTTTTCTGTGTTCTACTACAATAACCGGATTGTTGTCACGAATGGCACTCTTTAAAAGTCCCTTTGCTGTATATGCATCGGAAGGCATCACGATCTTTGCTCCAGGGAAATGCGCCAGTGCTGCAGTCAGGTTCTGGGAATGCTGTGCTGCTGCGGCTCTTCCGGCACCGATGGTAGTACGGATTACCATTGGGAGGCTCTTTTGTCCGCCGGACATATAGCAAACCTTGTTCATCTGGTTTACAATCTGATCCATTGCACAAAGTGCGAAGTCTTCAAACATGATCTCTGAAATTGGACGAAGGCCGGTAAGTGCCATTCCGATACACATTCCGGTAAAGCCGTTTTCACTGATTGGTGAATCCTTCATACGAAGATCTCCGTATTTTTCACGAAGACCTTTGGAGCATTTCCAAGTACCGTCTCCAACTCCGATATCCTCTCCAATCATCATGACCATGTCATCTCTTGCCATTTCTTCGTCGAGTGCCTCAAGTATTGCATCACGATAAAATATTTTTCTCATTTTTGCTTTCCTCCTTAGTCGACGAAAATGTCTGTCATCAGTTCGGATGCTTCCGGATATGGGCTTTCCGATGCAAACTTACAAGCTGCCTCGATCTGAGCCTCAACCTCTGTTTCAATTGCTTTCATTGCATCCTCTGTCAGATATTCTCTTTCTTTGAATACCTTGATGGGATCTTTCTTCTTCCACTCTTCCAGCTCACCTGCAGGTCTGTACGCGCAGTTGTCACTGCCGTTGTGTCCGTGGTGTCTGTAGGTCTTGCACTCTACAATCGAAGGGCCCTTTCCTTCTCTTGCATCCTGTACAGCCTTCAAAACAGTTTCATAAACTTTTTCCACGTCGTTTCCGTCAATTGTGTATCCCGGGATTCCGTATCCGACCGCTCTCTTTGCCAGGTCATGCTCCTTGGTAACACGTCTTGTATCGACTGTGATTCCGTAGAGATTGTTTTCGATAATGTATACAATTGGAAGATCCCATGCTGCTGCCATGTTGATGCACTCGTGGAAGGTTCCTTCATTGGATGCTCCGTCACCGAAGAAGCACAAGGTTACCTGATCAGTTCCTCTGTATTTTGCACTGTAGGCCGCACCGGTTGCAGTTGGAATGCCTCCGCCTACAATACCGTTTGCACCCAGGATGCCGATATCCATATCCATGATGTGCATGGAGCCGCCCTTTCCTTTGGAATAGCCGGTTGCCTTTCCAAGGATCTCAGCCATCATTTTTCCCATGTCTGCGCCACGGGCAACCAGATGTCCATGTCCTCTATGGGTCGTTCCGATATAATCTCTTGCCTCGATTGCTGCACATGCACCGGTAGCAACTGCTTCTTCACCGATTGACAGATGAGCAAGTCCTGCCATCTGACCGTTTTTGTAAAACTCAAAAACCTCTTCTTCAAAACGGCGGATCTTGTACAGGTTCGTATAGAATTCCTTTGCCAGCTCTTTGCTAATTTTTTTTGCCATTTCGCACCTCTTTTTTGTTTTATCGTTTTTTAGTTTTTAGTTACGTTTTTAATCTTTTTCTTTTCTTTTTTGTTTTATCTTTAATTTATAATTATATATTATCGTAAAAAAAGCTTTTTGCAAGTGTTTTTAATCATTTCGTTATTTTATGATTATAAACTCTTTCTTGCAAAAAGCCTTTCTTTCCTATATTAAAGCATATGATGCAGCTTTAAGATTTCTACAAACTGTTTGTCTCTCCACTTGGCAACCTCTTCTACCGTATTTCCCTGCCACTGCGGTCTGTTTGCAATTTCCTCATCTACTCCGTCTGCATACATTCCATCGTAAGGAGTCGGTTCGTTTCCATACTTTCTTGCCTCTTCCCTGAAACCTCCCGGAATTCCAAGACTGATGGTAAGAAGCTGACCCAATACTGCCATACGCATTCCAGGTCCGTACATAATAGCCTTATCCATGTCTTCTACGCTGCAGACACCTTCTCTTACACTTTCCTTTGCTGCTGCCAAAGCTGCCCAGGACATTCTGTTTACCACAAATCCGGTAATCTCTTTTCTGCAAAGGATTGGCTCCTTCTTCATTGCCTTATAAATTGCCATTGCTTTTTCGATTATTGGCATGCAAGGCTCATTTCCACCGCAAACTTCGATCAAAGGAAGCAAATAGGACGGGTTGTATGGATGTCCGACAATGATGGAATCCGGATATAATGCGCCTTCACGCAGCTTGCTTGGAAACATTGCAGAAGTTGTGCTGGCAATGATGGTATTCGGTCCGGTAACCTCCTGGATCTGACGATAGGTATCGATTTTAAGCTGAAGTCTTTCGGGAATTGCTTCCTGTACGAATTCTGCTCCCTCAACTGCTTCCTTCAGCTCAGTAGAATACTTCGCATCTGCCATTGCCTTGTCTGCTGCGGCCTGGTCTGTTGCTCCGGCCTCTACCAGAATGTCCAATACCTTTTTGAAGTTTTCTTTTATTTTTTCAACCGGTACCACATCATACAAAGTAACGTCAAAGCCTGCCAATGCAGCATTTGCAGCAAGACCTGCTCCGATAATACCGGTTCCAACGAATGTAGCTTTTATTGCCATGTCTGTATCCTCCATATAAATATGATACTTATATCTTTGCAAAATCTATGCCATTTTTCAACGCTGCTTTTTTCTGCCTTAAACAGGCAAAAATCCGTCTTTTTTCCATTTCTGATCCGTCTCCTGACGCATCGCTTCAAAAAGCTTTGCATATTGGCAAATGCTTGACCTTTATTTTTCAATTGATTATAATCAGCTTTGTAACATTTAGACATAAAAAGGGATTATTACTATGAAACTAAGTGTAGAAATTGTTCAAAAACAAACCTTGTCGCACCAGCTTATTCAGTCTATGAACATCCTGCAAATGAGCGCCATAGAGCTCAATGAGTTTATAGAAAAAAGTGCCTTGGAAAACCCCGTCATCGAACTGGCAGATACAGCTTACAGCAACGAAAGCCTGAAGGATGAGGATGTCCAGCGAAAGCTCAGCTGGCTGGAATCCACAGATCATCAAAACAGAATTTATTATAATCAGGAAAAATCCGATGAATTAACCACAGACTGGTATGACTCTCTTCGTTCGGAAGAAACACTGATTGATTACCTGAAAACACAGCTTCTTTTATCGGATTACACCGAAACAGAAAAAGAAATTCTGGATTTTATCATCGAATCCCTGGACGAAAGAGGTTATCTTCCGGAGGGCTCCGGCTTTATTGCCGATTACTTCGTAATTTCAAAAGAAAAAGCAGAAGCTCTTCTGCAGGTCATAAAACAGCTTGACCCGGCCGGTGTCGGAGCAAAGGATCTTTCCGAATGCCTCCTTCTTCAGCTACACAGACAGGCAAACTACTCTCCTCTCGCAGAGGCCATCATAAGGGACTTTCTTCCGGATATTGCGAAAAACCACATCCGTGAAGTAGCCGGAAAGCTGAATGCTTCTATTGAAGAGGTCACATCTGCCTGCGATATGATCAAAAAGCTGAACCCCAAGCCCAGCAATTCCTTCAATGACCGCTCTCAGATGAGCTACATTAAGCCGGATGCTGTTGTGGTAAAGGTAAAGGATTATTTTGAGATTCTCATTAACGAATATGAATATCCAAACTTTTCTGTGAGCCAGTACTACACCAATCTCTACGAATCAACAAAGGATACAGAAGCCAAGCAATACCTGCAGCAAAAGATCTCTCAGGCCAACTGGATTCAAAGCTGCATTAAGCAAAGAAGCTCTACCCTTTCCCAGGTTTTAAAATGCATTGTGGAAAAGCAACAGGACTTCTTTTTATACGGTCCCGGCCACAAGCATCCTCTTCGCCTCAGCGATATTGCTTCCGAACTCAATCTGCATGAATCTACCATCAGCCGTGCTCTAAAGGGAAAGCACCTTCAGTGCTCTCACGGAATTTTCCCTTTGAATTATTTTCTGACTTCGGTTGCCAGTGTTTCTGCAGACAGCAATGAAGGCAAAACTTCGGAAGAAGTGAATAAATATTTAAAGGAAGTTATTGATAGGGAAGATAAAAAAAAGCCCCTCAGTGATCAGGCCATCAGCGAGGAGTTGAAAAAATATGATATTCACATTTCCAGACGTACCGTCAACAAATACCGTACTGCCCTGGGCATCCCGGACAAGAGCGGACGCAAGGACTGGAAATCGTAAATTAAAATTTTTGATATATCTGCCATATTATGCATTTCAATGAATACTCTTCCAGAAACCGTTCGCACTTATCTACACTCCGTTTCGG
>CAVFRH010000034.1:0-2221 GCA_963624695.1 bacterium
TTAAAACCTTCACAAATAAAACGAAGGGTTTTTATGCATTTAATCCAGTCATTTTTGCAAAGAAAGTAACGGTGTTTTTGTAAAAAAGTAAAGCTGTATCACAAGTCCATAAAACAAAACAGCTCCGGAAATTCCGGAGCTGTCCTAACATATGTTTCTTTTATTGTATTTAATCCCTTCTCACCTGAATCTACTTCTTCTATGCTTTTAAAAAAGCTCTCCCCCGCTTCTGCTTTTCTCAATGTTTTTGAATTGCTATAGGCAGCAATTGCTGCTGCCATATCTTAAGCGATGAAAGCTTTCCTAAAATGGATGAATTTTATTTACAGTACAAAAATCTGCAGAATAAACAGACTATTATAAGCTCATCAAATGAAACAGACATTGTTTAGAAAAGAGGTAAATATGAAAAAGAGAAGTGGTTTACTGATCGTTATGTCTATCGTAGTGCTGATTTTCGGAATATACGGTCTTTCCAAAGTGGTTCCGATTTTATCGCAGCTCAACACCTGGGGCTGGAGCCTGACAGCCTTTTCCGGGATTTCAAATTCCGATCTGACTGCAGTCTATGCGCTCATTATTTTCTCCCTGATTCTTTACAGTCTTATGCTGATCGCGGGAATTGCCGGATTTGTTTGTAATAATAAAAAGACTCTTATCAAGCTTTCTGATCTGCTTGCTGTGCTTAGTATTATTTTGCTTATCATCAGCATTGTGATCGAAACATTTGGTTTCTTAGATGTTTTCTACATCCTTATCATAATTGCTTACAATGAAGGCGCCGGCTTCTGCATTCAAAATGGTGAAGAGGAAAAAGCTGCAAAGAATAAAACGAAATAAATTCTCACTAAAACAGCTCCGGATTTTCCGGAGCTGTGAATTTTTCTCATTTTCTCTTTGCTGCTTTTATTATTTATGCATTTTTCATCTCAGTAAATTGATGTTCAAACATAAATTTGTAATTGCACAGTTCACTTACAGCATTGGCTGCTATTTTTATGTTTTTCATGGCTGCAACTTCTTCTGTTGATAGCGTAAAATCTAATGAGCTTCCACTTGATGATGTAAATCTTATTGTTTCTCCTCCGGAAATTTTTTCCAGATTGCTATCGTCAAGTTTCAAATCTATGTATTCCGTGATGTTTCCATCATCGCAAATTTCTTCATTTGCCCTCAAATAGCTCCTTATAGATTGTGTCAATTATCTAATCAGTGAAAAACATCCTTCATCTAGCGTCCAGCAGCCACTGTGGTAGATCCAGAATTTTTATTCCCTCATAATCATAGGGTTCATGATGTGTTCTGGTTATTATCATTTTGGGATACGCATCTTTGATAGCAAGCAACGGCGAATACTCCCGTTCAAAAGTTTTTTCATTGGAGATATCATCGCTAACCTGTATATAGATCTTTTCATTTTGCTTTTGCGCAACAAAGTCAATTTCTTTTTTATAAAGTTTCCCAATATAAACCTCGTATCCACGACGAAGCAGTTCCAGATATACCAGATTTTCATAAACTCGCCCAAAGTCCATATTTCTGGTGCCATTGACCGCATAGCGAAAACTTGCATCACACAAATAGTACTTTTTGCTGCTTTCCAGATATTTTTTTCCTCGCAAATCATATCGCCTTACTTCATAGAACAGAAAAGCTTTTTCAAGATACTCAATATATTTTGAGACAGTTTTCCGCGTAATTTCACTTTTATTGCGGTTCAAGGTGTCACAAATGCTATTAGGCGACAGAATGTTGGAAATATTATCCATCATAAACTCAGCGATTTGCACCAGTTCTGTTTTGTTTCTGATCCCATATTTTTGAACCAAATCTCGAAGAAGAATTGTGTTATATACATCCCTCACATACTCAAATCGCTTCTGCTCTGCTTCATAGACATAAGAGCCTGACATGCCTCCTGCTCGGACATAACTATCAAAACAGCTGTCTAGACTGTCAGATGATTTGAAATATTGCCGGTATTCAGAAAATGAAAACGGAAAGACCTTAATCTCGATTGTTCTTCCCGTAAAAAGTGTTGCCAGATCTGAACTAAGCAAAAACGCATTTGAGCCAGTAATATAAATGTCATAAATCTGCTTAGAATGAATACTATTAATCACCTTTTCAAAGTCTTCACATAACTGTACTTCGTCAATGATGAGTACATTATATTTCCCAGAAATGTAATGCTCCAGAATATATCGATTCAATGCATGAT
>CAVFRH010000035.1:0-11089 GCA_963624695.1 bacterium
TAATGAGTTGCTGGATTTTATAGGAACAGACACTCAGTTGACTGGAATTGTTGCGGTTGGTTTCGCCGATGAAGCTCCGGTTAAAAGACCAAGGAAAATAATAGAAGAAATCGTAGAATTCAGATAGGTAAAGCTGTATTTGAAGTATGCAGCAACTTTTAAAAACAATGGAAAGAGTTAAACAGAAAAATGCGGAGAAATCCGCTTAAATAAAGGAAAAGGTGTAACCCCATATCGGGATTACACCATAATTTCTAAAATACTGCCTTATTAAACCGGGGCATTTGACAACCGGTTTGTATTTTTTTAGAGCTCTCCACGTCCTTTTCGAAGAAGCTGATCAAATTTACTGTCTTTTTTCTTAAGCTCTTTTTTCTTCTTTGAAGAAAGTTCAAGGGATCCGCGAATTCCCTTTACATCTGTAATATAAAGACCTGCTACAGTAGCCTTGATTTCTTTCTTAGTAGGAATTACATCGTAAACCTTTGGCTCAGCAATGAAAGTCATGATCCTTGGACCAACCTTTGCTTTTACAATCGGGAATTTTCTTCCTCTAAGGAGCTTTGGCAACTGCTCGTAAACGATTTGCGGAAGACCCGAGTCTTTCACCTTCATTTTCTTTTTGTCTATAACAAGCATTGTTACCTGCTGCTTTGATGCCTCGATTTGTGCTTCTGATTCTTCCTGTTTCTTTAAGTTACGTTTTCCGAGTAGATACAGGACTAAGACTACACCGGCGATTGCAGCTGCTACGATTATAAGTATTTGCCACCATTGCATGTATTGTTTACCTCCGCTAAATATCTTTAACAATTTTATCATCGTAATAGTGAAAAGGCAAGAAAAGAATTGTTTGCGCCCTTTTTTTCTCTATGCTATAATGCGTTTTAAATAGCGCATATAGAGGTGATAGGTAAATGGATCATGCTGAAGAAAAAAGCAGCATAACAGAAAAAAAACGTAAGGCCTATTCCAGAGGGAGAAAGAAGCGAAGAAATGATCTGACCAAAAAAGTAATTGTACTTGCGGTAATTATCTTGGCGGTGATTTTTGGTATTCGCTTTATCCAGTCTGCAAAAAATAAACAAAAGGCAACTTCCGAGGATGGAAGGACATTGGTGGAAACGCAGCTTTCGCAGATTACCCACTTGTCTTTTGAAGTCTTGTCTATAGAGGAAAGCGAAGACAGAATGTCTCTTACCGAGTTTGAGGATGCATTGCAAAAGCTCTACGATGAAGGGTATTGTCTGATGGATGTATACGATATTGTTGATACAGACACAGAAGGAGGATATACCTACAAAGAGACATTTCTCTTCCCGGAGGGAAAGAAGCCGCTGATTTTATCGCAAAGGGATGTGTGTTATCCATTTGATGCAGCAGAAGAAGGGGTAGCGGGAAAAATGCTTTTGCAGGACGGAAAAATTGCATGTCAGTATACGGACTCATCCGGAAATACGCAGACTGGCGATTTTGACCTCGTTCCGATTCTGGAAAGCTTTTTAGAGGAGCATCCGGATTTTTCCTATAACGGAGCAAGGGGAATTCTTAGCTTTTCCGGTTATTGCGGAATATTGGGATATCGAAGCAGCTCCTATCTTGCAGCAGAGGAAAATAATCCCTATGCAGAAAGTTACGGAACCTTCGATACTTCAAAGGAAAGCAAAAGTGCAAAAGAGGTACTGGAAGCACTTTCTCAGAATGGATGGCATTTTGCCAGCAACGGATTTGCAAAAGACATAAGCTACGGAAGTGAGTATTCCATAGTGGAAGAGGATGCACAATCCTGGGAAAATGAAGTAAAAAGCATAATCGGAGATACAGACATTATTCTTTTGCCAAGAGAAACAGATATTGGCAGCTGGAAAGGCTATACAGAAGAAAATTCAAAATATACCTTATTAAAAGAAAAAGGATTTTCTTTCTTTTTTGTAGGGGAGCAGTCTACACCTTATTTACTTCAGGTGAAGTCGGATTATGTAAGGCAGACTGTTTTCGAAATAAACAACAATGGTGATTTTGCTTCCCTTTTTGCGGATGCACAGAGCGTGCAGGAACAGACAGAGGAGGAAAACATACAGGAGTCTTCTTCGGAAAGCTCCCAGTCATCACTATCGGAAACGGTAGAAGAATAAGAGGAAAGGGTTATTATGAGAAAAACAGGAACATTACTGGTAACAGCAGCAGTTTGTGCTGCCATGTTCGCAGGATGCGGAGCAAGTACAACAGAAAGCAGCGTATCCACAACATCAAGTACATCAAGCAGCTCAGAAAGCACATCAGAGGAGAGCAGTACATCCACCACATCTTTGATCTACTCATCCGATCCAAGCTATGAGTATCTTACAGGAGACTACAGCTGGGAGGACTGCCTAACTCTTCCAACCTATAAGGGACTGGAACTGACAAAGGAAGTTGAGAAGGTAGATGCGGATGACATTGAGGACTATTACAAGACCAACATGGAAGCAGAAACAGTGACAGACTCAGATGCAACTGTGGAAGACGGAGATTACGTAAAGGTAGATTATGAGTGCAAATTTGAAGGGGATTCAGAATATGGAGATCCTTCGGGCACAGATTATGAAGTTACAGTCGGATCCGGTTCCAATATTGATGGATTTGAAGAGGGACTGATCGGCTTAAAGGTTGGAGAAGAAGCCTATCTGGATCTGCAGTTCCCGGATGACTATTGGAGTGAGGATTATGCAGGAAAGGCAGTGACCTTCCATGTAACATTAAAATCCATCAGTCGTACACCGGAAGTTACAGATGAGTGGGTATCGGAATTTACAGACGGTGAGTACAGCACAAAGGCAGATTACGATGTATATGTGAAGCAGACTCTTGAGGAGACCGCACAGTCTAATGCAAAGTCAAGTCTGCGTCAGAGTGCTTGGCAGGAAGTATACAACAATACAGAATATAAAGCTCTTCCTGAGGAGTATGTAAATGAAGGCATGGATTACCTGGAACAGCAGATGTTAAGCAATGCTCAGCTTGCCGGATATGACACCATAGAGGAATATCTGGAGCAGTCCGGAAACAGCCAGGAGGAATACGACGGATACAAACGTTACTATGGAGAATCCTATGCAAAGACAAAAATTCTTGTAGATGCAATCTGGGATACAGAGGAAATGACCACAGATCATGAGCTTTATCAGGAGGCTTTGTCAGAGCTGGCAGACAGCATGGGAGTAGCATCCGATGAACTCATTTCAAACTACGGAGAAGACAATGTGGCAGATTATTGCCGCAGCATGGCTGTCAATGACATCATCGTTTCTTATGCGAACGTAACAGAGACAGAAAGTGATTCATAAGGGAAAATTTTGAAGGATGAAAGCTTGTCAAGAAAAAATACTTGACAAGTTTTTTGCTTTATAGTAACATACCACACGGTGATTAGCATGGAACGATTTGTAGAGCAGACTTTATTGTATGATTTTTACGGTGAACTCCTGACAGAGCATCAGCGCAGGATTTATGAAGAAGCCGTATTTGATGATTTTTCAATAAGTGAAATAGCCAGGGATGAGGGAATATCCAGACAGGGAGTACACGATCTGATTAAGCGATGCAACAAGACCTTGGATGACTACGAAAACAGGCTGCACCTGGTAGAAAGATTCCTGAAAATTCGGGAGGACATAAAAAAGATCCATGAAATAACAGGCCCGGAAGCAGAAGGAACGGAGTCCGAAAAAATGGAAAAGATCAATTCCATCGCTTCCGCAATTCTGGAGGAATTATAATATGGCATTTGAAAGCTTAACCGAAAAACTTCAGAATGTGTTTAAAAAGCTTCGCAGTAAGGGCAGTCTTACCCAGGAAGATGTAAAGATTGCTCTGAAGGAGGTTAAACTGGCACTTCTTGAAGCCGATGTCAGCTTTAAGGTAGTAAAGCAATTCACAAAATCTGTTCAGGAAAAGGCAGTGGGAAAAGATGTTATGAACGGTCTGAATCCCGGACAGATGGTTATAAAGCTCGTAAATGAGCAGTTGGTGGAGCTGATGGGCTCTGAGACAACAGAGCTTTCCTTAAAACCTGGAAATGAGATCAGCGTGATCATGATGCTTGGTCTTCAGGGAGCCGGTAAAACAACAACCGCTGCAAAGCTGGCCGGAAAGCTGAAGGAAAAGGGACGTAAGCCTTTGCTGGTTGCCTGCGACGTATATCGTCCGGCAGCAATCAAGCAGCTGCAGATCAACGGTGAAAAACAGGGTGTTGAGGTCTTTACAATGGGAGACAAAAACAGTCCTGTGGATATTGCAAAGGCAGCAATAGAGCATGCAAAGTCATCCGGAAAAAATGTAGTACTCCTGGATACAGCAGGTCGTTTGCATATCGATGAAGGAATGATGGCAGAGCTGGTTGAAATCCGTGAAGCAGTGCATGTGGATCAGGCCGTTTTGGTAGTAGATGCCATGACCGGTCAGGATGCCGTAAATGTAGCGGAGACCTTCCAGGAAAAAGTCGGAATTGACGGCGTTATATTGACAAAGCTGGATGGCGATACCAGAGGTGGTGCTGCACTTTCGATTAAAGCAATTTGCGGAAAACCGATTTTATATGTGGGTATGGGCGAAAAGCTCAGTGATCTGGAGCAGTTTTATCCGGATCGAATGGCATCCCGTATTTTGGGAATGGGGGATGTTATGAGTCTTATTGAAAAGGCTCAGGCAGCAGTCGATGAAGAAGAAGCATTGAAGCTGCAGGAAAAAATGAAAAAAGCCACATTTGATTTCAATGACTATTTGTCAAGTATGAGTCAAATGAAAAAAATGGGCGGCATTTCCGGAATCCTAAACATGATGCCCGGCATGGGTGGAAAGATTAAGGATCTGGAGGGTATGGTAGATGAAAAGCAGCTGGCCAGAACAGAAGCAATCATCATGTCCATGACACCGAAGGAAAGAGAAAATCCGGATCTGATCAATCCGTCCAGAAAAAATCGTATTGCAAAGGGAGCAGGGGTTCCCATTACAGACGTAAACCGTTTTATTAAACAGTTTGAGCAGTCCAGGAAGATGATGAAGAAAATGCCTGGAATGCTAAAAGGAAAAAAGGGAAAGCTTGGAGGCTTCAACCTTCCCTTTTAAATAAAAAGAAATTAGCCCCAGGTGGTTAATCATAGAAAACCAAAATAAGGTTTAAGAATTAATATATAATGGAGGAATTTATATCATGGCAGTTAAGATTCGTTTAAAAAGAATGGGACAGAAGAGAAATCCGATTTATCGTATTGTAGTAGCAGATGCTCGTTCCCCAAGAGATGGAAGATTTATCGACGAGATCGGAACATATGATCCTAATCAGGAGCCAAGCAAATTTACAGTTGACGAGGAAGCAGCAAAAAAATGGCTTTCTAACGGTGCTCAGCCTACAGAGGTAGTAGGAAAAATCTTTAAGCTCGCAGGTATTGAGAAGTAATCATTCCAAGTAAAGATTGGAGACAGAATGAAAGAATTAGTAGAAGTAATTGCAAAGGCTCTGGTTGAAAATCCGGAGGAAGTGGTGGTTACGGAAACTGAGAGCGGAGAAGACCTGTTAATAGAGCTGAAAGTCGCTTCTTCTGATATGGGGAAAATAATCGGAAGACAGGGCCGTATTGCGAAAGCAATCCGTTCTGTAGTGAAGGCTGCTTCTTCTAAGAGCGAAAAGAAGGTTGTTGTAGAAATAATCGAGTAAAGAAAAAGGACTGTAGAATTGATTGGGAATCTTTCAAGTTTGCAGTCTTTTTTTTCGTAAAGGCAGGAGGACAAATGGAAGAGTTATTGAGAGTAGGGGTGATTACCAGTACGCATGGCCTGAAAGGAGAGGTAAAGGTATATCCTACCACAGATGACCCGCATCGCTTTTTAGAGCTGGAGGAGCTGGTACTAAAGCATGGAAAAATGCAGAAGGAACTTAGCATTGAAAAGGTACGCTTCTTTAAAAATCTGGCAATTTTGAAATTCAAGGGATTGGACAAAATCGAAGATGTAGAAAACTTTCGACAGGCAGAGCTCTATGTGACAAGGGAAAATGCACAGCCTCTGGAAGAGGGAGAATACTATATCGGAGACCTGATCGATATGGAAGTATCCACGGAAGAAGGAGAACTTTTGGGCAGACTGGCTGATGTAATGGAAACAGGTGCCAATGATGTCTATGTAATTGATTCTCCAAAATATGGTGAAATCCTGATTCCGGCGATTGAGCAATGCATTGTTGATGTAGATATTGTAAATTCAAAAATGATCGTCAGCTTGCTGCCGGGTCTTTTGCCAGAATAAGCTGTACAGGAGAAAAAATATGAAATTTCGTGTATTGACTTTATTTCCGGACATGATTGAGCAGGCGGCGTCGGTCAGCATTCTGGGACGGGCTGCCCAAAATGGCTATATTCAGGTAGACACCATTAACATTCGGGATTATTCTGTAAACAAATACGGCAGGGTGGATGATTATCCTTACGGAGGCGGAGCCGGAATGGTAATGGAAGCGGAGCCGGTATATCGGGCTGTGCAGAAAGCTAAGGAAGAGTTAGGGGAAAATACCAGGGTAATCTACATGACTCCTCAGGCAAGGGTATTGGATCAAACCAAGGTGGAAGAACTTGCGATGGAAAAAAATCTGATTTTGCTGTGTGGACATTATGAAGGCATAGACGATCGGGTTTTGCAGGAGGTAGTTACAGATTACATTTCCATCGGAGATTATGTACTTACCGGCGGGGAGCTTGGGGCACTGGTTGTTATGGATGCAGTTTCCCGTTTTGTTCCAGGGGTTTTGAGCAATGAAGAATCCTCGCAATTCGAATCCCTGCAGGACAATTTGCTGGAGTATCCACACTATACAAGACCGGAGCTGTGGCATGAAAAAAAGGTACCGTCGATTTTGATGTCGGGAGACCATAAAAAGGTGGAGGCGTGGCGCTTTGAGCAATCCAAGATAAGAACAATGGAAAGAAGACCGGACCTTCTGGAAAGCTACCGCAATATAAAGGTTGTGACATTTGGTTCGGAAAGGTGCCTTGAGGAGGCTGAAAAATTTTCCGCAATTCTGTCTCGCTATGGTCAGATATTAAACTACAACCGGGCAAAACTTCGCAAATCGAAAACAAGCTTTGCGAAAAACGATGTACTCGTGCTTTTTATGGACAGGGATAAAATGGATGAAATCACATTTTCAGACATTATAAAAAACATGAGGCTGGAAGGCTGTCAGGTTTTCCTGATTGAATTGCAGGGAGAAGCATTTTCACTTACATCAAAGGAAAAAGAAGAAATGCTGGAAAAGAAGGGCGCCGGAAATTTAAAAACACTTTTCCTGGAAAATGAAAGTGATGAGGAAGCCTTGCGAAAGGCAGCACTGGAGATTCGAAAAAATATGCAGGGAGCGGATATATGAATGACTGGGATTTGCTCTTTAAGGATGCAGGACGATTTGAAGAGGAAGAAGTAGAAAAAGAAGAATTTTCTTATCCGCCAAATTACCGTCCGCTCTTTGAAAATCAGGAAGAGTATGGCTATTACGGGGAAGATGAAAAAGGCAGGGTAGTTCTTCTTGCTGTCAACAAATACGACAGCCGGAAACAATATTCCATAAGAGAAGAATGTCAGGCAATTTTCGAGAGCGCTTTTGAGGAGACAAGGGAGCTGGAAGAAATCGAAATTCCGGAAAAGCTTTCGGAAATTCCGGAAGGCTGTCTTTCGAATGCGGAAGGATGGGCCGGTGAATACGAAGGAATCCGAAGGGTAAAGGTAAATCCAAAAAACAAGATTTTTTTCTCAGATGAAACAGGTTTGTACGAACGCCTTCCAGAGGGCGGAGAAAAGCTGCTGCTTTGGTTTGAAAAGACGGAAATCTCGATTCGAAAAGAAGTAAAGAAAATCGGCAGAAAGGCTTTTTATGGACGAAAGCCATTTCGCTTTACCTTGGAAGAAGAGGCATGTAGCTACAGCCTGCCCGGGCACGCTTTCTTTCGGGAGGAACTTTTAAAGAAATTCGGAAAAAATGGAAAAGTATATGATTTTTCAGAATACGATGGCTTTATTTTGCGAAATCATTTTAATCCGGAACGGATTCGAATGGCCTGCGACAGACTGACGCAGCCTCTTGATCTGAGTGAAGAAAAGAGAGAAAAAATCCTGGCTCATCTGAATGGTGCCCTGCCGTCTGTTATGGAAACTCTGGCAGAAAAAAATGCCATGGAGGAGCTGCGCTATCTGACAAGTGCAGGCTTTTTTACAAAGGACAATATTTCAGAGGCAATAGAACTTTTAAATACTTCAAATCAAAGGGAAATGCTGAATTTCCTGATGAATTATAAGCACGAAGAGCTGACGGATGAAGAGGAATTTGATTTCTCAATTTAGAAATTATCAGATTGAAAAACGATCAGATGGGAAATAAGCTCTGCGGCAGGATGTCAGATACGCTTGCATAGAAACAGAGTATGGTGTAAAATACCTTGGTTAATGCTGGTAGAAAATGCCGGACTTAATATGCAGGTGAGAAAAATGAAAAAGAGACTATTATTTATTATCAACATTCATTCCGGAAAGGAAGCTGTAAAATTTAAGCTGGCAAAGCTTTTGGATGGTTTTGTAGCAGCAGGATACGAGGTAATCACGCATACCACTCAATATGCGGGTGACGCAGCCTTGCGCAGTGCAGAATATGCCGAAGAAGTTGATATGATCGTATGCTCCGGAGGAGACGGGACACTTAACAGTACATTGAATGGGCTTATGAAAAGCGGGCATAAGGTTCCGGTGCTTTTTATCCCGTTTGGCAGTACAAATGATTATGCAGGAAGTCTCAACATCCCAAAAGATCCCATGAATGCAGTGGAAAGACTGGAGCATGGAAAAATTCTGGAGCTGGACATAGGTAAATTTAACGATAAGTATTTCGACTATGTTGCGGCATTTGGCCTGCTAACGGATATTGCTTACACAACAGATCAGAATCTGAAAAATATGATCGGGTATGGAGCATATGTAGTAGAGGTTACCAAGCGGCTATTTAAAATTCCCATCCTGCAGATGACCATTGAAGGAGATAACGGAATCTCTTTTACGGATGGCTGGTTTTACGGCATGATCACAAATTCCAATCAGGTCGGAGGACTGAAAAACATTACCGGTCCGGATGTGAAATTGGATGATGGAGTATTTGAGGTAACACTGGTCAGGGCGACCAGAAATCCAATTGAATTTATTGAAGTATTAACCTCCATAGCAAGAGGAACAGAATGTAAATTTGTAGAGCGCTTTAAGACAAAACATCTGCATATTACTTCCAAGGAGCCAATTGCATGGACACTGGACGGAGAGCCGGGGGGAGAGCATACTGAAATAAATATAGAGGTACTGCAGAAGGCAATTCAGATTGTTGTACCGGATGAAACAAAAAAGACGAGCAATAATTAAATTTTTAGAATGGTGACGATATGGAAAAAAATTTAATCGAAACATTTGGTGAGTATGTGTTTGATGACAAGGAAATGAAAAAAAGACTTCCTCAGGGAACCTATAAAAAACTGAGGGAGATCATTGAACAGGGTGGTGAACTGGACCGCGCAACTGCAGATATTATTGCACACGAGATAAAAGAATGGGCAATCGAACATGGATGTACGCATTTTACACATTGGTTTCATCCGCTTACAGGTGTTTCGGCTGAAAAGCATGATTCCTTCTTAAGTCCTGCTTCAGACGGAGAATTTATGGTTCGTTTTTCCGGTAAAGAACTGGTAAAGGGTGAGCCAGATGCATCTTCTTTCCCTTCCGGTGGTTTGCGCGCTACCTTTGAGGCAAGAGGATACACAGCATGGGACTGCACATCACCGGTTTTCGTAAGAAAAGATGCAGCAGGAGCAACACTTTGCATTCCGACCGCTTTTTATTCTTATAACGGAGAAGCACTGGATCAGAAAATCCCTCTGCTTCATTCCATGGAGGCAGTAAGCAGACAGGTAGTAAGAATGCTTCGTTTATTCGGAAATAATGTATCCAAAAAGGTCACCTCAAATCTTGGCATTGAGCAGGAATATTTCCTGGTAGATGCAGAAAAATACAAAAAAAGAAAAGACCTTGTTTATACCGGCCATACTCTCTTTGGACATATGCCGCCAAAGGGACAGGAAATGGACGACCATTATTTTGGAATGATCCGTCAGAAAATAGCCGGATTTATGAAAGATGTAAATGAAGAGCTTTGGAAAATGGGTGTCCCGGCTAAAACACAGCACAATGAGGTAGCACCTGCTCAGCATGAGCTTGCACCTGTATTTGAACAGGCGAATGTTGCCATTGACCACAACCAGATCATTATGCATACACTGCGTCGGAAAGCAACGGCACATGGAATGAAATGCATTCTCCACGAAAAGCCTTTTGCAGGTGTAAACGGATCCGGAAAGCACAATAACTGGTCGATGGTTACAGATGATGGAAAAAATCTTTTGGATCCTGGAAAAACACCTCACGAGAACACACAGTTTTTATTGCTTCTTTCCTGTATTGTAAAGGCAGTAGATAAGCATGCAGGACTTCTTCGTGAGTCAGCAGCAGATGCCGGAAACGATCTTCGTCTGGGTGCAAATGAAGCACCGCCTGCAGTTGTTTCAATCTTCCTTGGAGAGCAGTTAGAGGATGTTGTGAGTCAGCTTATTGAAACAGGAGAAGCTACACACAGTATAAAGGGAGAAACACTCCATACAGGAGTAAAGGCTCTTCCGGACTTCCATAAAGATGCAACAGACCGAAATAGAACATCACCGTTTGCCTTTACCGGAAATAAATTCGAATTCCGTATGGTAGGTTCCAAAAATTCTGTTGCAGAATCTACAGTGGTAATCAATACAATTGTAGCGGAAGCTCTTTGCGAGGCATGCGATATACTGGAGAAATCCGAAAATCTGGAAAAAGATATCCACGCTGTAACCGTTCAGAATTTCAGTGAGCATCAGAGAGTTCTCTTTGCCGGAAACGGTTATTCACAGGAATGGATCGAGGAAGCAGCAAGAAGGGGCTTGCCGAATCTTGCAACAACAGTAGATGCCATACCGGAGCTGACAAAGCCAGCTACCGT
>CAVFRH010000036.1:0-11009 GCA_963624695.1 bacterium
CTTGTCCTTTGGGAGATCATAAACCCTGTGCAGAGCAATGGTAAGCTCTACCGCACCCAAATTAGATGCAAGATGCCCGCCTGTCCGTCCGATTGTACGAATCAAATATCTTCGTATTTCATTTGCCAATCCATATAAACGGTTTTCAGGAATGTCTTTCACATCATTCGGCTCATTAATTAATTCTAACACAATACTTCCCCTTATTTTTTCCTCAAAGCCAGTTCAAGAAGAAGCTCCTTTAAAAATTCTTTTTCTCCCGGCAGGTCATTCAGCAAAGCAACTGCTTCCTTCGTAAGCTTCTGCACTCTTTGTGATGCTTCTTCTACGCCCAACAGACTTACATAAGTCTCTCGTTCATTTTTTATGTCTGAAAAAACAGGCTTTCCGATTGACTGAGCTGTTCCAGTCACATCCAGTATATCATCTTGTATCTGAAAGGCCAGACCGATTTTCCTTGCAATTTCTTCTACCTTTTTTAGTTCATCTTCCCCTGCTCCGGCCAATGCCGCTCCAGCCATCATTGATGCCTCGATCAATGCAGATGTTTTCTTTTCATAGATATAATTCAATATTTCAAGGTTGTCTCCCTTTAATCCCTTCTTATCTATCTCAACATCTACATCCTGTCCTCCAAGCATACCAAGATAACCGGATTTTTCCGCAATAATACAAGCTGCCTTTACCGCCTTCTCTTTATCAGGTGCTTTTGCTATTCCGCTTATTAAAACTTCATAAGCGAAATTCAAAAGAGCATCTCCTGCCAAAACACCCAATGCTTCCCCGTACTGAGCATGTGTTGTCTTTTTTCCTCTTCGAAGCTGATCATTGTCAATAGCCGGAAGATCATCATGAACTAATGAAGCCGTATGTATGAATTCCATTGCTGCCTGATAAGGCTTTATTTCTTCTCCCTTTCCTTTAAAAAGGCGGAAGCATTCGCCCATAAGAATAGGACGCACCCTTTTTCCTCCTACCAAAACGCTGTAACGCATGGCATCTGTCATTTCTCCCGGCAGCTGATTTTCCTTTGGAAGATACTCTTCTATCGTCTGATTTACAAGTCTCGTTTTCTCTTCCAATTCCATTTTAAATTTCATAGCTCTCTCCTATTGAAATTCCTTCCATTCCCCATCTTCGGTAATAAGCTTTATATTTTTCTCCACCGTATCTATTTTTTCATTGCATTTTTTTGCAATATCGATTCCTTCTTTATAAAGACTGTACATTTTTTCAAGACTCAGTTCATCATTTTCCATCTGATCTGCAATCTTTTTCAATTTTTCAAAACCCTCTTCCAGACTCATTTCCTTCATTTACTTTTCCCCTCAAAGGAACAGTTTCCAGCACCTTACTTTTCACAATTCCATCTTTTACATTAATTTCCAATACATCATCTTTTTCAACCTGACGAATCGATTTCAGCGGCTTTCCATTTTTTCGACTAACATAAGAAAATCCTGCTGAAATTCTTCTCAAAGGTGACAAACTTTCCATTTTTTCGCATAGTTGCGAAAATGTAAATTTTTTTCTTTGAAATCCACTCTCAAAAGCATTTCGAATCCGTATTTGATACTTTTCCAGTTCTTCTCTCTTTCTTGCCAATAAAACAGATGGACGAAAGACTTCTATCCGCTGAAGATATTGCTTTTCTGTCATTTTACACAACTCTAATTTTCTTTGCATACTTACAGATATTCTCTTTTCATATGCACAAATTGTTTCAATTGTATCAAATATATTTTCAGAGGCAATTTCCGCAGCTGCTGAAGGTGTCGGTGCCCGTAGATCTGCTGCAAAGTCCGCAATTGTAGTATCTGTTTCATGTCCTACTGCTGAGATAATGGGGGTATTGCATTCAAAAATTGCTCTGGCCACAACTTCTTCATTAAAAGCCCAAAGATCCTCAATCGAACCGCCTCCACGACCCACAATAATCAGGTCCATACCAGCTTTATCAAGTACTCTTATGCCCTTTACAATACTCTCCACAGCTTCCTTTCCCTGAACAAGTGCCGGAAAAAGAACTATCTGGATACCCGGATTTCTTCTCTTGATTATATTTTGTATATCTCGTATTGCAGCACCGGTAGGAGCTGTTACAACTCCTACTTTTTTTGCATGAAGCGGAATGGGCTTTTTGTACTCCTCTGCAAACATGCCCATCTCCTCCAGCTCTTTTTTCAAAGCTTGAAAGCGTTCAAAAAGCTCTCCTTCCCCTGCAAGCTTTATTTTTTTTACATAAAGCTGATAGCTTCCGGTTTTTTCGTAAACATCTATGTTTCCGCTGGCTATAACCTTATTTCCTTCTTCCATAGAAAAAGCCAGCCCTGCTCTGTTTCCGGCAAACATAATGCAGTTTATTGCTGCCTTTTCGTCTTTTAACGTAAAGTATATATGTCCGCTGTGATGGTACTTGCAGTTGCTGACCTCTCCCTGAACCTGTATCGAACCAAGCAAAAAATCCTGGTTGATCATGTTTCTTATATAATTGTTAACCTGCAGGACCGAATAAACGCTGCCCAAAAGTTAATTCTCCTTGTTTTTCACAATCTTGCCAAGAATTCCATTTACAAACGCTCTGGAATCATCTCCGCCAAATCGTTTTGCAATTTCAACGGCCTCATTGATGGCTACCTTCACTGGAATTGTGTCATCGTATAAAGCCTCGTAAACTGCCAGTCTCAAAATTGAAAGATCAACTTTACTCATTCTGCTGGTTTTCCATCCTTCAGAAGTTTTATTTAAAAGTTCATCAATCCGTTCCTGATTTTCTCTTACTTTATCATACCTGCTGTAAACAGTATCGATATCTTCTGAATTTGGAAGCGTATTTCCGAAAGGTGTTTCTCCCTCAGCTCCAGCACTTTCAAAGAAAATTCTAAGCTGTTCTTCCATTTCCTCTTTTGTATTAAATTCAGCAATATACAAAAGCTTAAAAACAGCTTCCCTTATTGCACGACGAGTCATCTTGGGATTTATGTTATTTTGCGCTTCCACCATCTTATTCCTCTTCTTCGACTTCTTCGATTTTTCTCGGCTTTTTTATTTTTTGAGTCTTGTCTATTTTCACATCTGAAATGCTGATATTCACACTGCCGACCTTAAGTCCGGTCATGCTTTCAAGCGTATCCTTTACCTTTTCCTGCACTTCTCTTGTGGTTTCCGGAAGATTATATCCATACCGTATATTTAAAACGAGCTGTACAGAAATAACTCCTTCTTCAACTTTTATCCTTGCACACTTGGAGAGGCTGTTCATAGCGGACCGCGTGATCTGGCTGGCTACAATATCCCCCTTCATAGATGCGATTCCCTCTACCTCAACTGCAGCAAGACCTGCAATTGTACAAAGAACCTGATCTGAAATGATTACGCTTCCACACTTTCCATCATCATATATTGTATAAGTATTTTTCTTATCTGCCATAACTACCTCCTGTCAGAATCTATTTCATTATATCAAACATTCTATAAAAAAGCACTAATTTCTGCTGAATTCCTCCAAGACCAATCCAGGGTTACGATCTAAAACCATGTTTATACTCCAAGGATTTACGAATAACAACAATGGATTTCCCTTCAGATCCTTCACCTTTTTCATATCAGATGTTCCTACGATTTTGTCCAGATCAACTTCATCCTTATTTGCAATCCAGCGGATATATTCATAAGGCAACTCATCCAGTCTGATTTCCACATTATATTCATTCGTTAATCTGTATTTCAGAACATCAAACTGGAGGACACCAACTACACCCACAATAATTTCTTCCATTCCGCCTTTGGTCTCCTGGAAAATCTGGATTGCTCCCTCCTGGGCTATCTGATTAATGCCTTTCACAAACTGCTTCCGCTTCATTGTATCAAGCTGACTGACTCTGGAAAAATGTTCCGGTGCAAATGTAGGAATACCCTCAAACTTGAATTTTTTTCCGTTGCTGCAAATGGTATCTCCAATCGAAAATACGCCCGGATCAAAGACACCGATTATATCTCCTGCATATGCCTCTTCTACTACATGTCTGTCCTCAGCCATCATTTGCTGCGGCTGTAAAAGACGCATTTTTTTGTCTCCCTGCACATGATAAATTTCCTTATCGGCATTAAATTTACCAGAAGCAATTCTCATAAATGCCAATCTGTCTCTGTGATGCTTGTTCATATTGGCCTGAATTTTAAAGACAAATGCGGAAAAATCTTCTGAAAAAGGATCTATTACACCTATATCTGACTTTCTTGGAAGCGGACTTGTAGTCATCTGCAGAAAATGCTGAAGGAACGTTTCCACTCCAAAGTTTGTAAGTGCAGATCCGAAAAACACAGGAGACAATTCTCCCTTCTGTACCTGCTGTAAATCAAATTCAGCAGCAGCACCGTCTAGAAGCATAATCTCGTCTTCCAGCTGCTCTTTTTGATCTGCTGTAATCACATCCATCAGATGCGGATCACTCAATTCGATTTCTTCGGCTACTCCCTCTTTCGTTCCCTTATTTGTATCCGAGTAAACCAGAACTTTATTTTCATTTCTATCATAAACGCCCTTAAAGTTCTTACCGGATCCGATGGGCCAGTTAATTGGACAGGTAGCTATCCCTAATTCTTTTTCAATTTCATCTAACAGATCGAAGGTATCATTTGCATCACGGTCCATTTTATTGATAAACGTAAAAATCGGAATATGTCGCATGACACAAACTTTAAAAAGCTTCCTTGTCTGTGCTTCTACACCCTTGCTTCCATCAATGACCATTACTGCAGAATCTGCTGCCATCAAAGTTCTGTATGTGTCCTCAGAAAAGTCCTGATGACCTGGTGTATCCAAAATATTTATGCAATAGCCTCCATAGTTGAATTGCAATACAGAAGACGTTACAGAAATTCCTCTTTCTTTTTCAATTTCCATCCAGTCAGAGACTGCATGTCTGGCTGTTGCTTTTCCTTTTACAGAGCCTGCAAGATTAATTGCTCCACCATATAACAGGAATTTTTCAGTCAATGTAGTTTTTCCTGCATCCGGGTGGGATATAATTGCAAAGGTACGTCGTTTTTCTATTTCTTTTCTAAGATCAGACACAAAAGCCTCCATTTATGCATAGCATTACATTTTTATTCAGCTTCTTATCTTATCATATGCATATTTTTCAGTCAATGGATTGTCCTTGTATCGTAAGTAAAAATAGTCGGGATTCCAGTTAAACTTGTTCTTTGCTCCCTTTCCCATATTTAAAAAAACCCTGCCTGTTAAAACAGACAGAGCTCTCTCTTTTTGCTACTGAAGTTTTAAATCTCCCTCTTTAATCCAGCCTGCTTTTCTCTCTAATTGGCAGAATAAAGTACTCAAAACAGCCGGAAGTATAAAACAGATTAAAATCAAACCAACCCAGTCGAAGGCAGTAATTGCCGCTCTCGTTCCATCGGCAATTTCGTTGAGCCATCCGGTATAGACTCCGATCTGACCAACCAGTCCACATGTTCCCATGCCGGAAGAAACAGCTGCTCCATTCATGGTCAATTTAAAAACGCAGGTAGCAATCGGTCCTGTAATTGCCGATGCAAGTATGGGTGCAATCCAAATTTTCGGATTTTTCACGATATTTGGCATCTGCAGCATAGAAGTACCAATCCCCTGAGATACCAGACCACCCACACCGTTTTCTCTAAATGACATTACTGCAAAACCAATCATCTGTGCACAGCAGCCTGCAACAGCTGCTCCTCCCGCTAATCCGGTAAGACTTAATGCTGCGCAAATCGCTGCTGAGGATATGGGCAATGTCAATGCTACTCCGACAGCAACAGAAACCAAAATTCCCATAAGGAACGGCTGCAGATCTGTTGCCCACATAATCAATTGACCAAATGCAGATGCTGCACTTCCGATCGGTGCTGCAATAAGAGCAGCTACACCTGTTCCGGAAAGGATTGTAACAATCGGTGTTACCAGAATATCTATTTTTGTTTCTTTTGAAACAAGCTTTCCGCATTCAGATGCAATAATTGCTACAACAAAAACAGCCAGCGGACCTCCTGCTCCTCCGATAACATTTGTTGCATAACCTACCGGAATCAAAGAAAAAAGAACCAATGGTGGCGCTTGCAAAGCATATCCTATTGCAGCAGCCATCGCAGGACCAACCATAGCAGATGCGATTCCACCCACTGTATATGCAGTTTCATTAATTGTACATATAGTAGCTGTAAAAATACCTATATGAAACGAAGTTCCCAAAGTATTTAAAATTGTACCGATAAGAAGTGTACAAAAAAGTCCCTGAGCCATTGCGCCCAAAGCATCTACTCCATACCGCTTGACAGAAAAAATAATATTTTTCTTCTTTAAAAAAGCTTTAAATCCATTCACAATCTTTCCCTCCTCCTACAGACCGCATCCAATTTCAATATACTGTCTATTCATGTGTCAAGACACCTTCTCTATTATAGTTATAATTTCTTTACTGTCAAGACACCTGTAAAGATTTTATATTGACTTTTGTAAATTTCAAGGCTTATAATTCAACTACAGAAAACACTTTGCGTAAAAAATTTTTCAAAGGAGCATTTCATGAAAGCAGCTGAAAGAAGACAGGAACTACTTACATTATTGAAGGAAAGCACAAAACCCTTAAGTGCCTCCTTACTTGCCTGCCACTTTCATGTCAGTCGTCAGATCATTGTTGGTGACATTGCATTATTAAGAGCAAGCGGTATATCCATAAATGCCAGTCCCAGAGGATATATTTACCAGACCCAGGAAATGATTGGGCATTTTCGGACAATTGCCTGCAAACACGACGCAGCTCAAACTGAAAAAGAACTTAACATCTGTGTAGACAATGGCTGTAAAGTCATAAATGTAATTGTTGAACATCCAATTTACGGTCAGCTTACCGGAGAACTGCAGCTTTCCACACGCTACGATGTCCGTCAATTCATGAATCTTTTTGAAAAAAACCAGATTCATTCTCTTTGTGAACTTACAAACAATATCCATCTTCATACTCTAGAATGTCCAGATGATGACAGCTATCAAAGAATCTGTCATGAACTGGATTCTCTTGGAATCCTTATTTCCAATGATTAGCATTTTTCTTCTTAAACATCCCTACATTCTCTGGATTTTTAATTTTAATTTTATTGACATTTCCATATCCTTCTGTTACTATCTGCTTTAGTACTTTAAAGCGTGTGAGTGTTTCGCTTTAAACCGATAAAGTTTTAAGGGGGATTTATGTTAGCTCTTGTTTTATTAATCATCTATTTTTCAATTATGATAGGAATTGGACTGCATTGCCGTAGAAGTGCTACAGATGTAAACGGCTTTGTTCTTGGTGGTCGCAGTGTTGGTCCATGGCTTACAGCATTTGCTTATGGTACTTCCTATTTTTCTGCTGTTATTTTCATAGGGTATGCAGGTCAGTTTGGTTGGAAATACGGTATTGCTTCTACCTGGATTGGTGTTGGAAATGCTGTGATCGGTTCCCTTCTTGCCTGGATTGTACTTGGCAAACGAACCAGAATTATGACTCACCATCTTGATTCTTCAACTATGCCTGAATTTTTCGGAAAGCGCTATAACTGCAAAAGTATAAAGATTATTTCTTCTGTTATCATTTTTATATTTTTGATTCCATATACCGCTTCTCTCTACAATGGACTCAGCCGTCTTTTCGGAATGGCCTTTAATATTGATTATTCTATCTGTATTTTGCTTATGGCAATCCTGACCGCTATTTATGTAACTGCAGGCGGTTACATGGCCACTGCCATAAATGACTTTATTCAGGGAATCATCATGATTTTTGGTATTATTGCTGTTGTGGTGGCTGTACTTCAAAGTAAAGGAGGAATTATTGAAGCCTTTTCCGACCTTGCTCAAGTTGCAGACGAAAGTGTTTCCTCTCAACCCGGTGTCTTTGCATCTATTTTCGGGCCGGATCCTGTGAGTCTCCTTTTTGTAATTATTCTCACCAGTCTTGGTACTTGGGGACTTCCTCAGATGGTACAGAAATTTTATGCAATTAAAGATTCCGATGCTGTAAATAAAGGAGCTCTTATTTCTACTGTTTTCGCCTTGGTCGTTGCCGGCGGAAGTTATTTTCTTGGGGGATTCGGAAGACTTTTCTCCGATGAAATTGATATTGCTGCAAATGGATATGATTCTATTATTCCAACTATGCTTTCAGATCTTGCTCCTATTCTGATTGCGCTTGTTGTTATTCTTGTTTTGTCCGCTTCCATGTCAACTTTATCTTCGCTGGTTATAGCCTCTTCTTCAACTTTGACGATTGATCTGCTGAAGGACAATATTATCAAAAATATGAATGAAAAAAAACAAGTTGTTTCCATCCGAATTTTGATTGTTGTCTTTATTGCTATTTCTGCAGTAATTGCGCTAATCCAGTACCATAGCTCTGTCACCTTTATTGCACAGCTTATGGGCATTTCCTGGGGAGCGCTTGCAGGAGCCTTTTTAGCGCCATTCCTCTTTTCCTTATTCTGGAAAAGAACCACAAAACAGTCCTGCTTCGTGTGCTTTATCTGGGGTGTTGGTTTTATGCTTTTGAATATGTTTGGAAAACAATTTCTTCCTGCTCTTCTTCAAAGCCCTATAAATTGCGGAGCAATTGCTATGTTGGGAGGATTTGTTATTGTTCCAATTGTATCTCTCCTGACTCCAAAACCAGATCAAAAGAAAGTAAATGATATTTTTTCCTGCTTTCATATAGAAAAACTCTAAAAACATTTAAAAAGAAAAACAGATCCTGGTTTCATGCCAAGACCTGTTTTTCTTTTTTTAATCTGATACTGATATCGTATAAGCTCCCAATGTATTTGCAAGCTGGCAAATAGGCATTGTCTGTAATATAACTCTTCCAGGGCCTGTAACTATTGTATTAAATAAGCCTTCGCCCCCAAGAAATACATTTTTTACCCCCTTCACTGTAACAATATCAATTGAACAGCTGGAATCAATAATGGCAACATGTCCGGTGTCAACAACTATCTGTTCACCTGCCGCAAGCTCCTTTGTTACGGTTGATCCATCTACCTTAAGAAAGATTGTTCCTTCACCGGTCATACGCTGCATAATAAAGCCCTCGCCTCCAAAGAAACCGGCTCCTAATTTTTTTTGGAAGAATATAGATCTTTTTATGCCTTCTGTAGCTGCAAGATAAATTGACTTCTGGCATACAATATCTTTTCCATCGTGTAATTCCACTGCAAGAATGTCACCAGGAAAATTAGACGCAAATCCGATCATTCCTTCTTTTCCTTCTGCAGTATATTTATTAGAAAACATCTTTTGACCGGAAAAAGCTTTTGAAAATACACCTCCTATGCCTCCTCCTAATGTTTCCATTTTCATATTTGGAGACATCCAACTCATTGCACCGCCATCACACTGCATGCTCTCTCCCGCTTCCAAATAACACTCAACCACGGGAAGAGGCTTTCCCTTTATTTCATATCTCATTATATGTTTCCTTTCTCGTTTAAACAATTTCTTCAATTATCAGTTAATAGCTTCTAAAATCCTACTACATTATTGTATCTCATATAATACAATTCTTCCAGCTTTTCTTCCTAAATTAATACAGTTACAAACTATATTTTACCTCTCCTGGATAAACAATGTTTCTGAATTATTTATCCTTCATTTTGCCATGTATAAAACGTACGACTGCTGCACCCAATATTACTACATATCCAACTATGCTCCATCCATCCGGAACCTGATCGAATAAAAAAAAGCCCCATATTGCAGCAAATATAACCTGCATATAATCAAAAACTGAAATGTCTTTTGCCGCTGCATGTGAATAAGCCGCAGTAATCGACAGCTGACCTCCTGCTGCTGCCAGTCCGATGCACAAAAGAAAAACAAGCTGAAGTGATGTTACCGGCTGAAAATTTAATATAAATGACGGAAGCATAACAAGCGTAGAAAAAGTGGAAAAATACATAACATTTACAGGTCCCGGCACTCCATTTTTGCTAGCTTTTCGTAAAAATGTATAGGCCATTCCCGCTCCAAATCCTCCAAGGAACCCTATAAATGCTGGAAATGTATCCATTGAAAAACCAGGTTTAATAACCAATAAAGCGCCTGAAAAAGCAACTACTACTGTGAGCCATTCCCATTTACTTGCTTTTTCTTTTAAGATAAATATACTGAATAAAATTGCAAAAAATGGAGACAACTTATTTAAAAGATTCGCATCTGATATATTTAAATGTGACGTTGCATAAAAATTGCATACGATTCCTACTGTTCCACATATACTACGCATCAAAACAGTTGGAAGATTTCTTTTGCCTACTCGGATCGGCTGCTTATGTCGTATTACTATGTTCCAGGCAATGATTGCGGCTATGGAATTTCTAAAGAAAGCCTTTTCCATTACCGGAATATTGTCCCCTGATAAACGTATAAACACTGACATCATTGAAAAACAAAAAGCCGACAGTAATATGAAAAAGATGCCCTTACTTTTTTCTGAAATTTGCAACCTCACAATATATACCCCTTCCCTCCATAAAATAATTGCTTTTCATATAAACTATGCAAATGAATTCGTTGTACACTCCTTACTTGATATTTCAAAGTTCATTCAAGTCCTCCAAGCATAGTATATGCATATTTCTGAAAAATTACTTTTATAATTAAATTATAAAACATTTGTCAAGACTATAAGCAAGCCTTGACTTTAGCGCATTGTAATTGCTAAAGTATGCCGTAAAGTGCACAAAAAAATCCGAATCGTTAGATTCGGATTTTCGAGGCGTCGACCGGATTTGAACCGGTGGATACTGGTGTTGCAGACCATTGCCTTACCACTTGGCTACTGCGCCATATGACTCCGACGGGAATTGAACCCGTGTTACCGCCGTGAAAGGGCGATGTCTTAACCGCTTGACCACGGAGCCAAATTAACAAATATTCATTTGTAAACTCCCCGAGCGGGGCTCGAACCTGCAACAACTCGGTTAACAGCCGAGTGCTC
>CAVFRH010000037.1:0-13890 GCA_963624695.1 bacterium
TTTATATACATATCCAGCCCAGCTTCCCCAGATTGCAGCAAGAGATGCACCATGCGCAAAATCAAACTTTGCTGAAATTTCATGGCCTAACTGATGAGGAGCAAAATCATTTACCCCGCCAAGTCCGGTCAGTCCGTTGTGAGAAATAGAGCCGGCCCACATAATCTCACTCATGGCCTCGTAATCGGAAGAATTTTCGATTGCAATACTTCCGTAGTGTATTACAGTACGCAGCAAGGCCTCTGCAATGGCATCTGTAAGCTCATTGTCCAAAGGATTAAAATAACGATCCAGCGTATGCATCATAATGTCTGTTACTCCGCAGCCAATCTGATATTTGGGAAGGCTGTATGTAAGTGTCGGATCCATGATGGCAAATTTCGGACGATTGAAATCGGTTGACAGGCCTATTTTTACCGGCTTACTGGTATCTGTCAGTACAGCAGAATTGCTGCTTTCACTTCCTGCTGCCGGAATGGTAAGTACCACTCCGATTGGCATGGTTTTTTCCACCTTTTTCTTGCCAAGCCAGAAATCCCAAATGTCGACGTCCGGGTTTGCACATCCGTGTGCTATCGCCTTTGCGGTATCAATAACCGATCCGCCGCCCACTGCTAAAATGAAATCTACCTTTGCTTCTTTTGCAAGCTCCACTCCTTCATAGGCATGCTCCAATGTCGGATTTGGCTTTACACCGCCGAATCTAACTGCTTCCATTCCTCTTTCCAGAATCTGGCTGCTTATTTTTTCATAGAGCCCATTGTTTAAAATTCGATCGCTTCCGTAAACCACTAAAACCTTTGATGGCTGAAATTTCTGAATCTGATCTCCCAGCTTTTCCAGACTATCTTTGCCGAAAATAATCTCTGTCGGTGAATAATAAGTAAATGAATGCATCTCTTTCCCCTTTCTCTTATCGCTCAGCG
Organism: bacterium; assembly: GCA_963624695.1. Classification (GTDB taxonomy): domain Bacteria; phylum Bacillota; class Clostridia; order Lachnospirales; family Lachnospiraceae; genus Alectryocaccobium. The sequence goes on from CAVFRH010000037.1 coordinate 927, forward strand.
TTTCTTTTTGTCGTCGTCATATTCTCCGTATTCACAACCGATATGCGTGACATCAATATCGTCAACCAGCTTTACTCCTCCTGAAACTTTTTTGTAAAGCTGTATTCTTCCTTCGCCGTTTCCTCCGTTCCAAAGGCGATTGTGCTTCTTGCTTCCATCCGGAGCTTCGTAGTTTACCAGGATCATGTCATTCTTTTTGCACCTTACCCTGGTCTCCATTACAGAATCCTTGTTTTCCTGTCTTACATGCCAGCGAACCTCATCCTCTGTTTCCCAGCAGTGAAATTTTGTTCCGGGTGCTGTCCAAAGCTTTGAGAAATTATATTCGTATTCCTTTCCTTCATACCAGAAGGCTCCCAACAGCTTTCGATCCAGAGCCTGAAAATAAATCTTCGGTCTTCCGCCGCCAATGTCAAATACACTATTTGTAAGCTGTTTTCCGGTTATCCGACTCTTCATACAGTTCGAGGAAAGCCATACCCAGGGACTGGTAAAATTCCTTCCCCAGTTTTTGTCTGCATATCCATAGGAGCTTTCCGGTGAAATCCAATACATCTCTCCCATATAATTGACACTTCCACTGTATTTTGTTTTCATTCCCTCTGCATGCCAATACATTTCAAATGCCTTTGCCTTTCGAAATGGTGTGCTTGCACCATATCCTACATTGAAGGCGATTTCTTTTTCTGCCTCAAGATCCCAGCTCATACTTCCATAATCACACATCCACTCCGGATGAGCTGCGCACTCTTCCCTTGAAATGTTTACACTTCCCCTTAATGTTTCGTTGTCCAGATAGCAATCCTCCGCTCTTAAAAAGAAGGGAACTCCATCTGCCACATCCACTTTGGACCATCCAATAAAGCGGTGCAGCTGCGCAGCATGCTCTCCCCAGCTTCCTGCCTTTACCATAAGGTAGCTTGGTGCAATCCCCTTTTCTTTATTTTCCGGAAGCTGCCCTAAAATCGGCTCCTCTCCCCCTTTTTTAGGATTGCATAAGAAGTATTCTATAAAAAACTGTCTTTCTTTTCCTGTTCTTGCATTAATGCCTGTAAAAGAATGCCACCACCAGTCATATCCCTGATCGGCAAAGCTGCCATCCAGCATAAATGCATTTCTTCTCTCATCCTGCTTATTAAACATTTTTCTCGCCTCCGATCTGATTCAGCGTTTTTGATTATCCTTGCAAAAAAAACTGTTTATTTTCTTTGTATGCATTATTTTATAAGCTATAAAAGCGAAAAGACATCCGATTGCGATTCCGGCTATTACATCCGATGGAAAATGTGCTCCCAGATACAATCTTGAAAAGGCCATCAGACAGGCCAGTACGAAAGCCGGTACTCCATATTTCTTTGGTAACATGACCAGCATGACGGTTGCTACTGCAAAGGCTGCTCCGCTGTGTCCGGACGGAAATGAAGCATCATTCGGAACGACTCCTAAAACATCCAGTCCAGAATACATTACATAGGGTCTTACTCTTCCGATACTAACCTTCAAAATCCGATTTGTTACAATGTACTCCATAAGCAAAGAAATGGCGGATGTAAGACCCGCATACCGGTATTTTTTGATACAAAGCAGAATAACCGCAAATGCGATCCATACAACCCCCGCTTCTCCGATCAATGAAATAAACTTCATAATCCCGGTCAGTGGTTCAAAACGTATGCTCTGCAGGAAATACAGGACATCGATTTCTCTTCCGATTGCAAACTCCATTCTCTACTCCCCTTATTCCTTAATTTGTTTCTCTTATTTTACACAAAAGCCCTGTAAAAATCGATATTATTTTTCTACGATTTCCTTAATCTGTTCCAGGTTTTCTGCAAAATAGATTCCCTCCTGTCTCTCATCCGAAGAAAGGCCCATTTCTTTCATATGCTGTAAAAGCTCTTTCAAGCTATTATAGTATCCATTCAAGTTATAAATGATGCATGGCTTCTTTATTTGCTTTAAGGAAACCTTTGACATTACCTCGCTGATCTCCTCCAGCGTTCCCGTGCCGCCCGGAAAAGCTACAAAGGCATCTCCCAGCTCTATCATTTTTTTCTTTCGCGCTTCCATATCTTTTGTCACGATCAGCTGGGTCAGGCCATCCATCTGCAATTCTTCATCTATAAAAAACTGTGGCTCAATCCCAATTACGTTTCCTCCAGAACTCATGGTACTTCTTGCGATTTTCCCCATAAGTCCGCTCTTTGATCCGCCATAAACCAAAGTGTGCCCTGCTTCTCCGATCCATCTGCCAAGCTCCTTTACTGCCTCGCAAAGATCCTTTTCCTTTCCCATATAAGCTCCAAGATAGACTGTTATGTTCATTTGTTTCTTCTCCTTATCCTCTTTTTTATTCAGTCAATAAGCAGCAGGGAATGCTGTATTGCCCTTCCTTCTGCCATCTGCTATTATAAACAAAAAAGAAGAAAAGAGGAATAGATATATGGAAATCGGAATGACAGGACGGATTGAATTCACAGTCGACGAGACCTGCACAGCTAAATCCTTCGGAAGCGGCTGCCTGGATGTTCTTGCAACCCCTAAAATGATAGCAATGATCGAAAAGGCTGCCTGGACCTGCGTTCAGGACTCTCTGGAAGAGGGAAGCGGTACGGTAGGTACCTTATTAAATGTTACTCACGATGCTGCAACTCCGGTGGGCATGAAGGTTACCTGCGTAGCTGAGCTGACTGCCGTAGAAGGACGAAAGCTAACCTTTAAGGTAGAAGCCTTTGATGAAAAGGGTCACATCGGCGGCGGAACCCACGAGCGTTTCATTATCAACAATGCAAAATTCCAGTCCAAAACTGACAGCAAACTGGAAAAGTAACCTCAAAAACAAAAAGCCAGGTTTTTGCCCTTTCGCAAATTCCTGGCTTCTTTTTTACTTCTTTCTGATGTGGATTTCCGGCACAGCCAAGGAATCATAAGAAACAGATTCTCTTGTCTCTTGTATTTCTTCCTCTTTCGTGCTTTCCGGATCTACCTTCACCTCCGGCATAGCGAGATTTTCATATTTCACCTCGTACCCTGTCTTTTTTTCTTTTTTTGCTGAACTCATTTTACCTGCCCCCATTTTGAAACTTGTAGTAACATGATTAAAATTCTTTTTTTTCCTTCTCTTACACAAAATTGATAAAGAAGGTAACAATCAGACTGTTTAGGAAATCGGCAAACAGACTTCCCACGATTGGAATAATCAAATATGCCTTTACAGAGGGAACATAACGATCGCAAAGAGCCTGCATATTTGCCATCGCATTTGGAGTTGCTCCCATTCCAAAGCCACAGGCACCGGCCGCTATAATGGCCGCATCGTAATCTCTTCCCATGAAATTAAAGATAATGAAGCGGGCAAAAATAAACATCAATACAACCTGTGCTGCCAGAAGGATCATAAGCGGAAGTGCCAGATCTGCCAGCTGCCAAAGCTTTAAGGTGATCATTGCAATTCCAAGGAAGAGGGATAAGGAAATGCCTCCGATGTCGTTGATCTCTCCCATATAAATTGTAAATTTTCCGGAATATTCTCCAATATTTCGAAAGAGAGCGGCTGCGATCATGGCTCCGATGTAAATCGGGAAGGTCATTCCGGTTTTGGAAAGTGCCCAGGAAAAGAAGGTTCCTACTCCGATTGCCAAAATCAACTGAAATACAGCCGACGGATACATGGTTGTGTGTCTGGTGTGCTTTTTCTCATCTTCCACCAAAAGACTGTCATCCTCTGTCACTGCAGTTTCCAGAAGGTTTTTTCGCTCGATCAAAGATTTTCCGATTGGTCCTCCAATTAAGCTTCCTGCAATCAGTCCGAAGGTTGCAGCTGCTGTACAAAGGGTTGTTGCCCCGGAAACATTAAAGTCTTCCAGTACCGGTCCGAAGGCACCAGCTGTTCCGTGTCCCCCTACCATAGGGATAGATCCTGTGCAAAGTCCGATAAGGGAATCCAATCCCAAAACGTTTGACATTCCCACTGCAAGGAAGTTCTGGCAAAGGATCAGGCAGATTACAATTCCTAAAAATATAATCAGTCCTTTTCCGCCGCTTTTCAAAACCTTCAAGTTTGCCTGAAAGCCTACTGATGTAAAGAAAAATACCATGCAGACTTCACGCAATGTATCATCAAAGGACAACTCTACGATATTGAGGCTGTATAAGATACAGACAACAATTGCAAATAAAAGTCCGCCTACTACCGGTGCCGGGATACAAAAGCGCTCCAAAAAATTTATTTTTTTTCTCAAAAATCTTCCGATAATCAGCACTACTACCGCAAGGGCCAGTGTCTGATACATGTCAAATGTAAACTCCATATTTTGCCTTTCTCCTATGCTGCTTTCAATTTACTGTTCCACTGTGATTCCTTTTGTTTCATAGTAAGCTGCTGCTCCCTTATGAAATGGAATCGTTACATCCTTTGTTGCATCTTCTTCCTCCAGCTCCAGATTTATAGGAAGTGAATATTGAAATTCATCTGCATATTCAAATAAGGCTGCTGTCAGCTTCTCTACTGTTTCGCTGCTCAGACTGTTGTTTGCCAGGAGAATCGCATGTACTCCTACCGTGTTTACATCTTCCTCCTGACCACTGTAGGTTCCTGCCGGAATAGTACAGCTGTTATAGAAGGAAAAGGACTTCTGCAGCTTTTCAATGTGCTCCTCATCGAGAGAAATCAACCTTATGTCACATTGTCTTGCAATTTCTTCTACTACATTTGTTTTTGTACCGGAAGTAACAAACATGGCGTCGATTTCTCCGGAAATCAATGCCTTTGCGCCATCTGTGTAACCATAATTTTTACATGTTACCTGATTTTTTGTCAGACCATAAATCTGCAGGATCTGATTTGCATTGCGTTCTGTACCGGACTCTTCTCCACCAATGGAAACCTTTTTTCCGAAAAGATCATCTACGCTTTGAATCTCAGAATCTGCCCTTACAATAATCTGACAGGCCTCCAGAAAAAGATCTGCCACTGCACTATATCCGGTCATCTGATTGTCTTTGTAGTCATCCTCTCCGTAATATGCTGCATTTACAAGATCCTCCTGAGAAATGCCAAGCTGCAGGTATCCTTCGGATAAAAGCCTTACATTTGCAAGGGATCCTGCGGTAGATTTTACGTTTAACTGCACGTTTACATCTTCCTTTTCTGCTACCTGTGCCAAAACATTTGCAAATTCTGCGTACATACCGCCCACCTCAGCTGCTCCAAGCTTTAAGCTGCTGTCGGATGAGCATCCTGCACATAGAAGCAAAATAAAGCTCAATACAATTGCTGCTGCTTTCTTCATAAAAAACAATCTCCCCTCTTTTTTCTTGCTCTTGAAATCTTCTTTGTGAAGATTTACAGTTGCTCACTATTATATAAGTAAATTTAGATGTCGTCTACTTTTTCTGCATTCCCGTTATCTGCACAATCATTTTCTCTTTTCGATTGCCCGGCTCTCTTTTACTAATTCTCCTGTCAGCTGATAAATGCTCCAGCCACAGTTAAAAGGAGTAACGACTGCCTTCAGCTTTATGGGTGAAAGCTTTTTTTCCCTGTATTTTTCCAAAAAAGAATCCAGTTCTTTCTCCTGCATGCCACAAAATATCAAGATTTCCGGCTGTATATACATTGCCGATACACTGCATTTTCCCTTTGCTTTCCCACTCAGCAACTCTGAAAGGGTGCAGCCCAACTCTTTTTCTTCTATTTTTTGTGAAGCCAGTTTCAGCTCCCCGCAAAGCTCTGTCAGCTGCTTTTCTTTTTCCCTTTCCCGAATATAATATAAAATTTTTCCCATCTTCCCCCTCTTATTTTTATCCTCTTTTCCTTTACTTTACCTGATTTTTTCAAAACAACTTTTATATTACAGTATTTCTTTCACTTTTTCGACACTGATTTTTTTCTTTTCCCGAAAAATACTTTTCCATTCTAAAAAACTCTGATACTCTGTCTGTGAGGTGAATATTATGGAAAACAGAAAAACAAAAAGCAGAAAGTTAAAAAATATTATTTTAATCGGAATGCCGGGATGCGGAAAAAGCACGGTCGGCATTGTTTTGGCGAAACAAATGGGGTATGGTTTTCTGGACTCAGACCTTTTGATCCAGGCCAGAGAACACAGACTTCTTTCTGAAATTATCAACGAAGAGGGACTGGATGCCTTTAACAAAATAGAAGAGGATGTAAATTCCTCTATTGTAGCCGACCGCTGCGTCATTGCTACCGGCGGAAGCGTAATTTACGGTCCGAAGGCCATGGAACATTTGCGTTCCATCGGTACGGTAATCTACCTGAGGCTTTCCTTTTCTTCTATTGAAGACCGGCTTGGAGACCTGCATGCCAGAGGTGTTTCTGTAAAGGAAGGGCAAACGCTCCTTGATCTTTATCAGGAACGGATTCCTCTGTATGAAAAATATGCTCATCTTACGATTGATGCAGAAAATATGCGGATACGTGAAGTTGTAAAAGAAATAAGCCGACAGCTGAAGATGCGCAGAGAATAGCTTGCCCTATTTTCAGCCTTTTTGTATAATGAAAAAAGATTTTAAGTAACGGAGGAAAAGAACTATGTTTTGCAGAAAATGCGGCACACAGCTTCCAGATGAGTCTCTCTTTTGCCCTCAATGCGGAAGTCAGATTCGACCAAATGGACAAGCTTCTTACCAGGGTGGCTACACCCCAGGCGGACAGAGCCCCTATCAAAATGGATATCAGCAAACGATGCAGACAAATCCATATTTTGACCAGCCTGCTCCCAAAAAGAATAATGTTAAGAAAAAAATAGCCATTGTGACAATTGTTGCCGCAGCTGCCATTGCCGCAGTCATTCTTCTTTATCTTTTTGTTTTTTCAAAGAAAGAAAGTACGGTCACACCGGAAGCTACAATCGAAAAGCTTGAAAGTGCTTTAAACGATCTGAACATGCAGGATATTATTGCTTGCTTTGATGTGGACGATACCAGCGAATATTCCGGCTACCTGGATTATGATTTAAAGAGCCTTGCCAACGCCTTTGGCATGTCCATGACAGTCACCTTGACCTCAGGTACTCCGCAATACTATACAGAGGATTCAAAGGAATACTGTACCCTGGTGGTAAATGGTAATGTTTCCGTTTCCTATTCATCGGGTTCACCGCAAAATACCAACGGAGATGTAACATTTACGCTTGTGAAAACAAATGGTCAGTGGCTGATTGATGATGACAGCATTTTGGAATCTCTTCTGGGCAGCTTCTCGCTGGATTATTAATCTTGCATACCAAAAACAATACGACCCCAAAAAGCTTGACTTTTTGGGGTCTGTTTTTTACATGAATCTTATTTTTCCTGGCTACTGTATTTCTTCCTGTATACGGACAGCTGCTCTCTCCTTTTCGGTCAGATCCTTTACAATTTCCCCGGCAATCAGCAGACCTGCTACCGATGGAACAAAAGAAGTGCTTCCCGGTATGTCCCTTCTTTCCGTGCATTTATGCTCTGCTCCCGGAGGACAGATGCAATGGCTTCGGCAGCTTATAGACATATCCTCTATCGGCCGAACCGGCACCTCATCCGAATAAACAACCTTTAATTTTTCCACTCCTCTTTTCCGAAGCTCTCTTCGCATTACCCTTGCTAATGGGCATACGCTGGTCTTGTAGATGTCTGCTATTTTTAATCTTCCCGGATCCAGCTTGTTTCCCGCTCCCATAGCACTTATAATCGGGATGTTCATTTTCTTTGCTGTCATAATCAGTTCAATCTTCGCAGTGACCGTATCCACAGCATCTACAATGTAATCGTATTCCTCGAAAGGAAATTCCGCAGAATTTTCCGGAAGGAAAAAACATTTATGGACATCTATTTTTGCATCCGGATTGATTTCCAACATTCTTTCCTTCATGACATCTGTTTTATATTTTCCAACTGTTTTACGCGTTGCTATAATCTGCCTGTTTAAGTTTGTAAGGCATACTTTGTCGTCATCAATCAAATCAAAGGCTCCTACGCCGCTTCTTACCAAAGCCTCACATACATATCCGCCAACGCCGCCTATTCCGAAAACCGCAACCTTCTTTTGTGCTAATGTATCCATTGCAGGCTTTCCAAGCAAAAGCTGCGTCCTTGAAAACTGGTTTAACATACTTCTACCTCAGCTTTTTTCTTTTTTCAATATGAATTACTATAGCTTTTTCAACCTACCCTGTCAATTGGTAATATTTCCGCCTGCCTTTTCCTGTCTTGAAAGCAAAATTTTTCTGCTTTATAATAATAAAATCAATCATATACATTGAAAGAAAGAGGTGTCTTATGATATCAACAAAGGGAAGATACGCCCTGCGAGTTATGCTGGATCTGGCTATGCAAAATTCCGAGGAATTTGTTCCTTTGAAGGCCATTGCCCAAAGACAAAATATATCCTTAAAATATCTGGAAGCAATTTTAAAAACCCTTGTCGCAAAGAATCTGCTCTACGGTCTCAGTGGCAGAGGCGGCGGATACAAGCTTACCCGTCTGCCTTCTGAGTATACCGTCGGAGAAATCGTAGAATGTGCCGAAGGAACCTTAGCTCCGGTAAGCTGCCTGGAAGAGGGTTCTCCGGAATGCAGTAAAAAAGGAAGCTGCCGAACGCTTCCTATGTGGGAAAAGCTGGATACCCTCATACACGATTTCCTGTATGGAATCACACTGGGAGATCTAATGAAGGATGAACCTCTTAAATAACAAATGAAACTATCTCATTAAATGAATACTCTGAAAGAAACATCCGCAGCGTCGGTACTTCCCGACTGCAGGCGTTAGCCCTGCATAAGGGTTAGTACCGCTACGCGAGTGTGCTACTTACCCTGTGCTTCTATTTTTTCTGCCAAATCATTTAGGTATACCCAGCGTTCCATTTTTTCCTCAAGCTCTTTTTCACAAAGCTCCTTTTCCTCTGTAAGCTCTGCAAGTTTAGAATAGGAGGTAGCTGCTTCTACCATAGCAGCCTCAATTTCCGAGATCTTGCTTTCTAATTCTTCGATTTTCTCGTCGATTGTGTCGAATTCCTTTTGCTCCGCATAAGTAAATTTCAATTTCTTCTCTCTGGGTGGCTTACCGGTCTTTCCTTTTTCTGTCTTTGCAGCTGTGCCTTGAGTATTGGAGCTTTCTTCTCTGCTCTTCATTTCCAGATAATAATCACTATATCCACCCTCTATCTGACGGATTTTTCCATTTCCCTCATAGGCAAACATCCTGCGGACAACACGATCCAAAAAATAGCGGTCATGGGATACCGTAATCACAATTCCCTGAAAGCTGTCCAGATAATCTTCCAGAATCGTAAGTGTCTGTATATCCAGATCATTGGTTGGCTCATCCAGAATCAATACATTTGGTGCTCCAATCAATATTCGCAGCAGATACAACCTTCTTTTTTCTCCTCCGGACAGTTTTTCAATTCTGGTCCACTGTCTTGTTCCATCAAAAAGGAACTGCTCCATTAGTGCCGAGGCAGACATGAGCCCGTCCGGTGTACGGATATACTCAGCAACTTCCTTGACATATTCGATTGCCAGCATAGACTCGTCCATGTATTCATTTTCCTGAGAAAAATAGCCTACTGATATCGTAGATCCCATTTCGATGCTTCCGAAATCCGGCTTCAGCTTTCCCGTAATGATATTTAAAAGAGTACTTTTTCCGCAGCCGTTTGGGCCTACGATTCCAATCCTGTCATTCCGAAGAAAGAAATAGGTAAAATGATCAATCAGAAGCTTATTTCCAAAGGATTTCGTGATATCCGTCAGCTCTATGGTCTTTTTTCCCATACGGGAAGCAATGGAGCTCATTTCCAGCGTTTGCTCTTCTACCGGTGCTTTTACATTCTGCATCTCTTCAATACGCTGAATATGTGCCTTTTGCTTTGTAGACCTTGCCCTCGCTCCCCTTGCCAGCCATGCCAGTTCCGTTCGAAGAAGACTCTGTCTTTTTCTTTCGCTGGCCTTTGCCATGTCAAGTCTTTCCTGCCTTAACTCTACGTATTTACTGTAACTGCCCGGATAGCTGTAAAGCTTTCCTGCATCAACCTCCACAATGCGGCTTGCGATTCGATCCAGAAAATATCGGTCATGGGTTACCATCACAAGTGTTCCCTTGAAGCTGATCAGATAATTTTCCAACCATTGCGACATAGAACTGTCCAAATGGTTCGTCGGCTCATCCAAAATCAGAATGTCTACCGGCTGCAAAAGTACATTTACCAGGGCGACCCTCTTTTTCTGTCCACCGGAAAGCTCTTTTATTTTTTGCTCTGTATTTGAGAATCCCAGCTTTGACAGCATGGACTTTGCTTCACTTTCTTTTTCAAAATCCTCCGGATTTTTCATCAGATTTTGCAATGCTGCCGAAAGAATGCTGGCTCCTTCTTCAAAAACAGGGCTTTGGGAAAGGTAGCCTATTTTTATATTGCTTCCGGTAATTACCTTTCCTTCATCGCTTTCCTCCGTGCCTGCAAGGATTTTCAGGAGTGTTGATTTTCCCATTCCGTTTACACCAACTACTCCTACCTTTTCTCCCTCCTGAAGAGAAAAGGATACTTTATCCAAAAGAATTCTTTCACTGTATGCTTTACTAATATTTTCTGCTGTTAATACGTTCATTCTCGTTTCCTATTTCATAAATTTGATCATTCGGTCAGGCCATTCCTGTGCTGAGCTTCCTTCTGCAAGTCCTCTTCCGTGGCCTCCTTCCGGGAAAATATGCACCTCACAGCTTACTCCTGCCTCTTTTAACTTTTCTGCCATCTCTTCTGTATTTTTACATGGTACCAGTTCATCATCTGCACAGGCCCATAAAAAGCATTTCGGATAATTTTCATCTACATGCTCTGCCGGGGAAAGAAGACATCGAAGCTCCTGCATTCTTTCTCCTGCCAGATTTACAAAGCAAGGGTCCAAAAGCGGATCCATAAAGCTGTTTACGGAATAATTCAGGCACAGCTTATCCGGCTTACAGGAAATTTCCCTATAAAGCTTTTCCTTTTCAAGATCTGTTTTCAGCAGTTCCTGCGTAAGCTCTTTTTCGATTACCTCTGGTATCGCTCCCAGACAGGCACTTAAATGACCACCTGCAGAGGATCCCATACACATCACATTTTCCGGATTGATCCCATATTCATCTGCAAATTTTCGTATATGCTTTACTGCCAGTGCAATGTCCTGCATGGGTGCCGGATAAAGATCCGGTTTTACCCGGTAAAACAAAACAAACGCCCTGTAACCTGCCTCTTCCATTTTGTCAGCCATTTCAAAGCCTTCAAAGGAGCTGGATAAAAGTTCATAGGCTCCTCCCGGGGAAATGATCACTGCCGGCTTGTCTTTCCCTTCTCCTGCTTTGCTGATCAGGCAGACTTTTTTCTTGCCGCTTTGTCTGATATCCGGAAGGTCTTCTTTTTCTCCTTCCTTCCATAGATAGTCGATCCGGTATTTTCCCTCTTTTATGTCATACAGACGATTTACTGCTTTTAAAAATTCTTTTGCCGGAAACGGCAGACCCAGCGGAAGGAGACGACATTTTTCTGCCAGAAACTCTATCGTCTTTTCGTAATAAACCGGTGCAACCATCTGCAAAAGCCCTCTTTGAAAGGTCAAATCCAAATACTGATTCACAAAGCTGTCTGCAAGAATTTCCTGCAGGGTATCATCCATTGTAAACTTCATATTATTAGCCTCTTTCTTCATAATGCCTGTGCCCACTTTGCTCTTTATCATAGCATAAAGTCTGGTACATTTCATCTTTCCTTTTCTCTCTTTTTGGGACACATGCGTAAAATAGAGAAATGGCATTTTGTGAAAAACTGTGTTATGATACGGACATCGTATTGTAATTTAAAAATGAAAAAGAGGTATTGTGAGCATGAGTAAAATTGGACTTGTTGTAGAAGGCGGCGGAATGAAATGTGCATACAGCGCCGGTGTTCTGGATGCCTTTATGGATAACAATATTACCTTTGATTACTGTATTGGTGTTTCGGCTGGCTCTGCCAATGCCGCATCCTTTATGGCCGGACAAAGGGGGCGAAATATTCGCTTTTATACGACCCATATCAAAGAACCGATGTATTTCGGTGTGAAAAGCCTTTTGAAAACCGGAAATCTTTTTAATCTTCAATATATTTACGGAACCCTTTCCAATGAAGATGGTTCTGATATGCTGGATTTTGACAAGATCATGGAAAATCCGGCTGAGTATGAACTGGTTGCTACCAATGCACGGACCGGAAAACCAGAATATTTTTCCAAAGAGCAGATGATCAAAAATAACTATATTCACATCATGGCCTCTTCTGCTATCCCTGCAGTAAGCAAGCCTGTTATGATTCATGGAAAGCCTTATTTTGATGGTGGAATCAGCGACGCCATACCGGTTCAGCGTGCTTTTGATATGGGCTGCGACAAGGTAGTCTGCATTCTTTCCAAATCAAGATACTTTATCAAGACCCCGGAAAAAAACAAGCTACTCTACTCTGCCCTTTGCAGAAAATATCCAAAAACAATTGCAGACCTGAACAATCGCCACAGGATGTATAAAAAATGTCAGGATAAAATGTTCAAAGCAGAAAAAGAGGGAAAGGCTTTTCTCTTCAGTCTTGAATCTGATCTGAAGATTTCCACTTATAAAATGGATGCCGATATCAATCAGCAGCTTTATGAACTTGGTCTTTCTGATTACGAAAAAATGAAGGATCAGCTGAAAGAATTTTTAAGAAAATAAAAATCGAAATCCCTTCTGCCAAAGGTCAGAAGGGATTTTTTTATACCAAAGTATGCAAGGAAAGCTGCCGGTGGCAGGTTTTCTGCATGCGAATCATGTTTTCCGTAGTTGTCTATTCGTAGCGCAAGGCTTCGATCGGATTCAGGTTGGAAGCCTTGATGGAGGGCATGATACCAAAAACGATTCCAATGACCATGGAAAATCCAACAGAGATCAATATCGCCGGTACACTGATCGCAAC
>CAVFRH010000038.1:0-17442 GCA_963624695.1 bacterium
AAACACATATTATCACTAATGTCCATGTTTTTAGTTACTTAAAGAAATCTCCTTTACAAAAAGCTTCCCAGCACTGCCAACAGATTTAAACACATATGGGCGACAATGCTGATTCGAATATTTCCGCTTTTATCGTAAATGTAACCAAAGCCCAGACCTAACAGGCCTGCATAAACGAATTGTACCATATTTCCGTGATAAATACCAAAAAGGAGAGCCGAAATAACGATTGCCCATCTGCTTCCAAAATAATATTTTATCCGGCCTAAGATCATCCTTCGAAAGAGAAGTTCTTCTGCAATGGGACCCAATACCACTACTACCGCCAGCAGCAGCCAGATGGGCTGCCCGCCAAAAGCACTTTGACTGGCTTCTTCATATCCTGTAAAGGTTTTTCCAAGCTGGATCAGGTCAATAAAATAGCTTGCCAGCTCTCCCCATACGATTGCCGCAATGCAGGCCAGGATACATTTCCAGACCGGCCAGCCTGCAGATTGGTACTGATATTTAAATTTGTCAAAACGAATGCTGCGATTTTTTATGATCAGAAAAGACAGGTACATCAGAGTACTGATCCAGATGGACGAGCTGTCTATCTGATTGTAAATTTGCAGCCTGCTGCTGCCATGCATATCCCCGTAAATTAAAAGTACTGCCGAAACCACCAGGGTTGCCATAAAAGATGCGATGATAATAAAGAAAAAGGGGTTGAGACATTCCCACAGCTTTCTTCCTGTCGAAATTTCTTTCGATTGTTTCATATCTTATGCCCAAAGCTCCGTTTCTGAAGGTACATGATTGTCTGACATATATCTCGCGATCCTGGATACATTCATCAGATGTTTATAGTCCAGATTTTCTGAAATGCTGTTGTGTCCCCAGCTTCCGCAGCCAAGTGTATTGGTCGGGGCAAGGCCATTGTAGTAGCTTCCACCTGCACTGTTGGCAGAAGTCTGGTTAATGACAAATCTGGAAGCACAAAGGTTTTCTCCTACATATGCAATGTGTTCTTCACTGTCAGAATGGAAAGCTACGCTGTGACCCTTTCCGTCTTTTTCCAGATTTTGTGCAGCAAGCTTTACTGCATCTTCCAGAGTTTTGTATGGATAGAGTGCAATAACCGGACACATTTTTTCTCCACCCAAAAAGTCCTCAAGGCCGCTTCCTTCCGGTTTTACTACAATGACCTTTGTTCCCTTTGGAATCTGCACTCCTGCAAGCTCAGCAATTTTTTCTGCAGACTGTCCGACTGCATCTTTCTGCGGCTTTCCGTCTGCTGTAAATACTGCATTTCGAATCGCATCCACTTCTTCTTTGTTTTTGCATACATATCCGCCATTTTTCTCAAACTCGGCTGCAACTGCATCGTATACGCCTTCATGACAGATACAGGACTGCTCTGCAGAACAGATAATGCCGTAATCGTATGCACGGCCTGCAATAATCTTCGGTACAGCTGCCTTGTAATCATATCCTTCATCAATAATGCACTGTACATTTCCGGCTCCAACGCCAAGGGCAGGTCTACCTGAACTGTAGGCTGCTGTTACCATGCCGGCACCTCCGGTTGCAATTACAATGTCTGCATTTGCAATCAGGTTTTTGGTGTTTTCTCTGGAATGCTGGTCGATAATCTGGATCAGATTTTTCGGATAACCCAGCTTGTCCAGCTCTTTGTTCATCATCTCTACGGTAACGGTAGAACATTTTACAGATCTGTGATGTGGTGTAATGATGATGGCATTTCCGCATTTCAAAGCAAACATGGCATTGCTCATAGGAGTTACGATCGGATTTGTACAAGGTGTAATTGCAGCAACTACGCCTACCGGCTTTGCAATTCTGGTAATTCCTGTCTTTTCGTCTGTATCCAAAATTCCTCTGGATTTCTTGCCACGCAGATTGTTCCAGACAATTCCTGCCTTCTGCTTATTTTTTGCTATTTTATCCGGCACATTTCCCATTTTGGTTTCTTCTACTGCCAGCTTTGCCAGGTATTCTGCATTTTCATAAACCACCCTTGCAATGGTCTTTACTGCAAGGTCAACCTGTTCCTGAGACATTTTTTCAAATTCTGCCTGCGCTGCTCTTGCTCTTTCAATAAATCCATTAACGTACTGGATACTTGCTTCGCTTTCTGTCATTTTTCATCCTCCATAATTTTCCATACCCTCAAACTGTCTTTCCCACAGTTTAAAGGCATTGTTTTACTTTTTATGCATATCTCCCTGGTCCATAAATCTTGTATGCCAGGAAAGTGCCTCGTTTAACAGGTGGGGTGTCTGGCCGCCTGCTTCCTCGCATGCCCTATTATAGTAATCCATAAGAGCCGGTCTGTAGTCCGGATGTGCACAGTTCTCTATGATTTTTACTGCCCTTTCTCTTGGAGAAAGTCCTCTCAAATCCGCATACCCATACTCTGTAACCAATACCATTACTTCATGCTCGGTGTGATCTACATGAGATACCATAGGTACAATCGAGGAAATTTTTCCATCCTTTGCCGTAGATGGTGTACTGAATATGGTAATAGCTGCATTTCTGGAAAAATCGCCGGAGCCTCCGATACCGTTCATCATCTTCGATCCCATGATGTGTGTCGAATTGACATTGCCATATATGTCTGCTTCAATTGCCGTATTCATGGCAATTACGCCAATGCGTCGAATGACCTCCGGATTGTTGCTGATTTCCTCCGGTCTTAAAATAATCTTGTCCTTGTAAAACTCGATGTGGTCAAAAAATTCCTGCAATCCCTGCGGAGACGGACTCAGGGATGTGGTCGATGCAAATGTTACCTTTCCTTCCTTGATCAGCTCCAGCATGGAGTCCTGCACTACCTCTGTGTAGCAGGTGAGATTGTGAAATACAGAATCCTTCATACCGTAAAGAACTGCATTGGCTACATTTCCGACTCCGGACTGCAGCGGCAAAAGCTCCTCGGTAAGTCTTCCCTCTTTTACTTCTTTATTTAAGAAGCGGATGATATTTTCCGAAATCTTATGAGAGATTTCATCCGGTTTTGTAAAAGGTCTTGGCTTATCGATTTTGTCCGATAAGACGATTGCTGCGATTTTATCAAAACCACATGGAATAAAGGATGTGCCAATCCGATCCGATGGCTTGCAGATTCCAATTGGTGTTCTTGCAGGTGGCTTTTCCATTGTTACAATGTCTGCCATTCCCTCAAGCTCCATCGGAAGTACCTGATTCAGCTCTACAATGACCTTTTTCGCATTTTTTACATAGGCAGGTGCATTTCCGATTGCCGTAGTCGGAATCAGATTTCCCTCCTCTGTAATTGCAAGTGCCTCTACAATGGCAATATCAATCTGCGGCATTGCACCGGACTGCACAATCTGGGCACTCTGGGAAAGATGCATATCCGCATACGCGATTTCTCCGTTGTTTATACTGTTTCGAATCAACGCATTTGTCTGATAAGGAATCCTTTTCTTTATGATTCCTGCCTCTGTCAGTGCAGTATCGATCTCCACTCCAACTGAAGCTCCGGAGTAAAGATTGATCTGCATTTTTCTTCCATTTTTTACCTGCTCTGCCAGAGCCAGCGGAACAACCTTTGGACATCCGGAGGGTGTAAAACCACTTACTCCAACTGTCATTCCATCCTGGATCATGGAAGCTGCTTCCTGGGCACTGACCAAAAGTGACAGTGCATCCGGATTTCGAAGCCTTTGGGCAAGTTCTGTCTTTTTTTCACTCATACAATTTTCCAACCTCATTTCGCATAAATTTCCCCTGCTTTGGTAAAGCTCATTTTTTCTGCTACCAAAAGAAAGCATTCGATCTGTGAAAGTATCATTTTTCTTTCCTTTTCCGATTTTCCGTTCACATTATACCATAACCTTTATGTTTTTGGTTTTTTATAACATTTTCGAGAGTCGTTTTTTGAGAGATGCTTTTGTATAGTTTAACTAAGAAATCCATTTTGTATCATTCAAAGAAAGGGCAAATATATGAAAACATGGTTTATTACAGGCGCCTCCAGCGGTCTTGGACGCTGCTTTGCTTACAATGTACTGCAGGAATGCACCTCCAGACGTCTTTCCTGGGCTGAAGAGTGAAAGGACGCCACCGTAGCCGCAGACGAATAAAGTTTCAAGAAAAATGCCCATCGGATCGTGCTTTCCGATGGGCTGTTTTCTTTGCAAAAGAGGGTACTGTTCCCCCTCGAAACAGTACCCCCTCTTCTATCTATTTACAATCTTTGTTTTTCATTACAGCAGGCAGCCTACATGATAGCCGTCGTCCATAGCCTGTCCGATCTGCCCTACCTTCTTGCAGTCACCAATGATGTAATATTCATCCACTACATCTGTAAGTGCATCTACCTTTCCATAGTTTGCTCTGAAGCCTGCAGCACAAACTACACTGTCTGCCTCTACTACAAACTGCTCTCCGTCGTGCTCTACCAAAACTCCGTTGTCCACAACCTCTTTTACCATGGTGTTGACATAGAGCTTCGCACCGCTCTTTCCGACAGCCTCCATCAGGCCTCCACGGTAAAAGCTGTTGGTGTCGATTGCAACGTCCGGTCGCATTTCGATAATGGAAACCTCATGACCTTCCTTTGAGAAGGAAACTGCTGCCTCGGTACCGACCAGACCACCGCCCATGATGGCTACTTTCTTGCCCAGTTTTTCCGGATGAAGTTCTGCCTCGATTGCCATTACCACGTTGGATTTGTCGATTCCCTTTACCGGAAGAACGAATTCATCGGAACCGATTGCAACAACCAGTGCATCCGGATCAAACTCTTTTACATAATCCGCAGTAGCCTCTGTATTTAAAATAACCTTAACGCCTGCTCTGTCTACTCTTCTGCGAAGAACATTGCAAAGGTCGATGATATCCTGTTTGAAGTAAGGCGCGCCTGCCGGATAAAGGTTTCCGCCCAGCTTTTCTGCCTTCTCTACGATGGTTACGTCATGTCCTCTCTTGGCTGCAATAATTGCTGCCTCCATACCTGCAGGGCCACCGCCTACAACGAGAACCTTTTTCAGTTCCTTCGGTACAACTGCTGTCTGATCTCCATAAAGTTGCTGTCCCTGATGCGGGTTAACGGTACATCTTGCCATCTCGGTAGTCATGGTATTTCCGAAGCACTCATAGCAACGGATACATGGAGTAATGTCCTCTGCATCACCTGCCATAGCCTTTGCTGCGATTGCCGGATCTGCAAACATACCACGTCCGATCTCTACCATATCTGCCTGTCCGGAAGCAATGATCTCTTCCATCTGAGCCGGATCGATGAGGGATCCTACACAGGCAACCGGTTTCTTTACATGCTTTTTGATCTCAGCTGCGAAGTAAACATTAACACCTCTCGGATAAAATGCAGATGGATGTGTACGGCAGAACATATTTGGATCTTCATGGTTTCCAACAGAAATGTTGAACCAGTCAATCTTGTCCTCTACCATCTTTGCTACCTCGATGTAGTCATCTAAAGTAACGCCGCCTTCTACCATGTCGTCTCCGTTCATACGAAGCTCAATTGGAAATCCCTTGCCTACGCCTTCACGAACTGCATCCAGAGTAAGCATTACAAGGCGTGCTCTGTTCTCCAAGGAGCCGCCAAATTCATCGGTTCTGTGGTTGAAAAGAGGAGAGAGGAACTGATTGTGAAGCCATCCGTGTGCAATATGCACCTGAACTGCATCGTAACCTACCTCCTTGCAGAGCTTTGCAGCCTTGCGATAGGAATCTACGATTTCATATATAAGAGACTTCGGCATTTCATACACATGTCCTGCCGGCATGTCCATTTCACTTGGTCCATATGCTACCTCGCAAACTCCTTTATCACCGCCTACAGATGCAAGTCCGCCATACATACCGCCGTGGGAAAGCTGGATGCTTGCCAGACACCCTTTGTTGTGGATCAGTCTTACGGATTCGGAAAGGCCCTGTCTTACTCCGAAGGAATCCAGAACGACCTGTTTATTGTGTGATTTTCCGGTTGCACCGTGAGGAATTGCCTCACCATAGGTAACCATGGCAGCTCCGCCACTGGCACGATCCTCCAGATAAGCGATCATTTCCGGTGTAAAAAAGCCCTGCTCTGTAGCCATACTTGGACTGGTAGGAGCTCCAATAATTCTGTTTTTCAATTTGATGTTACCTAAACGAATCGGTGAC
The DNA here is from genome assembly GCA_963624695.1 of bacterium. GTDB lineage: Bacteria > Bacillota > Clostridia > Lachnospirales > Lachnospiraceae > Alectryocaccobium. Next base: position 6,166 of record CAVFRH010000038.1, read on the forward strand.
AGCAAATGTGGATATAATTTTTTTCCCTCACAACACTTTGACATACATTACCTCCGTCTGTTATTGTTTATCTCTTTTATAATCTGTTATAAAGCATACTTCATTTTTTTGCGAATTTGAATGACTCTTTCTCAAAAAATGTCTAATTATTGCTTTGCTTTTCTCTTATTTTTCGTAAAAATAAACAGGATACATGGCAACAGAAAAAAGCTGACCAACAAGGGCCAGCTTTCCTGTATATAGAAGAATTGCTTATTTTGAACCACTTTTTACATTTCTTTATGCATCTAAATTTGCATAGAGCTTTTCTGCACTTACCAGTCTGACACAAATGGTGAAGAGCTTTGCTGCAGTCTTTAAGTCTTCCAGAGTCGGATAGGTCGGTGCAATACGGATATTGTTGTCGTGCGGGTCAATGTGATGCGGCCAGGTAGAGCCTGCTGGTGTCAGCTTAACACCTGCCTTTTTGGCTCTGTCTACAATCTGTTTTGCAGTTCCTTCCATGCCGTCGAAGCTGATGAAGTATCCTCCGTTTGGCTTGGTCCAGCTTGCAATTTCAAGTCCGCCAAGATTTTCCTCAAAAATTGCCTCTACTGCCTCAAATTTCGGGCGGATAATGTCTGCATGCTTTTTCATATGATTTACGATGCCATCCAGATTCTGGAAAAATCTTACATGACGAAGCTGATTTACCTTATCATGTCCGATGGTCTGATGCTTTAACTGGCTCTGGATGTCCTCCAGGTTGTTGGCTGAGGTTGCAATTGCTGCAATACCGCTTCCCGGGAAGGTAATCTTTGAAGTAGAAGAAAATTTATAAACCATATCCGGATTTCCGGCTGCCTTACACTCTGCCAGAATCTCGATCAGGTAGTCCTGACGGTCTTCGTAAAGGTGATGTACTCCGTAGGCATTGTCCCAATAGATACGGAAGTCCTTTGCAGCTGGCTTCAGTCTTGCAAAACGCTTTACGGTTTCATTGGAATAGGAATATCCCTGCGGGTTTGAATATTTCGGTACACACCAGATTCCCTTAATGCTGTCATCCTCTGAAACCAGTTTTTCTACCATGTCCATGTCCGGTCCTTCTGCGCTCATAGGGATCGGGATCATTTCCATATTAAAGTATTCTGTGATTCCGAAATGTCTGTCGTATCCCGGAACCGGGCAAAGCCATTTGATCTTGTCAAGCTTGCACCATGGTGTATTTCCCATAACACCATGTGTATAGGAACGGGCGATCTGATCATACATTACATTCAAAGAAGAGTTTCCGTAAATTAAAATGTTGTCTGCCTTGTTTTCCATCATGGCACCGATCAGCTCTTTTGCTTCGTTGATTCCGCTCAGGACACCATAGTTACGGCAGTCGGTTCCATCCTCACAGGAAAGATCCGCATCAGAATTCAATACGTCCATCAGATCCATGGACAGATCCAGCTGCTCTCTGCAGGGTTTTCCACGGCTCATGTCAAGCTCCAGCTCCAGTGCCTGATACTTTTTATATTCCTGACGAAGAGCCTGGATTTCTGTACTTAATTCTTCTTTTGACATTTTTAAATATGATTTCATCTTTTTCTCCCGTTTTTTACCGTTTTTTTTATATTTTTTTCGAAAAGCTGCAAGGAACAACTTCGAAACTTTCATACAGCTTTTTTATCATATCTTATATGTAGAAAAATCTCAAGGAAAAATTGAAGGCAAAATGAATTTTCTTTTTGTTTATTATTCATAGTTTTTATTTTCTTACTATATGACAAAAACCAGCGGTCAAAAACCGCTGGCTCTTTTTTTGCTCATTTCTCTTCGGATTACGTTCAAATTTCCTGCCATCTGCTCCGGTGATTCCTTGAAGCCGTAGCGGATCCAATTTGTAAAAATTCCCCGACATCCATAAATTATGAACTGATACTGCAGATTTTCTTCTTTTCTGCCGCTGAAAAAATTGTTTGTGAACCCTTCGGTAAAGGATTCGTAGATCTTCTCTGTCAGAGAAGAATCCTCATTTTCTCCTGCAAGCAGAGTCTGCAGATTTTTATTTTTATAAAACTCCTGACAGAATTTGCGAACCATTTTGTCCGCATCATCTTTATTTTCAAAAACGATCTTTCTTACTTCATTCAGCAGGTTGTTTTCAATGTCCTGCAAAAGATCGTACTGATCCGTGTAATAATTATAAAAGGTAACTCTGTTTATATGGGCAAGTCTGCACAGCTCCGTGACCGTAACCTTTTCCTTATTCTTTTCAGATAGGAGCTGCAGATATGCGTTACGGATCGTTTTTACCGTTTGGTTTTCCTTCACACTTAACATAGAACTTCTCCTATTTCACAGCAAGACGAAAGCCGGATCTTTTCCCTATGTGTAAAAAGATGCCTTCGGCACCTTTTTACACTCACATTTATTTTATCTTACAGCCTGATTTCTTCCGATCCCTCATTCAATCGAAAGAATGGCACAACAAGATCAATATTTTCTTGCCTCAGCCAAATGATCATCAATACGCTTACGAGCTGCCTTAATCTCCTCTGAATCAGATGTAGATGCAACCCCGATATGCCACCAGGACTCATATCCCTCTGCCATGGTCTTTGGAAGAACCTTTGCATCGATGATTGTAGAAACGGTATCCTTCTTTGTTGCACGAATGGCTTCTCTGAGTTCATCCGGTGTAGTTGCTCTGTAAGCCTTTAAGCCATAGCCTTCGCCGATCTTTGCAAAGTCTGTATAGCAATAATCTCCATCCAGATTTCCTGTCTCTTCATTTCTGTGACGCATCTCTGTTGCAACGGATGAGATACCATTTCCCATCTGCAGGTTGTTGATACATCCAAACGCAGCATTATCAAATACAATTACATTGATCTTTACATTTTCCTGCATAGCAGTTGCCAGCTCGGAGTTGAGCATTAAGAAGGAGCCGTCTCCTGCAAGGGCATATACCTCTTTGTCCGGTGCTGCCAGCTTTGCACCAAAAGCGCCTGCCAGCTCATATCCCATGCAGCTTGCGCCGTATTCCATGTGATAGCTGTCCTTTGCATCGGTAACCCAGAGTCTTTCCAAGTCTGCCGGAAGAGAACCAGCTGCTGCTACAACGATTGCATCATCTGCAACCTCTTCACGGATGATTCCAACGCCGTTGGACTCTGTAATGGTTCCGCCAATTTCATCAACGAAATCATTCATGATATTTTCTCTCCAGGAAGGAACGCAAGGTACGAATTTACCTTCGCCAAAGCCTTCTCCGTGATACTGAACACCAAGGACACGAAGTCTTTCTGCTTCCCAGACTTCTTTGATCTTTGCGATCTCGTCTGTATAATCTGACTGATAGCCAGCTTTTTTCAATTCTGCGGTAAGCTGCTGCAATACAACCTTTGCATCACCGATGCAGCGGGTCGCATCTACCTTTTCTGCATGGAATTCAGATGTATTGATTGCCAGCACCTTAATATCCGGATTACGGAAGAGCACCCATTTGGAACCGGTTACGAAGTCATTTAATCTGGTTCCGACTGCGATTACAAGGTCGGTATCTTTGCAAAGCTCATTTGCTGCAAGTCCACCGGTAACACCAATGCCGCCGACACTGTATTCAAAGGAATCCGGAAGTGCGGAATGTCCTGCCTGTGTCTGTGAAACCGGAATCTTGAATTCCTTACAGAATTCCATAACTGCCTCTCCTGCCTCAGAGTAGCGAACACCACCACCGGAGATCAGCATCGGTCTCTTTGCTGCCTTGATCATCTCTACAGCCTTGTTCAGCTCATACTCATCTGCTGCTCTTCTTGCAACATGATGTACACGCTTCTGGAAGAAGTAATCCGGATAGTCATAGCTTTCTCCCTGTACATCCTGCGGAATGCTGATACATACAGCGCCGCATGCTGCTGTATCTGTCAGAACACGCATAGCATTTACCAGGGCACTCATGAGCTGCTCGGGACGGCTGATTCGATCCCAGTATTTTGTTACCGGCTTAAAGCAGTCACTTGCGGTTATTGTAAGGTCATGAGATTGTTCAATCTGCTGCAGAACCGGATCCGGCTGTCTTGTAGCAAATGAATCGGAAGGAAAGAGAAGAAGAGGTATATTGTTAATGGTAGCAGTAAGGGCTGCTGTTACCATGTTTGCTGCGCCCGGTCCGATGGAGCTTGCGCAAGCGATGATTTTTCTTCTATTGTTTTGTTTCGCATAACCGATTGCTGCATGTGCCATACCCTGCTCATTTCTGCCCTGGTATACTCTTAAATGTCCCGGATCTGTAGCCAGTGCCTCGCCAATACCGACAACAACACCGTGTCCGAAGATCGTAAACATTCCATCTACGAATGGCTGTTCAATGCCATCCATCTCTATATATTGCTGATTTAAAAATTTAACTACTGCCTGGCCAACTGTCATTCTTGTTGTGCTCATATTTGCCTCCATCTATGTAAATGTGATGTTTTTGAAAAGGTAGCTCCGGGTCTTTTGGACCCGGAGTGTAAGGTGATTAAAAATGCCTAGGGCATTAATGGGGCGATTTATTTGTAAACTACATCAATAAGCTTGTTCTCAAGGAAGGACTCTTTGCAGATGAATGCAATGTTGGTTGCTTTTGTTCCATCGTATACATCCGGATAAGCCTTTGTTCCTGTGCTTACACAGTTGCAGAAATACTCAAGCTCTTTCATGTATGCATCATGCCAACGGGTAATGAAATCCTGATAGCACTCACGGCAAACTCCGTGCTCACTCATAACTTCAAGAAGAGAATCGGTAGGAACAGCTGCGATTCTTAAGGTTCCTCTTGTACCAACGATCTCTGTCTCAACTGCTGAGCCGTGAGCTGCTGCACGTCCTGCATAGAAGAAGGACATGGTCTCATTTTCGTTCTGGATCAGACAGGAAACATTGTCTCCGTCATCCCAGTCTTTATACTGTTTGAATTCGTAGCATCCGCCGATTGCCCAAAGCTTTTTCGGCTCAGAATTTGTCAGCCAACGAATCAGGTCGATATCATGGATGGACATGTCGATGAACTGTCCGCCGGATCTTGGAGCATACTCCAGTGTTCCCTCGATAATAGCAATCGGATCCTGAGAATAGCAACGTACCAGTACGATGTCACCAATATCTCCTCTGTCGATTTTCTGTTTTGCAACAGCATAGGAGTAATCGAATCGACGATGGAAGCCAAGCTGGAAGATAAGGTCTGGATGAGCCTCTACGATCTTCTCGCCTCTCTTACATTTCTCAATTGTCTCTGCAAGTGGTTTCTCACAGAATACATGCTTTCCTGCATTCATAGCGATCTCGATCATATCTACATGAGAGTCTGTATTGGTAACGATTGCTACTGCCTGAACCTCAGGATCTGCACAAAGCTCTTCCGGTGTAGCATAGAATTTTGCTTCCAGCTCTTCTGCTACCTGTTTTGCTCTCTCTGTGTTTTTATCTGTTACAGCGATCAGTTCACACTGTGGAATTCTGTTTGCGATGTTGCAAGCATGCTCATATCCAAGACGACCTACACCAATGATACCCATTTTGATTTTCTGCATTGTTTTATTCTCCTTTATATTCAATACTTATCTTCTGTTTTCTATTTTCTTCTATGATTAGAAACCGATATGATCCTTGAGGAATTTGCGTCCGATACGCGCATACTCTAACGGATTGTAGATTGCCGGATCCTGCTCAGCCTCAATAACCAGCCAGCCTTCATAGTTGTATTCGCCCAAAAGCTCCAGAACCTTTGCGAAGTCGATGCAGCCTGTCGGATCTCCCGGTACGGTAAATACGCCTTCCGGAATAGAACGAAGGAAGCTCTTCTTTTCTGCATAGCATTTTTCCATAACGTCTTTACGAACATTTTTCAGATGTACATGCTTGATTCTGTCATGATGTTTCTTCAGGATCTCGATTGGATCCTCGCCTGAGAAATAAAGATGACCGGTATCGTAAATCAAGTTTACATACTTCGGATCTGTCATTTCCATAAGCTTGTCGATCTCGTTTGTTCTCTGGACTGTTGTAGTCATATGATGATGATAAACAATGTGCATACCATTGTCTTCTGCGATCTTTCCCAAATGATCCAGGCCCTTTGCCAGTACTTCGAATTCTGCATCATTTAATACTCTCTTGTTTTCCAGAGGAGTGTTCCAGCGATGCTGAATGGAAAAGCTCTGATCAGATGTGTTGATAATGCTTGCGCCGATGGATTTGAGGAAGTTCATGTGATCTATGAAGTCACGCTCATTCTCCCACATTGGTTTCTCATTTATATAGGTAGAAATCCATCCTGTAATGGCACTTAAGCCTCTGCGTCCCAGCTCTGTATTTAAGATTTTCGGATCTCTTGGAAACTGGCAGCCAATCTCTGTTCCGGTATATCCGGTAAGAGCAATCTCACTGATTGTCTGAAGAAATGAATTCTCTGCACCCATTTCCGGCATATCATCTTCTGTCCAGCCGATTGGTGCAATACCAATTTTAACTTTCTTTGGATCTAACATTGTTTTTCTCTCCTGTTGTATGAATAAAATAAATGTTTTTTATTTCGTAGATTCCTTCAATACACGAATGTCTTCCTTCATGATCTCGAAGTAATCCGGGTTTAACTTACGCATGGTCTCCAGCTCATAGAGATTTTCCAGAATGAGCCATCCGGAGTAATTCTGTTTTTTAAGAAAATCGATGCTTTCATAGTAGCCGGTAGTTCCTGTTCCAAGTACATACTGAGCATTCTGACCCTTGATTCCATCTTTTACATGCATCTGGTTTATATAATAAGGATAGAGTTCCTTTAATACATTGTGGATATCAATGTCTGTCAGGCATGCATGATTGCAGGTATCAAAGAAAAGATTGAAGTTTTCTCTGTCTACCATCTGATAGAGTTTTTTCTGTACTTCAACGGTATTTGGATTTTCACATCCGATCTGGATTCCCTTTTCTCCTGCATAATCACAGAAATAACGGTATCTTCTTGCTGTGTTTTCAATGTCTTCCTCGTTCTGCATTAAGCTTGCATTGAAGTTTGAAAAGAAAACCAGCTTGATTCCCATGTATGCTGCTGCATCAATGGCTGTTTTTCCTTCTGCATTTACGATCTCGTCCCATTTCGTACCGACTCTTGCATGAAAGGGAACATTGTCTCCGTCACTTACACCGATATTTGGATACTCAATGCCGTATTTTTGCTGTGCGTCCAGGTAAAGATCCTGGATCATACGCTGTCCTAAAGGCCAGCCATGCTCATAGGAACCAAGCTCCAGTGACATACCATCCAGTCCCATTTCTGAAACAATCTGTGGTGCAAATACTCCTGTTCCGGGAACACAAAAATTACAAATTCCTAACTTTACATCCATTGTTTTACCTTTCCGCTCTTCCCCTGCACCCCAAAAGGGTGCAGGAAAAATGCTTCAAACTTACTTACTTTTATCAAGATGGCTTTAAATCTCGCCTCTTGCCTCACGTTCTGCCAGCTCTTTCATAATGGCCGGATATTTCTTATCCAGTTTGTAAAGAGCAAGCACGATAACTGCGATGACCCATACCAGGATCGGTCCCCAGACATAAATGTTCTGGATCATTGCCAATGCGCTGTCCGGCTGAACAACACCCTCGCCTGCAGAGCTGATATAGCCTGCTGCTGACAGCAGATTGGAAAGAATTGCACTTGTGATACCTGTTCCAAGCTTGAATCCCAGAGCGCCGCCTGCGAAAATCAAGGATGTCTGACGGATGTGGGATTTCCACTGTCCGAATTCTACTGCATCTCCCAGCATACCAAATACGATTGCGGTAAGAGGAGCCTCGCCAAGTGCACGAATGATTGATGTGATAAGAGCCCATTCATAGCTCTGTGTATTTACTAAAAACAAAGCCTGTGCTGCAACTGCTATAATTGCGCCAATCAGGGAAATCTGTCTCTTTCCGAACTTCTTTAAAAGCATCGGGCAGAGCATTGCGCCGATTACCAGTGTCAGGGTTTCTGCCAGGTACAGTACGCTGTACATCCATGTATCATTTCCGAAAATGTACTTGCAATAATATGGAAGTGCCGTTCCTACTATTGTGGAATGTACACAGGTTACTGTCCAAAGGATCAGACAAGCCCAGAAGTACTGATTTGTTACAAGTGTCTTTAATGCGGTACCGATTCCAACCTTTGTATCCTTGTTATTGTCGTCATCTCCGGATTCCATCTCTTTACAATTGAAGAAACAGATCAAAAGCATAATGAAGGCAATTACAACCCAGATCATCATTGCCTTTGCCCATGCTGCCTGGTCATCTCCAAGGAGTTTCACAACCGGCTGGGTAAGTGTAACTGCAATGATTCGTCCGATCGGTGCCATTGACATACGGAAGATGGAAAGCATGTCTCTTTCGTGTGATGAACGGGTCATGTATGCGGAAAGAGTTCCGTATGGTACGTTGATTGCGGTATAGCAGACGGTAGTTACTACATTATAAGTAATGAATACATACCAGAACTGCATTGTTGCGTTTGTCTGAGGTACCGTAAACAGTGTAACTGCGAATACACAATAAGGAATTGACATCCAAAGAATCCATGGTCTTGCTTTTCCCCATCTACTCTTTGTTTTTGTTACGATAACACCCATGATCGCGTCGCTGGTGCCGTCAAAGACACGAGAAATGAGCATTACCAAACCTACTGTTGCAACCGGTACCCCTGCGTAGTCTGTATAGAACAGAACCAAAAGTGCCGAGATCATACCATACACGATGTTGCAGGCTGTATCTCCGAATCCATATGAAATCCGAACCCCTGTACTCAGCTTCCGAAACTGAGCATCATTATTATTATTTATTTCTTTTCCACTCATTGAACGCCCTCCTGTTTAAAATTAGTTTTCTGCTTCGATTTCGCTAATCTTAACCGGACGTCCCTCTTTCAATGATTTGTCTGCTGCCATTGCAATCTTAACCGGCTGAATTCCATCAAAACCATTTACCAGGGTAGGTGTGTCGTTCAAAACTGCCTCAGTAAAGGCCTTTGCCTCAGAAATAAATGCGTTGTTGTATCTCTCAAGGAAGAACCAGGTTGGTTTTGCTACAGAAACTTCTTCTCCGCTGGAGATCATTGCTGTATTGTTCAGGTCATTTCCTACCCAAACAGCACCTTTGTCGCAATGTACTTCTGTTCTCTGATCATATCCGTAATGTGCTGCACGGCTGTTGTCGATTACTCCAAGTGCTCCGTTTTCAAACTTCATCATGATGATTGCGGTATCTACATCACCTAATTTGTCGTATCCTGCTCCGGAAAGTGCTGCGCCGTATGCGGTTACCTCTGTAACTTCGCTTCCGGAAAGGTAACGAACCATATCGAAATCATGAATTGTCATATCCATGAAGATTCCGCCGGATACTTTGATGTAATCCATGGACTGATGGTCTGGGTCACGGGATGTAACCTTAACGATGTTCGGAGCTCCTAATTTTCCGGATGCTACGGTATCGTGAACTGCCTTGTGGTTGTGATCGAAACGTCTTACGAATCCAACCTGTAATTTCACGCCTGCTTTTTCAACTGCATCCAGTGCTTCCTGGATCTTGGAAAGCTTTGTATCGATTGGCTTCTCACAGAAGATGTGCTTTCCTGCCTGTGCAGCACGGATGATGAAGTCTGCATGTGTGTTGGTAGATGAACAAATAAATACAGCATCGATAGACTCGTCTGTGAAGATCTTTTCCGGATCATCGTATACATTGCTGATTCCCATTTCAGCTGCCCACTGTCTTGTGGCATCATTCATAAAGGGATCAGCTACTGCACAAAGATCTGCCTCTGCTACAGAGTGAGCAAGATTCTCACCATGAAGTTTACCAATTCTACCTGCACCTATCAGTCCGATTCTAACCTTCTTCATTTTGTTTTCTCCTTTTACCATTTTTACGATTGTTAAGTTTCTGACAATTTCGTGAAATTAGCGCTATTTTCTAACGATTTTAGTCTTTGTACAGAGTATTCTGTCTCTATAACTAGTTGTGTCTCTCTTTCTCTGTTTGATGACTATATTATAGGGCAGCTGCTCAAATGTCGTTAGGAAAATCTTGCTGCAAAAATTGCGTTTTTTACGCAAAAATTACAGCATTTTGCCGATTTTATTGACGATTCTTGCGGTTTTTTTTTCTTTGGTATATACTCTCGTGCAAGAAAAAGCAGTTGGAAGGGAGTTTTTTTCCCTTCTTTTTAGGATTTTTTTGGAGGAAATTATGCCGAATATAAATTATTCTGATCAAAAACTTCTGTCAGTACCGAAGCTTTACAATTGTCACTTTATTAACGAAGAACACAGTAAACGTCACAGCAGGCTTGTTCACAGCCACGACAATTTTCTGGAACTCTTTTATGTCTACAAGGGTGAGGGCTTTTATTTTGTCGACAATATCCGCTATGCCATTAAGGAAGGGGACATTGTCATCTGCAATGCTGGAATCCTGCACGGAGAAGAGCCCCAGGATCACCGAAGAGTCCGTTCCTACTGCGTCGGAATCGGAGAAGTAAAATATCCGAATCTTCCGGACAACTGGATCTGCGAAAATACCATCAATCCCATCATTTCCTGCGGAAAATTTGCAGACAACATCAAAGAGATCTTTGCTCTGATCTACAAATATTCCGATTCCGGAACAAATATCAACGACTCCTGCCATGCGCTTTCCCTCTCTCTTCTTATGCTGACCAGAGAGCTGATCCAAAAGCAGAATACACAGCCGGTAACCCATAAGCGCTCGTCAGCACACGCTACTGCAGAGCGGATTCGTTCCTACATGAACTCTCACTACAAGGAAGCCCTTACCCTGCAGGAAATTGCGGATGCTCTGCACTTAAATGAATACTACCTATCCCACACCTTTAAGGAGGAATACGGAGTTTCTCCCATCCAATACGCCATGAAACGACGGATTGGAGAAGCGCAGGGGCTGTTAATGGATTCTTCTCTTTCCCTGGGAGATATTTCTGATATGCTGGGTTTTGGCGGAACCGCCCATTTTAACCGCATGTTTAAAAAACATGTTGGCATCCCACCGGGGGAATACCGAAACTCCTTTAAAAACATGGAAGAATAAAAGAACTGAATTTAACGAAAAAAGAAGCACATTTTCCAGCTGTGAAAGATGAAAATGTGCCTTTTTTCTGTTTTTGAGCAAAAAGAAAAAGGATACTCATTTGAGTATCCTTTCAGCAGTCAATAGGGGAATCGAACCCCTGTTTCCGCCGTGAGAGGGCGGCGTCTTAACCGCTTG
>CAVFRH010000039.1:0-4040 GCA_963624695.1 bacterium
CTTATTGCAGCTGCGTGTGTGCTGACAGGCGGAGCTTGTGGTTATTATGGTATCTTCCATAAGAAGAAATCTGGGGAAGATGGAACTGAAGGAGAAGAAAATCTGAATTCAGATGAAAAAGAAGATTCTGGTGATTCAGGTGCTGAAAATACTTCTGACGGTTCAGCAGTAAAAAATGCAAAAGTAAATTCCGGAAATGAAAAGACCGAAGACGAGGACTGAGTTTATGAAGAATAGGCTTGTTCGCATCGTGGCAGCCCTGGCAGCAATAGCCTGCCTGGGCACAGCCGCCTATTTCACAGGACTGATTTGGAGTACGAAAAAAGAGTATCAGAAAGGCGACGATTCCTATGATACTCTTGCAAAACTGGTGAAGGAGGATCCGGGTGAAAGCCCGGATTCTTCCGGAACTGGTAGTAGTAACAATGAAGATGGAGATGCTGCAGATTCTGAAGCATCTGAAAATACAGGTGAGGAAAGCGCACAGGACATCAATTTAGAACTGGCCAAGCAACTCAACAACGATATAACAGCCTGGCTCTATTGCCCGAATACGGTGATCGATTATCCAGTCTGTCATGGTGATGATAATTCCTATTACCTGACACATCTGGCGGATGGCACCTATAACCGCAATGGCTGCCTCTTTGTAGATTGCAAGAATAGCAGTGATTTTTCTGATGACAATACCATTATCTATGGTCATCATATGGCCAGCGGCAAGATGTTTGCCAGCCTGATCAAGTACAAGGATCAGAGCTATTACGAGGAACACCCCATCATGTATCTGACCACAGAGGAGGAAGCTTACAAGATTGAACTTTTCTCAGGCTATGTGACAGAAATCGGAGCCTCAGCTTATACCATGAATTTTGGTACAGCAAAGGAAAGAGCAGAGTGGCTGAAGAAAATCAGCAATAAGTCAGATTTTAAAGCCAATGCCATGACCATCAGCAGCACAGACCGGATCATTACCATGTCCACCTGTGCATATGATTTTAAGAATGCCAGGTATGTGGTGCATGGGAAAATCAAAAAAATAAAATAACAACGAAAAACACGTTGATAAATATGCGAATTTGGGATACACTAATACAAACAAGAAATAACAACAAAAAATACGTTTTTAACTCAGGCGGAGATTGAACTCCGTCTGAGTTAAACGCTCCGCGGGGATGCGCACGGATTCTAAGAGGTATATGTCTGCTAAAGCAGACTCGAATCCGGCGCACAAGACTCGCAAGCGAGTCTTGATTATGGGAGGGCAAACAATGAAGCTGTTAAGAATTACCGCAGAGGGCTTGCCGTTATTTAAGGAAAAACTGGATTTGATATTTTATGCCCAGCAAAGAGTACGGGATGAAGATAAAGAGAATCTGTATCCCTTATTTTCAAATGTTTATTTGAATCCGGCAAATGCCTTCATCGGAATTAATGCATCAGGTAAGACATCGGTGTTAAAAGTTATTCTTCTGGCGTTAGGTATCCTTGATAATGATCCAATCAATCATATGGCAACAAAGGAGATTCTTGGTGAGACTGAGAAGGCCATTTTAAATATTTTCTTTTATGTGGAAAGTACAGAGGAAATCTGCCGATTGGAGACCATGATTGCATCCAGCAAAAGCAAAACAGAGGGGATTACTTACAAAATTGTTTCGGAGTCATTATGGACAAAAGAAACCAGTGAAGTGGTAACTCGAAAAGCAATGCTTGATTTTGGAAAGAAAGCACCTGTTATGGTGCGAAGCGACCAAGAAGCCTTCTTGTCTGATGATGTCAGTATTATGATTGCAAAAAATAAAAAAACAGGTGAGCAGACAAATGCCGTCAGCCTACTGCTTTTTACCAATATCAATGTATTGCCATTTTCTGAGGATATTCCGGCAGAGGTTATTACTTATCTGGACCCAACAATCGAATATCTTCACTTTGAAGAGAAAAATAAAAAACCCATCATTCATTTGAAGTTTAAGGAGAAGGAAGAGATCGTATTAAATGCGCCGCTTGAACTGAATAATTATCTTTCATCAGGAACGGTCAAGGGAATGATTACATTTACCTTGGCTCAGGAGGTCCTGAATGATGGAGGGTATCTGGTTGTCGATGAGATAGAGAATCATTTCAACAAGGAAATTGTCGGAACGCTGATGCGATTTTTCATGGACAGTAAGCTAAATAAAAAAGGCGGAACTCTTATATTTACGACGCATTACCCGGAACTTCTGGATGAATACGACCGCAACGATAGTATTTACATTACCCGAAATCTGAATGGAATCAGCGCAGAGAATTTGATTCACATCCTTAAGAGAAATGACATAAAGAAGAGTGACGCTTACCAGAGCGGATTCCTGCAGGGGACAACACCGACTTACGAAGCCTATATGCGTTTAAAGAAAAGCATTGCGGCCTCTCTTGAGTAGGGGGTGCCTATGGAATTAGCGAAATATAAAGCCTGTATATGTGAAGGCGCAGCAGAACAGGCGATTATGGACCTTTTACTCGATCATGATCTGCTTATATTTGGCAGGGATGAAATGATTGAGGAAGAAGTGATCCGATGTCGAGAGGGCAAGAAATTTGAGCAAAAATACTTGAGAAAAGGATTTGATGATAAGATTTCAGTTATAAGAATTCTGGATTCAAGGCGAGAGAATTTTAAAATCAGTAAAGCCTATCAACATAAAATCGATGTGATTAATGTGATCACGGCACCTGAAATAGAGATGTTGATTGTATTTGCTGAAGATCAGTATAAAGAGTTTAAGAAATCGGGAAAGAAACCTAGTGATTTTTGCAAAGAAAATCTAAGGATGTCGGGTGTAAAGGCATATGAGTATGTCTATGATTATTTTTCTGATGTAAATCTGTTAGTTGAGGCAATTAAAAAGTATCATGCGATATCCAAGATTCAAAAGGGCGAGTTTACCTTGCTGGATTTATTGAAGTGACAAGATAGAGGAAGTGAAAAAATGGCCTTTTTATTTGTAGCACTTGGCGGTGCAATCGGAGCGATGGCAAGATATGCCATAAGCCTTATCCCGGTAAAGACAGGATTTCCGGTGCTGACTTTAATAACCAATATCTTGGGAGCAATCCTGATCGGATTTATTGTCGGCATTGCAAACAGCAATGAGAATATTTCTGATAATGCGATCCTCTTTTTAAAGACAGGCGTATGCGGAGGTTTTACAACATTTTCTACATTTTCCCTGGAAGCATACAATCTCTTTGAAGGAAAACAGTATGCAATGGGCGGTGTGTATGTATTATTAAGCTGCCTGGGATGTATACTTGGCGTGCTGTGCGGGAAAAAGCTGGCTGGGATTATGAGAAGTTGACAAATTAGAATTTGTGGAGGTAAGTCATATGGAAAACTTCAAGGAAAAAGAATATAAGGTATTTGAAATGTTTGATAAGCAGTGGGCAGTTGTTACAGCGGGCTCAATGGAACATTATAACAGTTGCACTGTTAGCTGGGGCAGTCTGGGGAATATTTGGGGGCATGCAGGTAAAAGCAGACCAACGGTTACGGTTTATGTTCATCCGGCTCGTTATACCAGTGAATTTTTAAAAAACAACGATACTTTTACGGTAAGCTTTTATCCTGAAGGCTGTAAAAAGGCATTGGGCTATATTGGTTCGCATTCCGGCAGGGATGGCGATAAAGCTGTTGGTGCAGGGCTGACTCCTGTTGAAATCGGTCAGGGCGTAACCTATAAAGAGGCAAATTTAACATTTCTCTGCAAAAAGTTGTATCAGCATCAATTTTCCAAAGAGGATATTACAACTGAAGTTCAGGAGTATTATGCTTCCATGCCAAAAGTATATCCTGATTTCAATGGAGGCTGGCAACCACATATTGTTTTCGTAGGTGAAATTATAGATGTTAGGGATGAGCGGTAAATTCCTGTTTATCTAACAGAAAATAATATTATCAATCAGGCAGTTAGTCTTCGGATTAGCTGCTTTTTCTTTACCATGAAAGGAAGGTGATGCCGTGGGCAGCATTTTATATCTGGGCAGTATTTTCCTGG
>CAVFRH010000040.1:0-4425 GCA_963624695.1 bacterium
TATAGATTTAAGGAATTTATCGAAGAGATCGCACTCTTTTATAGATTCCTTTTTTGTTGGCATTTGCGATGTTGCCAACGAGTTCCCGGATTACGTCCGGATAGAGTGATCGCCTTTTTCGGCAGGCGTTAAAGAACCGGAAGAAAAACTTTAAAGTAATGACTTGGAGCTATGCCAAGTTCTCTGGCTGCTTTATTTATACAGCACCAGACGCGTTACGTTCTCAAATTATTTTCAAAAATATCTTGACCTGAAGTAAGGTCTAAGGTTTATTGTGAATGCAGCACTTAAAATGGTGTGTTTTAAGACACAAAGGGAGGTAGTATAATGAAATTTGAAAACAAGGATGCTTTTGAACAGCACAATATGTTTGGAACGGGCACAGCAAATACAGCATATGCCAAGTACTTTATCGGTGATTCATTCTTAAATCCGCTTACAGATCCAAAGGGGGAACTCTTTGCTGCAAACGTGACATTTGAGCCGGGATGCCGCAATAACTGGCATATTCATCATGCGAAAAGCGGAGGCGGTCAGCTTCTTATCTGTACTGCCGGAGAGGGATGGTATCAGGAAGAAGGAAAGGATGCTGTCAGCCTGCAGGAAGGAAGTGTTGTGATGATTCCAGCAGGTGTCAAGCACTGGCATGGAGCAAAAAAGGACAGCTGGTTTTCTCACATTGCGGTTGAAGTACCCGGAGAAGATTGCAGCAACGAGTGGTGTGAGCCGGTTTCCGACGAGCAGTACATCAGTTTAAAATGAAGACACTTAGTAGCAACTTGAAAAAATAGCAGAATAGAGGAAGGATTATCATGGGGAAAATAGTTCAAACAGCAGGAAGAGATGCATTGGGAGAGTTTGCTTCGGAGTTCGCACATTTCAATGATGACGTTCTTTTTGGAGAAAATTGGAATAATGAGGATATTGATCTGAAAACGAGGAGCATTATCACAGTAGTTGCCTTGATGGCGCAGGGAATCACGGATTCTTCTTTGAAGTTTCATCTTCAGAACGCGAAGAATCACGGCGTTACGAAGAAAGAAATCGCTGCAATTGTCACGCATGTGGCTTTTTATGCAGGATGGCCGAAGGCCTGGGCGGTATTTAATCTCGCAAAAGAAGTATGGATAGAGGAAGAAGCATAAGCTTTATTCAAATTTGATAAAAAGACATAAAACTTGATCTGGAGCCAACGATAGTTTGGAAATTAGAAAGCAAAAAGGAGCGACAAATAGTTGAAAAAAACTTTAAATGGAAGTGCAATCATATTCCTTCTTTTAACAATTATTTTATCTGTGTGGTATAGCTGCACATCCAATAAAATATTGCTGTCTGTTGCCGTTACCTTCGGGGTGATTGCATATCACCTGATTATGAGACTTTTGGTAGGTTTGGGATTCAATCTTACGATGAATAATAAGGCGAATTATAAGAAAAGATGGTATCAGGTCAGTCACTGGGAAATGTCCTTGTATGAAAAATTGAAGGTGAAGAAGTGGAAGGGTAAAATGCCAACCTACGAAGCTTCTCTGTTTGATCCGAAAAAACATACCTGGGAGGAAATTATTCAGGCCATGTGTCAGGCAGAGCTGGTACATGAAACAATAGCCGTTTTGAGCTTTTTGCCGATTCTGGCGGGAATTTGGCTTGGGGATTTTCCGGTATTTATCATAACCTCTTTGGTGGCAGCTATGGTGGATATGAGTTTTGTGATCATGCAAAGATATAACCGTCAGCGAGTCACGAAGATAATGAGAAAAATTAGAAAATAATAGATGAAAGTAATGGAGTTTTAAGGCTTATGAGCGATTATATTACAACTTACACAGGAAAACATTTTGAACCGTTGAATCCGGATATGGATGTTATCGACATTCAGGATATTGCCCACGCTTTGTCCCTGATCTGTCGGGGAAATGGTCATGTGCATACGTTCTGGTCCGTAGGTGAACATTGTATCTGCTGCGCAAAGGAAGCTAAGGCTCGTGGATTGTCAGAGAGAATGATTCTGGCCTGTCTGCTTCATGATGCCAGTGAATGCTATATGTCAGACGTCCCCAGACCATTTAAGAAATCCATCCCGGCCTATAATGAGCAAGAGGATAAACTTTTAAGTCGGATCTATGAGAAATTTCTTGGGACTGATTTGACAGATGAGGAGCAGAAGCAGCTTAAGGAAATTGACAATGCCATGCTCTGGTATGATCTGAAGGAGCTTCTTGGAGAACTACAAATAAGCAAGAAGCCGGAAATTCATATCCAGCTGAATTACACGGTAAGATCATTTGAAGAAGTGGAAGAAGAATACCGTTCCATCTATGAAAAGTACAAATCTGTGCGGTCAAAGAACCTTTAAGGGGTGCGTGAATACGAAATGTAACCGTTGAAACTACATCGAAAGAATGCTATCCTTAAAGGTAAAGAGAGGTGCTCAAAATGCAAATTTCCAGCAGATTTACCATGGCAATTCATATGTTTGCCTGTATCGATACATTTATGGATCAGAAGATGACCAGTGATTTTATGGCTGCCAGTATAGGGACAAATCCCGTTATTGTACGAAAGATACTGCAGCAGCTGAAAGCAGCCGGGCTCATAGAAGTTGCAAGGGGAACCGGAGGCGTGACAATAAAAAAGCCATTGGATCAGGTTACATTTCTGGATGTATATAAGGCAGTGGAATGTGCACCGGATGAGGAACTATTTCATTTTCATGAAAATCCAAATCAGAAATGTCCGGTGGGGAAAAATATTCATCAGGTTCTGGATAAGAGACTTTTGGACGTACAGAAGGCAATGGAAGAAAAACTTTCCGAGATGACACTGGCTGATGTGAAAATGGATATTGAAGAATTGACGAAAGAAGAATAATGAATGGGCTTCGGATGTGATATTCCGAAGCTTTTTTTCGCACTGCCGTGAGAGATGTAACAAAAAAAGTTACAAAAGTTTGTTGTAACCATTGACTTTTCAGCTATTCATTTTAACTCTTTTTGAGTGAAGCCATAGAGAGATTCAAAACGCCTGTATTTACACGGGGAAATTATACTTTTTCATTTTATCTTATGTTATTAAAGGATATTAGTTTTCGTGCTAATATCCTTTATTTTTGGGGTGAAAATCGGGGTATAAATGGGGTAACAATTAACCATGAAAAAGCAACTAGATTAATGGCCCTAATTATTTTCCCTTAAAAATATAATCATCTGACACGTTATTGAGAAACCAAGATTTTATTGAATCGATTGTTTCGCATATATCGGATTGATCGAGTTTGGTTAGAGGTTTCATAACTTTGATCCATTCAGAAAGTTTTTCGTTCAAGTAAGAATCATTTTTTAAACGAATGCCATATTCACCAGACGGACAGCAGCCCAGATCAGAGAGAGTATATCCTTCTATGATCTCAATTGCATCCTTTTCAAGAGAGAGTTCTATGAGAATACGAAGTAAATCTCTATATGTAATATCACGATAATAAAAAAGAGATTTTTCATAAACAGGGTTAACTAGAGAATCGATAGGAACATCAAAATAACAAGCTATCAAAAATACCTCAGAAATAAGAGGCATAGCTTTTCCGTTTTTTATAAGAGAAAACCGAGATTGACTTATTCCAAGTGCATTAAATAATTCAGAATCAGTTTTTATACCTTCTTCTTTCATTAGACGAGATAAATTTTGCGTAAAGTGGTTCGTTATTTGTAAATTTAAATCTTTTTTACTTTGGATTTTCATAAAAAATACATCTCCGCTCATATAAGTTTAATATGAATAATAAAGCAAAAATATGTTCGGCTAAATTTCATAGCCTTTCATAGCCTTTCGCAGAGTGTCATAGAGCGACACGCCTGCAGAAAATGTTTAATTAGCATATTTCAAAATGGTATATGATTAAAAAACATAAAATTAGATTTTGGTTGCTTTTTTATTCGTATACAGTATATTGATATTATCATTGTAGGCCTAAAATGATAATATGTAAACCTGATAAAAGGAGTGAAATATTAATATGCGAAAAACGAATAATATCGAGCCTAATAATAAAATAGCGGTAGATATCAATGGATTGCAGGCAATGCTATCACTTGGAAAAAATACTGCTGCAGACCTAGGAGTGGCAGCAGGTGCAGTTATTCAAATAGGCAGGCGTAAGCTTTACAATGTAAAAAAGATCGAAGCGTATATAGATAGTATGTCGGGAGTATAATATATGGTGAATTTAGAAAGGTATCTTCCTATTGGAAAAGAAAATGCCATACATCAAAAAGATATGGCTCATAATATAGGTGTTACGCCTGCTACTATAAAGATTATGGTTCGGGATGCAAGGAAAAAAGGAGCGCAAATTTTAAGCGGTAACTGTGGATATTGGATTGCGAAAGATGATTTTGAAAAGAAAGAGTTAGTTGAAATTATGCGAAA